>CALLHZ010000038.1 GCA_938009115.1 uncultured Clostridia bacterium
ATGTAGACCTGAATCTGAGCGCGCATGTCATATTCGAAAATCTTGTATCCAAGGCCTCCGAAGTACTCACAATCCTTCACTTGCTCCGGCAGAGCGGTTTGGATGCCGCAGACGTGGATTACGTGATCGACTGCAGCGAAGAAGCCTGCGGCGACATGAATCAGCGGGGCGGCGGCAATTTTGCCAAAGCAGCGGCAGAAATTGCGGGTCTGGTCAATGCCACCGGGTCGGATACCCGGGCATTTTGCGCAGGGCCTGCCCATGCAATTGTGGAGGCTGCTTCTCTAGTGAAAGCCGGAGCCTTTAAAAACGTCGTAGTCGCCGGTGGCGGCTGCACTGCGAAACTTGGCATGAACGGCAAGGACCATATCCGCAAGGGATTGCCTTTACTTGAGGACTGCCTGGGCGGCTTTGCGGCCCTGATTTCTGAAAACGACGGCGTCAGCCCTGAGATCAACCTGGATATCATCGGGCGGCATACCGTCGGCACCGGGTCGTCTCCTCAGTCTGTGATCGAATCCCTTGTGACGGATCCGCTCACTTCGGCAGGCATGAAGATCACCGATGTGGATAAGTACTCTCCCGAAATGCAGAATCCTGACATCACCAAGCCTGCAGGGGCAGGGGACGTGCCGGAAGCCAACTATAAAATGATCGCCGCCCTCGGCGTCAAGCTGGGCCAGCTGGAGCGTTCGGAGCTCCCAGCTTTTGTGAAAAAGCACGGGCTGCGAGGCTTTGCGCCCACCCAGGGCCACATCCCCTCCGGCGTTCCGTATTTGGGCTTTGCCAGGGAGAGCATAATTGCCGGGGCCACGAAGAATGCCATGATCATCGGCAAGGGTTCTCTGTTCCTTGGACGCATGACGAATCAGTTTGATGGTATTTCCTTCTTTCTCCAGGCCAACACGAAGAAGGAGGGCTCCGGCAACATGCCGGCTCCTGCGGTGATCCGCGCAATGCCCGTGATCGGCGTCGCTGTGCCTGATTCAGAGCTGGGGCAGGATATGGTCAGAAATGCTGTGAATGTCGCAAACAGAAAGGGCTATAAAGCTGTTCTTGTCGACGGAGAGGGCTGTCTTAATAAGATGGATGCGATGCTGGCCTCCGGAGAGATCGATGCCGCCGTCGCGGCTCACTATCCGTTCCCCATCGGCGTGTCGACCGTTGGACGCATCCAAACGCCTTCCTCCGGCCGTGAAATGTTTATTGCCACGACCACCGGCACCACGGCAACAGACAGGGTGGAAGCCATGGTAAGAAATGCAATAGCCGGCATCATCGCGGCAAAGGCTTGCGGGATCCCGGAGCCTGCACTTGGCATTGCCAATGTGGAAGGCGCCAGACAATGTGAGCGTATTTTGCGCACCCTCTCCGATAACGGCTATGCCATTCGCTTTGCCGATTCGGCCAGAGCCGACGGCGGGTCTGTGATGCGCGGCAATGATCTGCTTCAGGGCTCCGCTGATGTGATGGTCATGGACACGCTTACCGGTAATTTGATGATGAAAATGCTGTCTGCCTTTACCACCGGCGGCGGCGTGGAAGCCGTAGGCTACGGCTATGGCCCGGGAATCGGCGAGGGATATGACAAACGCATCCTTATCGTTTCCCGCGCTTCTGGAATACCCGTGATCGTCAATGCCGTGGAATACGCGACGCAGACCGTTACCGGCGATTTGCTCTCCCTTGCAAAGCAAGAATATGGAAAGGCTAAAAAGGCAGGCTTGCAGGCGTTGATCGACGAGGCAAAACAACGCATGCAGACCGCTGAAGCGCCGGCAAAGAAAGCGGCTGCTCCGCCGAAGGAAACCTGCACTGAAGAGATCCACGGCATCGAAGTCATGGAGCTGGATGAGGCTGTGGAGGCTTTGTGGGCGAAGGGCATTTACGCGGAATCGGGAATGGGCTGTACCGGCCCCGTTCTGATGATCAACGACGGCAGAGCGGAAGCTGCATATGCTGTATTGAGAGAAAAGGGATATATCCGCTGAACCTTTCCGCTCGCTCTGTCAGACACTTCAGCCTTGACAAACCCTGAAGGCAGGGTATAATAAATTTGACATAAAAACAGGGGTGCCGCTGTGCGGCTGAGATCAAACTCTTTTAACCTGATCCGGGTCATTCCGGCGTAGGGAGCATAAGTGTCGAGGAATTCAGTGAATTGTTCGAGGCCCGGCGTGTGCACCTTGCGGTGTGCACGCTGTTTTTATGTACATACATAAAGGAGGCTCAATAGATGAGTACAAATGATTCAAAAGTGCGGATACTGGCCGAATGCGCGATCCTTGTCGCCGTCGGAACGGTACTCGCCCAGGTCCAGTTGTTCCGGATGCCGAACGGAGGATCTGTCACGGCTGTTTCCATGCTGCCCTTCATCCTGATTTCCTTTCGTCACGGAAACAACTGGGGGCTGCTGGCCGGCTTTGCCAACAGTCTTCTCCAGATGCTCCTGGGCGGGATCTATGCGCCGCCGGCGGGAACCGCCACAGCGCTGGTAGGTGCTATCCTGCTGGATTACATCCTGGCATTTACACTGCTGGGGCTGGCAGATGGATTTGCCCGGATGTTCAACGGAAAGTTATCGATGAGAACAATATCTTTCGGGACCTTTGCGGTCTGTCTGATACGCTTTCTCTGCTCCTTCGTTTCAGGATTCCTAATTTGGGGATCCCTGACTCAGGATGGTTTCGGAGCCGTCACGTTTTCACTGATCTACAACGGCAGTTATATGCTGCCGGAAACGATCATTACGGTGGCAGCCATGGCCGCATTGTATAAAAAAGCGCCGATGCTGTTCCGTCAGCAGGATGCACGGAAGCGGGAGGTCTGACATGGATGCCCGGCAGATACTCCAATTCCTCGATGAACAGGGAATGGCCGTCGTATTCGTCGTCGTTTTTCTGGAGTATTTGAACCTCCCGGGTTTTCCCGCGGGGATCATTCTGCCGGCTACCGGTGTGTGGGTCGCTTATTCAGGACAAAATTTTATGCTGGCCTTTGGCCTTTCGATTCTGGCCGGGCTGCTGGGAAGCATTGTGCTGTACGCCATCGGATACATAGGAGAGGATCTCTTGCTCGTCAAACTGAAAGCGAAAAGACCGGCTTTGGGCGCGCGGCTGGACCGGTTTGAGCGTCGCCTCCATGACAATGCCTTTTGGGCGGTGCTTGCAGGAAAACTCATCCCTGTGCTCCGCACGCTGATCTGTTTTCCTGCCGGCGCGGCCAAAGTGGGAATGAAGATCTATCTGGCCGCCTCCGCCGCCGGTGTCGCACTGTGGAACGGGATCTTGATGGCCGCCGGCTATTTTATGGGCGGGCAGGTTTTGGGACTATAAGCCCGAAGCACAGTACGTGGACACAAAGAAGGAGATTTGTTATAGTGAAAGTAACAAATCTCTTTTTATTCGGGAGGACACGATGAGTTTTCAGGAAAAATACCCACGTCCATATTATGAAAAATATGTGGAAGTTTCGGTAAACTGCAGGAACGGCTGGTTTCGTGTCTATCGTCTTCCGGGGGATGTATTCGCCATCGTCGAGCCATTGCATTGCCAAGAGGTCAATTCATTTCTGATCGTCGGAGATGACCGGGCGTTGCTGTGGGATACCGGAGAAGGTTTTTTCGATATCACTGAAATCGCCGGGCAGCTGTATCCGGGTGAGATCCTTGCGGCCAACAGCCATTCCCATTTTGATCACATCGGCTGTGATCACCTGTTTGGGAAAGTGCTGGCCTACGATGATCCCCAGGCTTTTTATACGGCGAAAAACGGAGCGCCCAACGAGCTTTTTGCCGACCAGCTGAGGCAGGAGATGTTTATCGGAGGGTTTCCCGAAGGACTGGAGCCTGATACATTTTGTGTGCCGCCTTATCGTATCAGCCCGGTGAAGGAGGGGAATCAGATCGATCTTGGCGGACGGATCCTGGAAGTGATCCATACACCGGGGCATTCTTCCGACAGTATGATGCTGCTGGATAAAAAGCATGAGATCCTCTTTACTGGTGACACCTTTTACCAGGCTGCGCTGTATGCCCACTTTGACTGCCCCGAATTCGGACGCTCCGACTTGAAGGCCTATCTGAATTCAATGGAAAAGATCCAATCCCGAGTCGCTGAGATTAAGGCATTATACTGTTCTCACAACGATCTGGTCGTGGACCCGGAGAAAATTTCAGAGGCAGTTCAGGCCTTCCGCGATATCCTGAGCGGAAAGGCCGGAGCAGGTATGAATGTAGACCTTCAGCATCAATATCTGGAGGATGGGACTGCCATCGTTGAATATCCGTTTTCTGATTTTTCCATCGTTTGCAGGCTGTGACCTGCCGCCGGGAGGTGGACCATGGGTGAAATAACCGAATTGCTTCGCGATTTCAATCTGGCATCAGTGTTTTTTAGACTGATCCTGGCAGCGGTGTTGTCGGGGGCTGTTGGCCTGGAGCGGGAAAGCCACGGCAGAGTGGCTGGTTTCCGAACCCACATTTTAGTGGGGGTCGGCTCTGCAATGGCTGTAATGGTCGGTCTGTATGCAACCGAAGTCCTGGGGCTGGGAACGGATCCTCTCCGGATCGGCGCTCAGGTACTGTCGGGTGTAGGTTTCCTGGGCGCCGGTACGATCCTGGTCAAGAGCACGGCAAAAGTGAAAGGGCTGACCACTGCGGCAGGTCTGTGGTGCATGGCGGCCATCGGTCTCGCCTGCGGGATCGGTTTTTATTCCGGCGCATTGATCGGAACAGCGCTGTCATTAATAACGGTTGCGCTGCTTTCCAGAATGGAAAACCGAAAGAAAGGAACCCATCGGCTGTTTAATTTCTATCTGGAGATCGATGGGGCTGAATCAGTCAATCCTCTGGTCGAATGCCTGAACCAGGGAGATTACAGTATCATGGAGTTGGAGATCCATCCGGCCAGAAGCTCTTTACCCGGGCAGGTGGGACTGCAGGTGACGCTTCGCGTCCTGAACCGCTGCAGCGAAGAGACGATCGTTCAAACACTCCTGAAAATGCCGGGCGTTAAAATCGTATTGATTTTGAAGTGAGCTGTCACCGCGCCACGATTGGCAATACATAAAGTTTCGGGGAGGCGAATAATAGAATGCACCAGCGAATTCCCTGCGACCCGGGCCGACGGCCCGGGGCATTTGATTTTGCCGGCGGTGTTGATCGCTGGTGCTTAATCAAAGAATAAAACTGTGCTATACTGAAAACACGTTAATGACAGAACCGGAGGTTGAGTGATGTATCAAAAAATGAAAGAAGACAAAAGTAATCAGATGGCTCTTCTGCAGTCTGTGCTGGCTGAGGCAGAGTCGTTTTTGGCTCGTCGCGAAGAAGGCACCGTCTCCCCGGTCTTTCCCGGAAAAGAAATGCTTCGCATCGGTGAGGAGGGAATGGGTGCACACGGAGCGCTGGACTATTTTCGGAAGGAATACGCGCCCTATGTCGCTTTAAACACCGGCCCCCGTTATTACGGATTTGTTGTAGGCGGCGTCACCCCTGCCGCCCTGGCAGGCGACTGGCTTACTTCTCTCTATGACCAGAATGCCTTTGGCTTTGCAGGATATCTGGACCGGCAGATCGAAGAGGAGGCCGTGACGGCTCTCGTGGACCTGTTGGGTTTGCATCCGGACATGAAGGGGAATTTCACCTCCGGCGCCACTATGGCCACCGCCGCAGCGTTGGCCGCAGCCCGTGAATGGGCTGCACAGTCCCAGGGGAAAACCGCTGACGATGGTGTATATGGTCTTGAACGTCCTGTAATCCTTTCCGGCACGGCCCATCCGTCGGTGTACAAAGGATTGTCAATACTTGGCCTGGGCAGAAGCAGTCTGACCGCAGTGGGGACGCTGAAGGGAAGAGAGGCTGTGGATGTGGATAAGCTGGAGGCGGCATTGTCGGCGAACAGGGGCAAGCCCTGCATCGTCATCGCCAACATGGGCACGGCCAACTCCGGTGATGTGGACGATCTGAAGGCGATCGCTGCGCTGAAAGAAAAGTATGAATTTTTCCTCCATGTGGACGGCGCCATCGGCATCGTAGCCGCTGCTTCAGGGCTGTACAAGCCGCTTTTCGAAGGGATCCTTCTCGCAGACAGCCTCACCATCGATTGCCACAAATGGCTCAATGTGCCCTATGACTGTGCCATAGCGCTGGTGCGCAAAGAATACAGAGAATACCAATACAGGGTCTACGCTCAGGAAGTCTCCGTCGGCGGGCCGGTGTCAGACGAAACCGATTTCACCAACCTGGGGAACGAAGGGAGCCGCAGACTCCGGGCTTTGGCCGTATGGATGACGTTGATGGCTTACGGGAAGAAGGGCTATGAAGAAATGGTGGATCGGGATTGCGCCATGGCCAGGCTCTTTGCGAAAAAACTGGAAGGCTCGGGTTTTCTCCGGCTGATGGGGCCTGTACGGCTCAACGGCTTTGCTTTTACGCTGAACAAGGAACAAGTAAGTGATGAAGAGATCTTGCTGCTTCGCCAGAAGATCCGTCTGGACGGCGGCGCGTTCCTGAACCATTCCAAGGTAGGGGGCGTACCCGTTATGCGCTGCAGTCTCAGCAACTGGGGCATTCAGGAAGAGGATGTGGACGCAGTGGCCGCATCGGTCATCCGCTGCGCTCAGGAACTGATGCAAGGAGGCATGGCTGAATGATCTACAGATCTTTGGGGCGGTCCCGCATGGAGGCCAGCATCATCGGGCTTGGAGGCGAATACCTGGAGGGTCAGGACGAGACCACAGTCCGCAATGTCATAGACCGTGCCATAGACGCCGGCATGAACATTCTGGATATCTTTATGGCGGAACCAAATGTTCGAAGCCATATCGGCGCTGCGCTGCGGGGGAGACGTGAGAAAATGCTGCTCCAGGGGCAGATCTGTACTGTCTGGGAGGACGGCCAGTACGCAAAAACGAGAGACCTTGCCTTGAGCAAATCGTCCCTCGAGGATCTGTTCACCCGTTTGGAAACGGATTATATCGATATCGGCATGATCCATTACTGCGACACAGAAGAAGACATGAAGCTTTTGGAATCCAACGGGATCCTTGACTACTGCCTTGAGTTGAAAAATTCCGGACGTTTCCGGAGTCTTGGGATAGGCTGTCATAATTCCACCATTGCCAAAAAATTAGTGGAGACGGATCTGTTCGACGTGTTGATGTTCAGCATCAATCCCGCCATGGATATGGTCTACAACCACTACAGCATCGATGGGTTCATGGAAAAAGTCGACGGACTCAAGGATGGCGGAGAGGCCCCTGTCCAGTTGGATGTGGATCAGGACCGGGCCGGATTATATACGCTTTGCGAGAAGAAGGGGATCGGGATCACGGTCATGAAAGTCTTTGGGGGAGGCAGGCTGCTGTCTGCAGACACATCGCCTTTCCGTCAGGCGATGACGCCCTCCCAGTGTATCCACTATGCGCTGTCCCGACCCGGCGTGGTCAGCGCCCTGGCCGGCGTCAAGTCCGTTGAGGAGCTGGAGCAGTCGCTGTCCTATCTCACGGCAACGGCTTCAGAACGGGATTACAGCAAGATTTTTGATCATATCGAAGCCTGCGGCGAGAACGCGTGTCTGTACTGCAACCATTGTCTGCCGTGTCCGGCAGAGATCAATATTGCCGCCGTCACCCGGCTGCTGGATCAAAGTCGCGTCGCAGGGATCACTGCAGATGTGCGTCAGGCTTACAACGCCTTAGATATCAAGGCTTCCGCCTGCATATCCTGCGGCGCCTGCAACGGACGTTGTCCTTTCGGCATCAACGCAATGAAAAATGTGAACGAAGCTGCCGCCAGTCTGGGTTGAAGCGCTGAAACGGATCATAATTCCAAGATAACCGGCTCATGGCCGACGGCGGGCAGGAACTTTTGGAGAAAGTCCTCCGTCGGCATCCTCAGGCTGGCCGTATTGATACAGGGGTGGCAGCCGATGTAACGATGGCCAAGCACGTCGCTGTCGATCAGAAGCCGCACACGTTGTTCATAGTCATACATCAGTCCCATTACGCTGACGGATCCCGGAGTCAGGTTCAAATACTCTTCCATATATGATTCGGGCGCAAATTCCAGTCTGCTTGTGCCGACCAGATGAGAGACTTGTTTGGTGATGAATTTTTTTCTGCCCGGCATCATCAGGAGATAAAATTCGTCCTTTGATTTATTACAGAGGAAAAGATTTTTGCACAGATCGATCTCCAGCAGCGCGTCGATATCGCCGCAATCGGCGATGGTCATTTTAACTTCATGATCCAGCCAGGCGTAAGTGATCCCAAGCCGGTCCAGCAGCTGAAAGGAATCGATTTCTTTCTGCAGCCGGCCCTCCGGCGCGGGCGCAGCGGTTTTGAGACAGTGTTGTATTTCGGTCATATTATTCTCCCGGATATCGATTTTGACGGTATCATAACACGGTTACTATAAACTTTTCGGCGAAATATGGCAAGTCTGCAAGATTATCGTATTAATTCTTGCCTATAGGCCGATATGATTGTATGATGTCTTTATATGGAGGTTGGATGCACCGGCATTGACACGCTGCCGGACATCCAAGGAAAAGGAGTGCCTATGACGAGAGAAGAAGCATTGAAGCTGGCCTTTGATTCAGTGGTAGAATGCGACGAAGACATGGCAAGGCAAGCCCTTGCCGCAGGAGACGAACTTGGAATACCGCCGCTCGCCCTTCTGACAGAAGGCTTTGGCGCCGGGATCAAGCACCTCGGAGATCTTTTCGGAAGAGGAGAAATCTTTCTGCCGGAGCTGATTTTCTCCACGGAGATCATGCAGCTGGCTGCTGCCGCCATTGAAGAAAAGTTGGGCAGCGCCAACACCAACGCCAAAGGTAAAATGGTGATCGGAACAGTAGAGGGTGATGTCCATGACATCGGAAAGGGAATCGTTGCCGCCCTGGTCAAGTCCAACGGCATCGAAGTCTACGACCTTGGTCGGGAAGTCCCCGCGGACGTCTTTATTGAAAAGGTGAAAGAGACCGGTGCCGGATTTGTGGGAAGCAGTGCGCTGCTTACATCCACGATGACTGTTCAGAAGGAGATCGAAAAGAAACTTCAGGAAGCCGGCCTTCGGGATCAGGTCAAGACCCTGATCGGCGGCGCCCCGGTCACGAAGCGTTGGGCCGACAGGATCGGCGCAGATTGCTACTGCGAGGATGCCTCCGATACGGTGGATTACATTCTTGCACAGCTGGAAAGCTAAGGAGGGAAAGCACTGGATGAAAGAGCAGAAGTACTTTACCCGAATGGGAGACGGTTCCATCGTATACATGACTGCCGAGGAGATCTGGGATGATCTCAGAGCCGGCATGGATGACGCGGTGGATCGGGGAAAAATTCCGCCTCTCAGCGAAGAAGAGCTGCAAAAGATTTTCGATATCGTCACGATGCCCGGCGGCGTGGTGGGTGTCAATCCCATCGATGCCGTTGTGACTACCTCGGATTCGGGATCAGACAAGATCCCGACCAAGTGCGGCATCCCCATTACACGAGATGCCACAGCCATGATCCACGAACGGGTCCTGGGCTGTGACAGCGTGGATATCGGAAATCCGGACTACAATTACAAAACGGCAAAAGGGATCGCCAAGCGGGAAGCCGGGATGCTCAAGCTGGCCCTGGACAAGACGACGCTGCCGCTGTATTACGGAGCGATGCCGAATTTAGGGTTCTATACCAAACCCGACGGTCCTGTGGACAATTGGGCGGAGCTGCTGCCTCAAGGCAAGATCAAGGAAGCGCTTGCAGCACAAGAAGAGGCCGTGGAACATTCCGTCAACGACATCCTGTTTGTGGCAAAGCAGACCTACGAAGTAGGGGCTGATGCCATTGAACTGGATACCAGCGGCGCGGCCGGTGACGCCGATTTTCTGGCGGCGCTGAAAGCCTGCGAAAAGATCACGAAGACGTATCCGGATATGCCTGTGATCATCGGTATGGCCGGAGAATTCGTTTTGGGCATGCATGGAAAGCTGGAATACGACGGACAGCGGCTTGCGGGCCTGTATCCCCACAAACAGGTGAAGCTTGCGGAAAAGGCCGGCGCTTCGATTTTCGGGGCTGTGGTCAACACCAACTGCAGTGAAAGCTTCCCCTGGAATATTGCCAGAGTTTGTACATTTATCAAAGCTACGGTGGAAGCGTCCAACATCCCCGTCCATGCCGATGTGGGTATGGGCGTGTGCGCGATCCCCATGTGCGAAAATGTACCGGCCGACGTGGTCACCCGGGCTGACAAATGTCTCATAGAGATTTGCCGCCTGGACGGATTGTAGATAGGCGTCGGTGATCCGCTGGGCATGGAAGCCGCTCATTCTGTGGCTTCCAGCATGGGTGGTGTACGCACCACGGGCGATATGGTGATGCGCCTGCAGCTCAGCAAAAAGATGCGTATCGACGAAGCAAAGCGTTATGTGGCCGACAAGCTCGGTCTGACGCTGGAGGAGATTTGCGACGTGGTGACCATGTCCGAGATCCGCGAGGAGCGGGGATTCGGGCTGGGACACCAGGAGCCCTGCACAGAGTCTACCATGGGAATGGAAGCGAAGTTCAGGATCGCCGAAGCTTTGGACATTCGTATCAACTCGGTGGAGCGGTTCAAGCGGCACGCAGGGATCAAGTGATCCGGCAAGGAGTCGGTTTACTATCCTGAGAGCGATTGAACACGAAAACGAGCAAAACAGAAAGGGCGGTGTTGTCAAATACCGCCCTTTTTTGAACCGGAGGAACTATGGAAGCGAACAAGGTCTGCGTATTCGGCGGACGATGTCATGAATGCGGTCGATGCCGGACAGGATCGTCTGACTCCAGAAAGGAAGGGCTGACGGTCCTTTCGGAGGATTTTTTGAAAACTCTGCCCTCCGGGAATACTCCGAGCTTCGGAGTTGCATTTGATATTGGAACCACGACAGTTGTCGGCATGCTATGGGAGCTTTCCGCTCACAAGCTGATGCGGGTCGTATCCGCCGCGAATCCTCAGGCGGATTTCGGCCAGGATGTGATTTCCCGCATCAATTATTGCATCGAAGAGGCCGATGGATTATCCACCTTGCAAGGGTTGATCGTATCCTGTCTCAACGACCTGCTGGAGCAGCTGACGGTCGAATTGCCACTCCTTCCGGTCTCGAGGATAACGGCGGTGGGAAACACAACCATGTGCCATCTGCTTCTTGGCCGGGATCCCGTCTCCCTTGCCCGCGCCCCTTATGAGCCGGCCTATCGGGGGACAGTGACGATCCCCGCCATCGAGCTCGGCCTCAAGGTCGAAGCGGAAGCTTTGCTTGAAGTGCTGCCCGGCATCGCCGGCCACGTCGGATCGGATATTACTGCCGGCATCGCGGCATCCGGTCTGCCCGACATGAATGGAACGATACTCTACATAGATGTGGGTACGAACGGTGAGATCGTTTTGATGTCCGACGGTCAGCTCGCTGCCTGTTCGGCAGCGGCGGGCCCCGCGTTCGAGGGCGCATCGATCCGCTGCGGGACCCGAGCCATCCGCGGCGCTGTGGAGCGGGTGGCGCTGACCGCAGAGCGTATAGATTGCGTGACCATTTCCCATGACGAGCCTTGCGGGATCTGCGGATCGGGCTTGATCGACGCCGTGGCTCAGATGTTGAAATGGGGCATCATCGACTATAAAGGAAAGATGAAAAGGCCTGGAACCGGTGATGAATTGCCGCCATTTCTGCAAAGCCGCCTCATGATGACGTCGGGGGGACCGGCCTTTCAGCTGACGGAAGCGGTTCGGATCTACCAGCAGGACATTCGTGAGGTGCAATTGGCCAAGGGAGCAATCCTTGCCGGCTGTGAAATACTGTTGAGCAATGCCGGGAAAACCGTATCGGACTTAGACCGGATCCTGGTAGCAGGCGCCTTTGGCAACTACATCGATCCTGAGAGCGCTCTGGCAATCGGATTGTTTCCTTGTGTGGCGAAGGATCGGGTCGTCCATGCCGGCAACGCCGCGGGAGCCGGCGCCTCCATGGCCCTGCTTTCCCGAGGTATTTTCTCAAAAGCTGAAGAAACGGCGGAAAGGACAAAGCATGTGAGCCTGTCGGCACATCCCGGTTTTGAAATGTGCTATGCGCGCTCTATGTATTTTCCAAAATGATGGAACACATTCAAACGATCCACCTGAACGAGCAAGACCTCTTCGACGAGGCACGGGCCTTGTTCATCCGTTACAGCGGATTGGATCTTTCGAAAGAAAAGCATCAGAGGATGATGGAAACAGCCTGTCAGGCCAGGGAGGCCGGATTGAGCGGTATCGATGTACGAGCTTCCGTATCTCGCTGGGATGGCGCATGCCTGTCCGGCGGAGTGCTGTCACGAAAGGGGCATCCCTTGGAATGCAGGGCTTTTTCCCAGATTGCCGACGACGCAGTGCTGTGCCTGTATGCTTTTGTCGTCACAGCCGGCGAATGCATCGCCTCGGAGGATGATCCCATTACAGCCCAGCTGTTTGCCCACACCTGGGGGACGGCTTATGTGGATGCGGCGCGCAGGAAGCTGGAAGGGATTTTTCGTGACGATATACAACGGTCTTTTCCTGATTGCGGCCTGC
>CALLHZ010000039.1 GCA_938009115.1 uncultured Clostridia bacterium
ACAGTGGGGCAAGCTGTGTCAGGGATTATCTATAATCCTCTATAGAGATATTGATTTTTGAAATAACCATATTTACTTGCCACATAATGCCCCATGTGTTTATGTTAAAAATTCAGATATCAGCTTGTAGCCGATAACCACTGTGGTTTTCTCACCGCCGGAGCGTGGACGCTTTCGTTTGACTTCGGCAACGGCAGCAAGACTTTGCTTGAAATTCTTCATGCTTTCCGGGTACTGGCCGTTTTCACCGCACCACTGCCTGTATCTTTCATATACGGCATAGGTACGCTCTTCGGCGTTTCCGTCCTGTTCCATGCAGTCTTCAACGAAAAGTTGGATTTTATCGCTGTCATGGTGATATTGAGCAGTAGCGTTCTTTACCGATAGTGGTAATGCAAGACCTTCAGCATTTAGCATTCGATAACCATCCAGTAACCAGTTGAGGATTGCTGATTGTGTTTCCGGTTTGGCAAATTCGTCTTTCAGCGTTCGATCTTGCTCGGCTTCTTCAAAATGCCGTTCAAAGGGAACAATGATGATACGCCCACTGCTGAAAATCGTCATATCATTAATAACGGGCAGGTAATTTGTATTGATGTAAAGCTTGAACTGGGGTTTGAAATCAAAGCTGTTTTCATGCAAGAACCGTGCATTTATGGTGTCGTTGCCCGTCATGCTCTTTACCTGCGCGGCATTAAGTACCAAGCCTTTGCCAGGCTCCGGGATATTTACAAAGCGCACTCCGGCAAGCCTTGCAATATCCTCGCTTGGCTGAGAACTGTTGGTGCTGTTCTTCATAGCGATGGTTTCCGGCTTTGCCGAACAGCCATAGCTACCGAACACCTTCAACACGCTTTCGCACAGAGTTCCTTTGCCATTACGGGTGCTGGCACCGTAGAGGATGGTCATGCATTCATGCCGGGTATCTCCCGTCAAGCCATAGCCAAGGATTTTCTGTAAAAACTTCGCTCTCTCAACATCACCGCTTGTAATTTCATGAATGAATGAATCCCAACGCGTGCAGCAAACTTTTGGGTCAAATTTAACAGGAGTTATTTTTGTCAGCTTATCCTCACTGCAATGCTCGGAAAAGGAGCCTGTATCTATATGCAAGGTGCCATTCTTGCAGTTGAAAGCATACGGGTCAGCATCGAACTCCTTAATGGATATAGGGTGATGTACCTGTGCATCCTTGAGAATATTCACGCGATAGCCGTGGGACTGCCATTTTTTAATGTGGTCGATGTAACCCTTGCGCCTATGCTCGTCCTTGATATTCAAAGCGTACATATATAAAAGGTCTGCCAAATCCATACACCGTTTCATGGCTTTCAGATTTCCTACATCCGATTTCCAGATGCCATCCTCGTAACAAAACCACATCCTGCGTTCCGGCACATAGCGGAGGATCTCTTTATAGAAATCCGCAAATAGCCTGCCTGCACCGATGTCTGTCCATGGATATTGGCTGGTGTTTTCCGGCTTCATTTCCTCAAGCCGTAGCATACGTTCGTCAAAGTCCTCGATGGCACTGCTTCGCATGATCGGTTTATAGAAACTTGTCATGCCGCTGATGGTATTACGAATGGTGATGCTACCATAGGTATCACCGCCACGGCGGCTATCCCACTTGTCGCGTATCAAACTAGACTGCCGAAACAATCTGTCTATCTGCTCATAATTCCCATTACAATAGAAAGCAAGGATGGAGCAGAGTGCCTGATCTGCTTCGCTCTGTGAGGGATAGCCTGTTATTTCTCCCTCCCATAACTTTTTAAACTTCTCACCATTCTTTGCAGCCAAAGCCTTATCCAGTACACTTTCATCGGATAAGTAACTTTCTCTCTCCATAATTTTCGCAGACACTTTTGGAGTAGGGCGTTTCATGTACGTGTCGAGTAGCCATTGCAAGGCTTCCGTGCATTCAACGATATCACCATTTTGGTACACATTGCCCGTGATGGTAACAAAGCGTGTAGTTACATTTGGAACATAGACCTCGATATTACCGTGCTTGATGTAATAAATATCTGAATCGTATATGTATCCATCTGGGGCTAAGCAAAGAATACGCAAGCCTGTACCGCTTGGGCTAATTTCGATATATGTTTGTGGGAACTTCTGTACAATGGCAAGTGCCCACGGCAGTGTTGTGCCGTCTTTGATGCAATGGTCAAGGTCGATGCCTATAATGCCATTTGATACACGGATTCCGATACCGCTGTAGTTCGAAGATGCTGCAACAGCAGTAGTAAAATCAGTAAAGGTTGAAGGCTCAGATACGCTGGCTCTGATCCCTGTCTTTGGGTTATATGGAACCTTGGTTTGTTTGTTATTTACGGTCTCGTACCGCCAGCAGCAGAACTCGGCATTGTCTTTGACATACTGGGGAATGTTGTTAAAATTCATTTAGTTGTTCCTCCTTAGGTATTTCTGCCGCTCTGCTATTCAAAGGACAGATGATATGTTCAGAGGGAGATTTTCTTTCCTCTACTAATAGCCGAAATATTTAACCCCCTCACTATTCACAGGACAGTTATCGCAAACTTGAACGACTTTTTAGAAAAATATTTTTGTCCCTACTTTGTAGCCATGGGGAAAGAGTAAATCTGATGTTTTTTCTGAAAAATTTTTTGTCTTTTACCTACATGCGAAAAATCGAATTCTCTCGAACCTTCAGAAAACAAAAATGACACCCGTAAAGTTACGGATGTCTAAGAAAAGCAGATGAACCGAGAAATTAAATCAAAATTCCTGCGATATTAAATATTTTTATTGTTATTGCCATGATTTGATGATATAATATTGGATATATTTTGCAATTGAGGATATTTTGCAGGAGGTGCAAAAGTGGCGATTTGTTACAACAAATTATGGAAACTGTTGATTGATAAAAATATGAAGAAGAAAGACCTTCAAAGTCTTGCTGGTGTCAGCTCGGCAACAATCACCAAGCTTGGCAGAAATGAAAATGTAAATACGGAAATACTCCAAAAAATATGTGCTGCGTTGGATTGCGATATATGCGATATTTTGGAAATGAAAAGAGAGGAAAAAGCATGACTCCTTCATGCTAGGTGATAATTGTATGATAAACATCAGAAAACTTGAGTCTGAACTATGGGAATCTGCAGACCTTTTACGACAAGGCTCGAAACTGAGTTCTCAAGAATATTGTATGCCAGTTCTCGGCTTAATCTTTTTGCGCTATGCATACAGTCGTTTCAAATATGTCGAAACAGAAATACTAAAAGACCGCCCTATGCGAAATGGGCGTGTCCTCCCCGTTGAGGCCAGCGACTTTAAACAAAAAAGTGCCATCTTTCTGCCGGAGAAAGCAAGATATGATTATCTGTTGAATCTGCCGGACGATGCTGATTCTGGCAAAGCTGTTAATGAAGCAATGGAACTTATTGAAGGGGAAAGTGCACAATTAAAAGGTATACTGCCAAAAACATATACTTCTTTCAGAAATGATCTTTTGAAAGAATTGCTACGTATCTTTAATAATAGTGCTCTTAACGAAATCAACGATGACATCCTTGGGCGGATATATGAGTACTTTCTCAATAAATTTGCCTCTGCTATTGCATCAGATGATGGCGTTTTCTTTACGCCCAAATCTCTGGTTAAAATGATTGTCAACATTATTGAGCCTACACACGGAACTTTGCTCGATCCAGCTTGCGGAAGTGGAGGAATGTTTGTATCTTCCAGTGATTTTGTCAATGCCGAGGGAGTTAACGCAAATTCGGCTATGACGTTTTTTGGCCAGGAAAAAGTAGAGTTTAACGCCAAGCTCTGTATCATGAACATGGCTGTACACGGGTTAAACGCAAAAATAAAATCCGGTGATGAAGCAAACGGCTTTTATCACGATGCCCATAATTTAGAAGGTTGCTGCGATTATGTCATGGCCAATCCACCCTTTAATGTGGACAAGGTGAAGTCGGAATCTACGCAAAATGCTGGACGTTTGCCTTTTGGTTTACCGGGTGTAAATGCCAAAAAAGAAGTTTCCAATGCAAACTATCTTTGGATTTCATACTTTTATGCCTATCTCAATGATATGGGTCGCGCTGGTTTTGTTATGGCAGCATCTGCAACAGATAGCGGAAATAAAGAGCGAGAAATCAGGAAGCAGCTTATTCAAACTGGCCATGTCGATTGTATGATGTCTGTGGCAAACAACTTTTTTTATAAGGTTTCGCTCCCTTGTTCTCTTTGGTTTTTTGACAAAGGTAAAAAAGAAGAGCTTAAGGGTAAAGTGCTTTTTATAGATGCACGTAATTATTACACTGTAGTAGACCGCACTCTTAACGAGTGGAGCGAGTGGCAGATGAAAAATCTGAATGCCATTGTCTGGCTCTATCGGGGAGAAGTAGATAAGTATGAAAAGTTGCTGATGGATTATCGTGCACAAATCATAGGTGACTGTTATGAATTAGATACGGAATTCGAGGCACTATCGGTATTATTAAACGGTTATGGTGAGAAGCTTAGGGCATTGCGTCAGCAAGTAGCTGATACCATCCTCCATGTGGATAATATTAATCAGCTGCTACCTTTAAACGAAATTCTAAAGCATTATACCGCAGAACTTAATTCATCCCTAAAAGCCTTTATTGAGCATGGTGATAGTTTAGAAAAGGACGAGGCAAAAGAACTGGCAAAATCCATAGACGAAACCGTAACCACTTGGGAGCGCTTCAAAAAGGCAGCTTCTGCCCGTATAGAGGAAGTAGTTTCACAAATCAAAGCTTGCCGCACAGTGATTAAAGAAGCCAAATGGCTCACGGATAAATTTGGCGAGGGTACATATGAAGATATTCTCGGACTCTGTAAACTGGCAACCATTGATGAAATTGAAGAAAAAAACTGGAGCTTGACCCCGGGTGCCTATGTGGGCGTTGCCCCTGTGAAGAAAGATGACGAAAACTTCGAGGAAAGAATGGCAGAAATCCATAAGGAATTGGTGGCTTTGCAGGCAGAGTCAAACCAATTAATGGATACCATTTCGGCGAATTTCGAGGGGTTAGGGTTATGATAACAAATAGTTACATATTAGCTTCAGAATTTTGTGATTCGGTACGTGATGGTACACATGATACTCCAAAACAAACAAATTCCGGTTACCGATTGGTAACTTCTAAGCATATTAAAAATGGTCAAATAAATTCTGAAGAGGGCTATTTTATATCAGAGAAAGACTTTTGCAAAATTAACGAGCGAAGTTTGGTAGAGCAATGGGATATTTTGATGTCCATGATTGGTACTATAGGTGAAGCGGCCATTGTTAAAGAGCAACCTAATTATGCTATTAAAAATGTTGCTTTGTTCAAGTGTGGAGATGAGCAAAAAGCTAAATGGCTATATTACTATCTTTGCAGTCCTGACGGTAGAGGACAGTTGTTTGGCAATCAAAAAGGTTCAAGTCAGCAATTTGTCTCTTTAACTCAGCTTCGTAATTTACAAATACCTGTTCAAGATTGCTTTATAATGAAAAAAATAACTGACATCCTCTCTGTCTATGACGATTTGATCGAAAATAACCAAAAGCAAATCAAGCTTTTGGAAGAAGCGACAATGCGGCTTTATAAAGAGTGGTTTGTTCATCTTCGCTTCCCTGGCCATGAAACAACGAAAATAGTAGACGGGGTGCCGGAGGGGTGGGAAATTGCTACTGTTAAGGACATGGGTAAGGTTATTACAGGGAAAACTCCATCTACCGCTAAAACTGATAATTACGGTAATGATATCCCATTTGTAAAGATACCAGATATGCATGGTGTGGTTTATCCTTTAAAAACAGAAATAAAGTTGTCTAAAAAAGGTGCCGATATACAAAAGAATAAATATTTGCCACCAAAAAGTATTATGGTTTCTTGTATCGCAACCGTAGGGCTTGTATGTATAGCTTTTGATAGATGTCAAACTAACCAACAGATAAATTCTATTGTATTGAATGACGAAGATAACTTATATTATTTGTTCTTTGTAATGAAAGAAATAAAATCATTACTTGAAGGTGTCGGCAGTAATGGTGCCACAATGACAAATGTGAATAAAACAAAATTTGAGAATATAAAACTATTGTTTCCAGATGAAACTGTAATCAAAAAGTTCAATGTGTTTGCTGAGCCAATATTTGATTATATCTTAAATATTAGCAAACAAAATGAACAATTAATTGAGGCTCGTGATAAACTGCTCCCTAAGTTAATGAGTGGAGAAATCGAGGTGTAGCCTTATGAGAGGGGGAATATTTAGATGCCAAAAGATTTAACAAGTTCACATATAGACAGACAAAATATTTTGAACAACGAACTCGCGATAGTTGAGATTCAAAATAAATCAAATTTTAAAGGAGTTCTCTGGGATGGAGAAATCACGTTTACTCGTGAAATGGCCTCTGAACTCTTCGAGGTTGATATCCGCACCATTGGTAGATATATAGAGCAGTACAATGATGAATTGACAAAAAATGGTTATAGAGTATTAAAAGGCAAGCAACTTAAAGATTTTCTAAAAGCAATGAAAGAGAATTTTGGTAAGGACATTAATGTCCCTACCAAAATTACAGTGCTGGGCGTATTTAATTTTCGCGCTTTTCTAAATCTTGCCATGCTTCTCTCTGAAAGTGAAAAAGCTAGAATTTTACGTCAAATGATGCTGGACATTGTGATTGATTTGATTAACAAAAAGACCGGTGGAGCGACTAAATACATTAATCAGCGAGATAAAGATTATATTTCTGCTTCTCTACAGGAAGATAATTATCGGCGGCAATTTACCGATGCTTTGAAGCATTATGTGGTTGACGATCGGTTTAAGTATGCACATTTCACTGACCTTATTTATGTCAGTATATTCAAAGAAAAAGCCAAAGAATATAAAAAGATACTTGATTTAAAAGCCAGCGACAAAGTACGAGATACTTTTTATAGTGAAATTTTAGATATTATCGCAGCTTATGAATGCGGATTAGCAGATGCTATTAAGGAAGAGTATGAAAAAAGAGATCGCTTGCTATCATGTAAAGAAGTCGAGGCTTTATTTGAGAAATTTGAAAAAATGGCATTATGGAAACCCTTAATTCACCGTGGAAGGATCAAGATGGCAAGCCGAGATATGGCACTCAGAGATGCGTTTCATTACCAGTTATCAGAATATATTCAACCCTTAGATAAAGAAGAATATGAAAAGTTTCTTGGTGCGGCAGGCGATGAGCTTGAACGTCTAATGGAAGAAAATCAGGCCGTTTTGAAGCGCTTAAAGGAGCGTGAATAAATGGACAGTATAATTTATTTCTCGCTTGAACAAGCAGTATCCACACATCAAAAGACTGTTCAATATAGTGGAGGCGGTGCATTGGGGCACTTTGACTTAGGAAGATTGGACAGTGTTTTGCAAAATATCCAAAATGATGATTACTATCCTACGTTTGTGGATAAACTGACACATTTGTTTTTCTGCACCTGTGAGTTTCATTGTTTTGAAGATGGAAATAAACGTTTGGCAATTACCCTTTCGGCTTACTTTTTATTGCTGAACGGTTATATGGCAGTTGCCAAACGGTTTTTTGAGATCACAGAGAATATCAGTTATCAGGTTGCTGCAGGTAAAATTGATAAGGACTTATTGCATCGAATAATGGCTTCAATTATGGATGGCACATATGAAACCGATGAGGAATTAAAACTGGACATATATAATTCGATTAGTTAGGAGGTATCCCAAATGAGCTGGGAATATTCTGAAAACATATTAGTGCAAAACAGTGCTGGAAACCTACTTCAAGATACTTTGGGGTGGGATGTTCAATTTGCTTATAATAAGGAAGTTCTCGGCGAGAATGGAACTTTCGGACGAAAGAGTTATAAAGAAATCGTACTAACCCGCTATCTTCGGGCAGCGCTTTTTGAAAATAACGACTGGCTGACAGAAGAACACTGTGATTCCGCAATCAAAACCTTTCTTGATTATTCCTCTTCCAGTATCCTTATGCAAATTAACCGCGATAAGTATTCAATGCTTCGAGATGGAATACCAATTAAGGTCAAAAATCCAAGCGGCGAGCAAGAAGACAGAAAGGTTAGGGTGGTCAATTTCTCAGAGCCGGAAAAAAACTATTTTCTCGCTGTAAAGGAAATGAAAATTCATGGTGATCTATATCGGCGCCGGACAGATATTGTTGGCTTTGTCAACGGAATACCGTTGTTGTTTGTGGAGTTGAAAAAGCAGAATGTGGATGTGCAGGATGCATACACCTGTAACTATGCTGATTATCTGGACACGGTTCCCCATCTGTTTCATTTCAATGCTTTTGTGATGTTCAGTAACGGTGTTGAATCAAAGGTGGGTACTTTGGGCAGTAAATATGAGTTTTTCAACGAATGGAAGCGTCTGAATGAGGATGAAACCGGCACAGTTGATTTAGACACCATGCTTAGAGGTATTTGCGATAAGACAAATTTTATGGATCTACTTGAAAACTTCATCCTATATGATACATCAGGTGGAACAACAGCTAAAATTATGGCACGAAACCATCAGTTTCTCGGGGTCAATGAGGCTGTGGAATCCTATCAAAACCGCAAGCTGAACAACGGTAAGCTTGGTGTATTCTGGCATACACAGGGAAGCGGAAAAAGCTATTCCATGGTATTTCTTGCACAAAAAATACGCCGTAAATTTACAGGATCTCCGACGTTTGTTATTCTGACAGATCGGGATGAGCTGAATAAGCAAATCAGTGACACTTTTGAGGCTTGCGGATGTCTTGGAAGCACAAAGGCGGAACAATATATTGCTACTAGTGGAGATGACTTAATTAAAAAGTTAAAAGGCAATCCGAGCTTTATCTTTACGTTGATACATAAATTCAATAAACCGGATGAACCGCCAATAATCCCTGATCATGACATTATTGTATTGTCGGATGAAGCGCACCGAACCCAAAACGGAATATTTGCAGATAATATGTGTATCCTTCTGCCGACAGCGTCCCGCATCGGCTTTACAGGAACGCCACTGTTTGCTTATGATAACATAACAGAGAGAACATTCGGTGGTTATGTCTCCATTTATGATTTCAAACGGGCAGTTGATGATGGTGCGACAGTACCCTTGTATTATGAAAACAGAGCGGACTTATTGGGTATTGAAAATCCTGAAATCAACGATAAACTGCTGGACGCAATTGAACAGGCGGATCTTAATGTCAATCAGCAAGTCAAACTGGAGCAAGAATTAGCGAAGGACATTCATGTCCTCACCAGCAAAAAACGTCTGGATACGATTGCGAAAGACTTTGTTGAGCACTGTTCTGAATTGTGGACAACAGGTAAATCTATGTTTGTTTGTATCAATAAAGTAACTGCGGTTCGAATGTATAACTTAGTGCAAGAATATTGGATTCTTAAAATTAAGGAAATAGAAGATTCTCTCTCCGGCGCTACGCAGCAAGAGTATATGGAAGTTAGCCGAAAACTTGAATGGATGAAAAAAACGGAAATGGCCGTTATCATTAGTCAGGAGCAAAATGAATTAGCTACATTTGAAAAATGGGGATTAGATATTAAACCCCATCGCACAAAAATGGAAAAGCGTGAAATGGATAAAGAATTCAAAGACCCCGACAACCCATTTCGAGTTGTGTTTGTATGTGCCATGTGGTTAACTGGTTTTGACGTGAAATGCCTTTCCACTATTTATTTGGATAAGCCACTAAAGGCACATACACTTATGCAAACAATCGCTCGGGCAAATCGTGTTTATGAGGGGAAAATTAATGGTTTAATTGTTGATTATGTAGGTGTTGTAAAAGCATTGAGAAAAGCATTGGCTGATTATACAAATACCAAGGGAGGCACAGGCCCATCCGATCCGGCACCGGATAAAACGGAATTGCTAAGTCGTATCTACAAGCTTCTTGCAGAGATTGCAGGCTTCATGGAGCAACAAGGCTTTAATTTATCAAAATTAGTGCAAGCGGTCGATTTTGAAAAACTGGCATTAGTACAATCCGGTGCCAATGCTATGTGCGTTTCAGAAGATGTAAAAAAGAGATTTGAAGTAATGGCAAGAGAGTTATTCAAACTATTCAAATATGTTGAGAAGCAAGAAGTATCCGACCACGAACGGGCGTATAAAAATGCAATCAGTGCTGTTTATGATCAAATGCAAGAGAAACGGAAGCATTCGGATAATACTGACTTAATGATTCAACTGCATGATATTGTCAGTGAATATATTACCGTTATCAATCCTGCGGACCGTGTAAGTGAGGCCGGTGCGAATTACTTGACAGAAAGTCGCCGCTTCGACATTAGTCACATTGATTTTGAACGTTTGCAGCAGGAATTTGCTCGTGTAAAGAATAAAAATCTTTTAATGAAGGATTTGGAAGAACTGATAAATGACAGACTGGATAATATGATGAGACGCAATCCTATGCGTATCAACTATTATGAACGCTATCAGACAATCATACAGGAGTACAATGCGGAACAAGATAAAGCGGCTATTGAAAAAACATTTATTGATCTAACAAACTTCGTTAACGACTTGGACGAAGAGGAAAAAAGATATGTACGGGAAGGCTTTAATAACGATGAAGAATTGGCAATGTATGATTTGCTCCTTAAAGATTCACTCACATCTGTAGAGATTAAAAAAATTAAAAAACTTGCAAAAGTTTTATTAGAGCGAATAAAAGGAAAAATCAGTGAGTTGGATCATTGGACAGAAAAAGAGGAGACACAAGCTGCAGTGGATGTCATCATACGAGATACCCTTTGGAGCGAACTGCCCGAAAGCTATGATGATAGCCTTTTAAATGAATACCGCAGGAAGATTTATGAATTTGTCTATTCTACTTATCCAGCAGCGTAATATAGCCATAACAAAAGACCAGTCATGCAAACATTGTACATGACAGGTCTTTCTTTTTGCCACTGCTTGAGGGCTGTCGCTCAAAACTTACTTGTTATCGTAAATCCCTAAGACGCACCCTCTAATCGGCGGGCTTTTACGCAGGTGAAGACAGGTTATTCTACAGACTCCAGCGCTTTCTCGAATTCCGCAATGATATCTTCGGCATTTTCCAGACCGATGGAGAATCGCAGCTGACCCATGGAAATGCCGGCGGCGTCCATTTCCGCCTTGGAGTATGCCCGGTGAGAGGTCTTTGCAGGGTAGGAGATAGTCGTGCTGACGCCGGCCAGGCTGGGCACGAACTTGATGGACTCGCAGGCCGCGATGAAATCGCTGGCGCCTTTTTCTCCGCCCCGGATATCTGCAGACAGCATACCGCCGCAGCGTCCTTCCACAAACTGCTTTTGGGCAAGCTCATAATACGGGGAAGAAGGCAGTCCGGCATAATAAACCTTTTCGATCTTTGGATGCTTTTCAAAGAATGCGGCGACCTTCAGAGCGTTTTCACTGTGCAGCTTGACCCGCATTTCCAGTGTCTTTAAACTCCGGGCCAGCAGCCAGGCGTCAAAGGGGCTCATGATATTGCCGTACAGGGTGTTCATTCTGTGGATAGCCGGCAGGTTTTCCTTGTTGGCGCAGATGGCTCCGCCGATGATATCGCTGTGGCCTCCGAGGAATTTTGTGGTGCTGTAGACGACCACATCGACGCCCAGCTCCATGGGCCGGACGACTGCGGGCGTTGCGAAAGTGCTGTCAAGAATGAACTTGCAGCCGTGCTTGTGGGCGATATCTGCCACTTTACGGATGTCCAGCACGCTCATCAGAGGGTTGATGATGGTTTCGCTGTAAATGACTTTCGTGTTGGGGCGGATGTGGTCTTCGATATTTTCGGTCTCAAAATCGACGAAGGTGGTTTCCACGCCGAAACGGGGCAGCTCGTTCTTTAGATAGTCATACACGCCGCCATAGAGGACCGGAGAGGAAATGATGTGATCGCCTGCTTTGACGAACGTAAGGAAGGATGTAATGATCGCTGCCATTCCCGAAGAAAACGCGACGGCGCCGTCGCAGCCTTCGGCTGCCGCCAGGACCTCGCAGACACCGTCGGTCCCGGGGTTGGTCATCCTGGCGTAGACGTATCCGTCTGCGGTGCCGTCATAGACCTTGTCCAGGGTGGGGACGTCGTCAAAAGAAAAAACAGAACTCATATAAATAGGCGCTACTTTCGGAACGGCGACGCCGCTCATGACTTTCTTCATAAAATCCACTTCGCCGGAATGGATGATATTGGTCCGGAATCCTTTGTCGTTCATGGGAACCTCCTCTATATCTTCATGATAGATACCGCTTATTACAACGTCATTGTACAATAGAAACACATTACGGTATAATATATAAATACTATTTAATTATATAACATATTGTTATGAGGTAATGACTATGACGATCCAACAAATGCGTTACTTGGCCGAAGTGGCAGCCTGCGGCTCCATCAATCGGGCGGCCAAAAATCTGTTCATATCCCAGCCAGCGATCTCCAAGGCGCTGCGGGATCTGGAAAGCGATCTGGGGATCCATATCTTCAATAGGGAGAATGCCAGAAAGTTGCAGTTTACCCCGGAGGGCAAAGAGTTGCTCCGTCACGCCCGGGATCTTCTAAAGCAGGTAGAAAAAATCGAAGAACGATTCGCTGAAAAAAGCGCCCAGGAATTCCTGCGGATCGCCGTCAGTTCTCAACACTATACGTTTGTTGTGCGCGCCATGATCGATTTCATGGATGCCCATCTGGACAGCCGCTACGAATTGTTCCTGCGGGAAAGCAAAACGGACCAGATCATTGATGATGTATACACGCACCAAAGCAGCCTGGGCATTATTTCTCTGGTCAACTCCACTGAAAAGTATATGCGCCAGTACCTGGCCGGGAAGGGGTTGGAATTTCATGAGCTCCGCCGGTTCCGTCCCCATGCCTTTATACGGAAAGGGCATCCTCTGGAGGGACGCCAGGCGGTCACACTCACGGAATTGTCTCCATATCCTTATGTCTGTTATGAACAGGATACAGATTCCATGAATTTCAGGGAAGAGGCCATCATACTGAAATCCGAACAGACGATTCGGGTCCTGGAACGGGCTACGATGAACAATATCATATGCAATACCGGCAGCTATAATATAGGCACGGGCTATATCGAACCCAGCGTCACCGACCACCGGCTCACCAGCGTTCCGGTCCTGGATCTTCCGTACCGCTTTGTGGTGGGTTGGATCCATTCCAGGCGAGTGGAGCTGGCTCCGCCTGAAAGGGAATTCATTGAGCGGTGCAGCAGGTACTGCAAAGTTGATGATGTCTGATGGCTGTCAGGCTTTGCTTTTTCATTGAAAATCCTTTATGATAAATTTCGTGCAGGACCCCATTTCCGCCGTCCTGGCTCGCGCCCGGTGCTCCGGGTCATACAAGAAGAAAGGAAGACACATGAAGATCATCGATATGCATTGCGACACGCTGCTGGAATGTTATCAGAAAAAATTGCCCCTGCGGAACGGACCTTATCAGATCAATTTGGAAAAATTGAAAAGAGGCGGATGTCTGGCCCAGTGTTTTGCCATTTTTGTCGTTTCCAACGATGCGGCCGATCGCTGCAAAGTGCAGGCCGAACCCTATGAGTTTTATCGGCAGATGGTGGCGTTGTATCAGCGGGAGATCGGTGCGAATCCGGATCTGATCGCGCCGGCCCTTTCTGCGGCAGACATCGAAACGCATCGGGAAAAAGGATTGATGTCTTCGATCCTGACCGTGGAGGATGCGGTGGCTGTGGACGGTCGCATCGAACGTATCGAAGAGTTTTTTAACGATGGCGTGCGGATGATGTCTCTGACCTGGAATTATGAGAACAGCATCGGCTATCCGAACAGCGTGGATCCCGTCCTTCACGGGAGACGGCTAAAGCCCTTTGGAATTGAAGCGGTGGAACGGATGAACGAATTGGGGATGATCGTAGACGTGTCTCATCTGACGGAAGGGGGCTTTGACGATGTTGCCCGCATATCGGCCAAGCCGTTTATCGCCAGTCATTCCTGCGCGCGGGCCATCGGCTGCCATCAGCGGAACCTCACGGACAGACAGCTGAAGGTGCTTGGAGAGAAAGGCGGTATCGTCGGCATCAACTTCTGCGCCCAATTTTTAGAAGACCATGCGACGATTTCCTCCATTGCCAATATCGTAAAACATATGCTTTACATCAGGAATAAAGCCGGCGTCGAAGCCTTGGCCTGGGGTTCCGATCTGGATGGGATCGACGGCAGCGTCCTAGAGTATGAGGACTATGCAGGATTCCCCAGGATCCTTGACGCCTTGTCCGGACATTTCACCGATGATGAACTGGATCGCATCAATCACGGCAATTTTCTTCGGGTCTTCCGGGAAAATGCAGGCTGACAGCCGCATTAAAAAGCCGCAGGCCTGCCTGCGGCTTTTTTCTTACGCTATACTTCTTTCGGAGGCCAGTGCCAGGAGAACTCCTCCGTGAAGCGCTGGTCTTCTTCGATTTTCTGCTGCTCCGAACGCTGTGCCGGGATGATATTTTCCTGCTCGATCAGCTCTTCCAGGCTCAATGGGGTAAAAGGCAACGGTTCGGGCTTTTTGACCTCCCGCTCCAGGATCTCGGTGATGTCGGGCTTTTGAGGAAATGCAGGCGTTTGCCAGGCAGGTTCCTTCGTCAGCGTTTCCCATGAGATCTCGGGCTCCGGGGGTGCCATGAGAAACGCCTCGTCTTCGGCTGTTAAGCCGGAAGCGGCTTCTTCAGGTTCGGCCGGCAATTCGGAACCGAATTCTTCCGGCAGCTCGGAGACGGGCTCCTCTGTGCCGGCTGCTGCTTCTGTTGCCGCTCCGGCAATCATTGCCATGTCGGCGGCGCTCAATTGTATCGTGGGATCCAGCAGCGCTTCCCGCGCAGCTTTACGCTTCTGCTTTTCGATCCGGTCCAGGCGCTTTCTGTTTTCTGCTTCTGCGGCAGCTGCGTCCCGAAGTTCTTTTTTTCGAGCCTCCCGCTCAGACCGAGTCAGTTGACGCAGTTCATCCCGCTCTTTGCGTTTGGCCTCTGCGGCCGCCTGCTTGGCTTCCACCCGTTCTCTTGCCTGTTCGACCTGAGGAAGATTTTCGTGCCGGACCATGTACATGGCATAAACCAATTGGGACAACCCGTTCAGGATCAGGGCCCCCCCTACCAATGTCAGCTGGTTGGTGGCGGAAACGAGGCTGTGCATCAGCATGATGAACCCGAATATAGCGCTGAGGATGGAAAGCGGCAGGATCTTCGCCCAGTTTCTTGGATCAAAGCGGCTGACAGCCAGGCCTTGCGTAAAACGAATCAAGCCTGCGGTGGCAAGCCAGGCGCCGAAAAACATGGATATCGCCGTATCGGTGACCTCATTGTTCAGCGTCACAAATCCGAAGAGGAGCGTAAGCATTCCTTCTACAAGAACGGTTTCCGGCAAACGCTTCTTTCCGGAGACAAGATAGGCGCCAATGAGAAAAAGGGCGGACAGGATCATGGCGATGGCCAGGATAAAGGCGATGCTGGAAAAGGCGCTGCGGTAATAGGCAAGACACCAGGCTCCTGTGGCTGATATGATCACACCGGACATGACGGTTAATACTTTCATGGATACCTCCGTGTCCAAAGACACGGACACATTATAATCAAAAGGGAAAGTTTCGTCAACTTTTGCGCGGGGAATGGTTTTATGGTATGGTGGAACCGGAGGGAATCATGAGACATCGAATGGATTATGACATAGCCGTCATCGGCGCCGGCGCCGCAGGACTCATGGCCGCCGCAGCTGCCGTGAAAAGCGTTCCGGGACAGCGGATCCTCTTGCTGGAAAAGAACGGGGCTGCGGGGAAGAAACTTTATGCCACGGGGAACGGACGGTGCAACTTTCTCAACCGGTTTGCCGTAAAAGAGGATTATTACGCCAGGGAGCATGGCGGGTCTGCAGCCGGCTGGATCGGGCCTGCCCTGGAAAAAGTTTCGCCCGGAACATTAGAGAAGATTTTTTGCGGCCTGGGCGTCCCTGCGGTGGAAGAGTCGCAAGGACGTCTCTATCCCCGGTCTCTTCAAGCGGACAGTGTAGTCGAGGCGCTTATGCTTGCCGTTGAAACTGCCGGTGCAGAGCTTCGAGTCAACGAGGCTGTGACAACCTGCCGAAGGACGGATGACGGGTTTGTTTTGGAAAGCGGGCACGGGACTTGTATCGCTGCCCGATGTGTGATCCTTTCCGCCGGCGGCAAGGCCGGACTTCAGTATGGGAACCAGGGAGACGGATACAAGCTGGCTGCGGCGCTGGGACATCGCATCGTCAAGCCCATCCCGGCCCTGACACAGCTTCTGCTGGAATCCCCGGACCCCGAGCTTTTCGGCGTTCGGGTCAGAGCCCTCATAGGCCTGCAGCGACATTGCGGAGGAAAGAGCGAATCCGTTGCCCGGGATACCGGCGAAGTGCAATTCACCAGGGAAGGACTCTCAGGGATATGCACCTTCAATATCAGCCGGTTTTACGAGATCGCAGAAGATACCCATTATACGGCAGCGTTGGATTTTTTCCCGGAATCATCTTCGGAGCAGCTTCTGGAGATTTTCCAAAAGCGCCGTTCCCAACTTGCCGGGCGTTCCGGGATGACCTTTCTGAACGGCTTGCTTCCGTTGAAACTGGCCCGGGCGGTCCTAATGGAAGCGGGAGTCTCCGAGCCTGGCAAGATCGGGAATTTGTCAGATGAATCATTGCGCCGGGCTGCGACGATCTGCAAGAACTATGAACGTAAAGTAAGAGGAACGAAATCATGGAAGGACGCCCAGGTGACTGCCGGCGGCGTGAGTCTGGAAGAGGTGGATCCTTCCAGCCTAATGTCCCGGCTGGTCCCGGGGCTTTATTTCGCCGGAGAGGTCCTGGATGTGGACGGGCCCTGCGGCGGGTACAACCTGACCTGGGCTTTTGCCTCCGGATGGATCGCCGGAACGTCGGCAGGAGAAGCGATATGCTGCGCGTAAACGGAATCGTGCTAAAGCCCGGTGAATCCAAGGACTCTGTGGTCCCGCAGCTGTGCCGCATACTGGGCGTATCGCCGGTGGAGTTGATCCGCTGGCGGATCTCCAAGGAATCTGTGGATGCCAGAAAAAAGGATCATATCTTCCTTGTATACAATGTGGATGCGGAGCTCGGCGCCGCTGCAGAAGCCCGGGTGCTCAAGCGGAACGGCGGAGAAGACGCCCGCCTGAAATTAGTACGGGAGCTTCCGTTCGAAATCCCCGCGGCACAGTGGAGATTTGCCCACCGTCCCGTGGTCTGCGGCTTTGGCCCCTGCGGCATTTTTGCAGCGCTTATTTTTGCGCGGGCAGGGCTTCGGCCCATCGTTTTGGAGCGGGGCGGGTCGATGGAGGAGCGGGTCGGCGCAGTATCGGCATTCTGGGAACGGGGCCGGCTGGATCCTTCCTGCAATGTGCAGTTTGGAGAAGGCGGGGCAGGTACGTTTTCCGACGGCAAGCTGACTACGGGCACGAACGATCCCCTGAATCGCTTTATTCTGTCGGAACTGGTAGCTGCCGGCGCCCCGGAAGACATCCTTTACAAGCAGAAGCCTCATGTTGGCACGGATCTGCTGCGCAGGGTCGTTGTCAATCTTCGGGAGCGGATCCTGTCCGAGGGCGGGGAGGTCCGTTTCGGGACCTGCATGGAGCAAATCGATTTTCATGACGGCCGGGTCGAGGCGCTGCGCCTCCGGAACGGGGCGATCCTCCCTGCCGACACCGTTATTCTGGCCCTCGGCCACAGCGCGCGGGACAGCTTCAGAGCGCTGTACGACCTTGGGATCGCTATGGCTCAAAAGCCTTTTTCCATCGGTGTGCGCATCGAACATCTGCAGCGGGCGATCGATCTGGGGCGATACGGAAAGCCTGCCGCAGAAGCGGGCTTGCCTCCGTCTGAATACAAGCTTGCAGTCCGCACAAAGGACGACCGGGGCGTATACACTTTTTGCATGTGCCCGGGAGGATATGTGGTGGCTTCGGCTTCCATGGAGGGCGGTGTAGTGACCAACGGAATGAGTTTCCGCAGCAGGGAAGGCCAAAATGCCAATTCCGCCGTGCTGGTGGATGTGCGTCCTTCCGACTACGGGTCGGAGCACCCGCTGGCAGGCATTCTGTTTCAGGAAAATTGGGAGCAAAGAGCTTATGAGGCCGGCGGCAAAAACTACTTTGCTCCGGCGGAACGGCTGGGAGATTTTCTGGGAACGGGTTTCAACGAAAACAACTGTGACTGTGGTCCTGAACCAACGTACCGGCCGGGTGTCACCTGGACAAAGGTTGAGAATTGTCTGCCGTCCTTTGCCGTGGAGGCTCTGCGAGAGGCCTTTCCGCGTTTGGGCCGGATGCTTCCCGGCTTCGACAGTCCGTCGGCCATTCTTACAGCAATAGAGAGCAGGAGTTCCTCTCCCGTGCGCATCCTGCGCAATGAAAACAGGGAGGCAACAGACGTGCGGGGTGTGGCCATCTCAGGGCTCTACCCGGCAGGGGAAGGCGCAGGCTACGCCGGAGGGATCCTGTCAGCTGCCGCCGACGGAGTTCATTCGGCGCTGGCGGCTTTGCGCAGCAGGGAGTGACCGGTCATTTCGGGCGGGATCGGCAGGCCCATCAATTCCAGCAAGGTGGGCGCGATGTCACACAGGCTGCCGCCGGAAGCCAGATTGTATCCGGCATTCCCTGAAAGGATCAGCGGAACCGGGGCCGTGGAGTGAGCCGTTACCGGGCCGCCTGACGCATCCAGCATATAGTCGGCGTTGCCGTGGTCCGCGGTGACCAATACGATCCCGTTCTGCTTGCGGACTGCTTCGACCAGCATCCCCACACAGTCGTCCACGGCCTCCACGGCCCGGACCGCAGCTTCCATGATGCCCGTATGGGCCACCATATCGCAGTTTGCCAGATTCAGTATGATCGCGTCATAATATCCCTGCTCGATCTGCTCCACCGCAGCGCGGGCGATCTCGTACGCGCTCATTTCCGGCTGCAGGTCATAGGTCGGGACCTTCGGAGACGGGATCAGGACCCGGTCTTCTCCCGGATTGGGCTTTTCCACGCCGCCGTTGAAAAAGAATGTCACATGGGCGTATTTTTCGGTCTCTGCGATGCGAAGCTGCTTCTTTCCCAGCAAGGACAAATATTCACCCAGCGTGTTGTTCAGCAGCTGAGGCGGAAATGCCACATAGACATTGGGGATCGTCACATCGTACTGTGTCAGGCAGACGAAATGCAGATCGGCGAGCGGGCCGCCCCGGTCGAACTTATCAAATGCCGGATCCGCGAAAGCCCGGGTGAGTTCTCTTGCCCGGTCCGGACGGAAATTAAAAAATATTACCGCATCAGCGGGGCCGATGGTCCCCACTGGCATTCCTTCGGGAGCGATCAGCCCCGGCAGTACGAATTCGTCGGTCCGGCCTGCTTCGTAGGACCGGCGAAGCAGAGTTTCCGCCGAATCCGAATGCTGCCCGTCTCCCCTGGTATACGCCAAATATGCCTTTTCCACCCGGTCCCAACGATTGTCCCGATCCATGGCATAATATCTTCCGCAGAGGCTTGCCATCCGGGCATATGGTCTTTTCGCCAGATCTGTTTCCAGTTCCCGGATGTATGTCATGGCCGAAGAAGGCCCCACATCTCTGCCGTCCAGAATGCCGTGCACGCAGACTCTCGGCACGCCTGCATAGCCGGCCATGTCCAGCAGCGCATAGAGATGGCTGATGTGGGAATGCACGCCTCCATCGGAAAGAAGCCCCATCAAATGCAGGGTGGAGCTGTTTTGGATCGCGTGGTGCATGGCGCCCAGCAGGGCCGGATTGCTGAAGAATGTGCGATTGTCGATATCCTCGCTGATTTTGGACAGCTCCTGCCAGACGACCCTCCCGGCCCCGATATTCAGGTGGCCGACCTCGGAATTTCCCATCTGGTCTGCAGGCAGCCCCACGGCTTTGCCCGCGGCCTGCAGCGTCGTGTTGGGGCAGGTTGCGTACAGCGCGTCCAAAGAAGGGGTCCTTGCCCTCGAAATCGCGTTGCCCGGCCCTCCGGGTGAAAGGCCGTAGCCATCCATGATAATCAACAATGCTGTTTGTTTCATCGTATGCCTCCAGACTACAGCTAATCATACCACAGAATCGGGACATGGTGTATAATGAATCCCAGGAGGGACAGTGATGAACTGGACGCAAAGACAGCTCGATGCCATCGAAAAAGACGGGATGAATCTTCTGGTTTCGGCTGCGGCCGGCTCGGGGAAAACGGCGGTTTTAGTGGAACGGGTCAAACGGCTTGTCCTGGAGGACCGCGCAAGCATCAGCGAACTGCTGGTGGTCACCTTTACCAACGCGGCAGCTTCCGAAATGAAGGAAAAGATATTCATCAGCCTGAACAAGGCCCTTGCCGAGCCTGGCCTGGATCCGGCGTCACAGCAGCGCCTCCGTCAGCAGATATCGCTGGTCGGCCGGGCCAATATCAGCACTTTTCACGCGTTTGCCTACGAGATCGTCAGGAATTATTACTATGTGATCGGCAAGGCGCCCGGCTTGTCACTCTGCGACGAGACCCGGCAAAGCATCTTGAAAGCCGAAGCCATGGAAGAACTGTTTGAAAATTTGTTCGAAAGCGGTGATCCGGCTTTTATCGATTTTCTTGATCGCTATGCGACGGCCAAGAGCGATCAGAATGTTCGCGACATGATCCTGTCGTTTCACAGATTTTTACAAAGTCTTCCGGACCCGAAAGGATGGGCCAGGGATCAGCAGGACCGGTGGGCCCGGGAGTCCGTTTCTCCCGAAAATGATCCGGTGGTCCGCCATCTGGAAAGCCGCGTTCGTCGGGAACTGGCCTGGATCACAGCCTATCTGGACAAGGCGACAGATTTGCTTGGTGCCTGCGCGGATGACTCCGGCGTCCCGTGCCTTCCTGATTTGACCGCGAAAAACCGGCAGGATGCGGAAGCCTGGCGGTCGATCCTGATCCTGGCTGAACAGGGCCGTTTTTCAGAGGTCCGGCGTGCATTGGCCGAGGGGATCCCCTTTACAAAAATGACTCTCAAGGCTGCGGAAAAGTCCTGCTACACCGAGGAGCTGAAAACCTTGGTGAACGAATTGCGCGACATCGCCAAAAACAGGGTCAAAAAACTGAATGGCCTGGGCATATTCCAGGACCCGTCTGCTGTGGAAGCGGAATACCGGATGATGCAGCCTGTTCTGGAGACAATGCTGCGTCTCGCAGAGTCCTTTGACCGGATCTATGCGGAAAAAAAGCAAAAGCAAAACCTGCTGGATTTTTCCGATGTGGAACACTTTGCTCTTGATATCCTTCAAGATCCTGAAGTCTGCCGGGAGTATCGCCAGCAGTTCCGGTACATTTTTATCGACGAATATCAGGACAGCAACGGTGTGCAGGAAGCCCTGATCCGCAGGATCTGCCGCAAAGACAACTTGTTTATGGTGGGGGATGTCAAGCAGAGCATCTACAAATTTCGTCTTGCGGAGCCGGAGCTCTTTATCGACAAGTATTTATCTTATAAGAGCGGAAGCTGTCCGGAAAGCGGTATCGTCGACCTGAACAGCAATTTCCGTTCCAAGAAAGAAATCATCGAACTGGTGAACCGGATCTTTTCTTCGGTCATGCACCCGGAGGCTACGGGTCTTTCCTATGACAGCGATGCCGCGCTGGTCAAGGGCTGCGTTTATGAAGGACCTTTGGATTCGAAGCCTGTCATGTATCTTGTGGACACCGGCATTGGAGACGAAGCGGAGATCGATGAAGCCATTGCCGAGCTGAAAGCAGTGGAACTGGAAGCGCTCCAGGCCGCTGCCGTGATCCGCGACCAGCTGGGCCGCATTATCCACGACGACAAAGCAGGCCATGACCGGCCGCTGGAATATCGGGATATGGCATTGCTGATGAGGGCCGTCAGCGGCAACGGAGAAGTCTACTATCAAACGCTGGCCGACGCGGGCATTCCGGTGATCCTTGAGCGCAACGAAGGCTACTTCGATACCATAGAGATCCAGGTGTTTCTGAATCTGCTGCGCCTGATCGACAACCGCAAACAGGATATCCCTCTGCTCAGCGTCCTGCGTTCACCGATTTTTGGCTTTACGGCAGACGAACTGGCTGCAGTCCGTATTGAATCAAGCCGCAGCGGAACTGGTAAAGCGTCTTACAATAAAGCTTTTCTGGACTATGCTTCCACCGGAGCTCCCGGTCCGCTGAAGGAGAAATGCGTTCAGTTTCTGGAAAAGCTGGAATACTGGCGGGATCAGGCTGCCCATCGTCCGCTGGCTGATTTTCTCTGGTCTCTGATGATCGATACAGAGTACAGCATCTTTGTGCGCGCGATCCCTGGCGGCACCCAGCGCCAGGCCAATCTGAGAGCCCTTGTGGACAAAGCAGCGGCTTACGAAGCGGAAAACTTCGGCGGACTCCACGGATTTATCCGTCATGCGGAGTATCTTGCGGACCGAAAAGGAAAAGTCGACGTGGGACAAGCCGGTATCCTGGCCGAAGGTGCCGACGCTGTCCGGATCATGACGATCCATAAGAGCAAAGGACTGGAGTTTCCCTTTGTGCTTTTGGCCGGCCTGAACAAGCGGATCCTGCATAATCAGGGAGGGCTCCCGTTGACCTTTCACAAGGACATGGGTCTGGGCTTTCGCATGACAGACAGCGGCCGCGGCGTCTACGCTGATTCGCTGGCCTATCGCATGATCAACGACCGGATCCGTCAGGAAGAGCTGGCTGAAGCCATCCGGATCCTCTATGTGGCCATGACCCGGCCCCAGGACCGGCTGGCGCTCCTTGCGGCGGTACGGGATCCTTCCGGGCTCCTGGACAGCGCCAAAGCCGTCATCCCGGGAGATGTGGAGAGCTGCCGGACCTTTCTGGAAATGATCCTTTCCGCCGCATGCGATGCGCTTCCGGTGCATATCATCGGAAGAGACCAGCTCGTGCAGAACAAGCGGGACCAAGAAAGTACAAGAGCCGAACTGAACCATAAACTAAAATTTGGATTTGAGCAGGGCGGAGATGCGGCCGACGCCGGAATACCGTCGTGGCTTCGGTATCTGGAGGAGCCCTGTTTCGGTCCCATGACGCCGGACGAGCCTGTAAAATTCACGGTATCCCAGCTTGCAGCCATGGATGCCGGCGCGATCCGGAACATACAGGCTCTTACGGAAGAAAGCCCGGAGGCGGAGGCCTATACCAAAGATACAGGGATCCATCCCTTCGTTTTCCGGCGGCCTGTCTTTCTTTCTCCGGAGAAAAAGATTTCCGCCGCGGATACGGGCACAGCGTATCATAGTGTCCTGGAACGGATACCCCTGACGGAAAATTACGAAAGCGAAAGCGAGGTCTCAGCATTTCTCCGGGAGCTGGTCCTGAAAGAAATGATCACACCGCTGGAGGCATCCGCCGTGGACCCCGGCAAGATCGCCGCCTTTTTTCGCTCGGATATCGGCAGACGTGTACAGGCGGCCTCCCGCGTCTTCCGGGAAACCTCCTTTGTGATGAAAACGGCATACCGGGGACGCAACAGACTTGTGCAGGGGACGATCGACTGTTGTTTTCAGGAAGACGGACAGTGGATCCTGGTGGATTACAAGAGCGGTCATGCGGACCGGGCATCGTGGCAAAAGGAAAAAGAACGGCTGCTTGACGCCTATCGGACGCAAATGATCTTATATAAAGAGGCTCTGGAGAAAATCACCCGGATCCCGGTCCGGGAGGCCGTTTTGTATATTCTGGCGGCGGAAGACCAGCTGACGATGACGTATTAAGAACGAAAGGAGAACCGAAATGATATTTGTTTACATAGCAGAAGGATTTGAGGAAATCGAGGCGCTGACACCGGTGGACGTATTGCGCCGGGCCGGACTTGAGACAGAGACTGTGTCGCTGGGGGAAAGCCTTCAGGTAACCGGCGCTCACGGCATCACCATCGTCTGTGACAGGACGCTGGAAGGGAGTGCTGAAACGGCAATCGATGCGCTGATCCTTCCGGGCGGGATGCCCGGCGCAGCGAATCTGGCCGGCAGCGAAGTCCTTCTGGATCGTATCCGGCGGGAATCGGCCAGGGGCACGTTGATCTGTGCTATCTGCGCGGCGCCCATGGTTCTGGCCAAAGCCGGGGTATTGCAGGGGCGAAAAGCTACGATCTACCCGGGCATGGAACAAGAGTTGCCGGGCGCTGTGCTGTGCCGGGATCGCGTTTGTACCGACGGAAACATCATCACGTCAAGAGGGCCTGCCACGGCCATGCCCTTTGCGCTTGAGATACTGAAGGAACTGGCGGGAATCCCCGCTCGCGGCAGAGTCCAAGAAGGAATGCTGTTCCATGATTGATATCGACCTGCACCTTCATACGCATTACAGCGACGGGTCCGAGAGTCCCGAAGATCTGGTGGCGAGAGCCCGCAAAGAAGGCTTGCGCACGATCGCCGTCACGGATCACGACGGGATCGACGGCGTTCCCGCCGCCGTCAAGGCCGGATATGCTCTTGGCCTGCGGGTGGTCCCGGGACTGGAATTCTCCGCCGAATGGGTTCTTGAAAGTTCCGGGGCCAATGGGGAAATCCACACACTCCATATTCTTGGGTACGGGATCGATCTGAAAAACGACCTTTTGGATCAAAAGATGCAGAAGATCCGCAACAGCAGGGCTGACCGCAACCTGCGGCTGCGGCATGCATTCCTGGAAAAAGGGATCAGCGTCGGACAGGACGTATTGGAATCATACTCTCCCGGCGGATTTGTGGGAAAGAGATCCTTTGCGGAAACCTTTGTGAAAATGGGCCTTGCCTCCAACCTGGAAGAGGCGTTTGCGTCAGAGCGGCTGATGGGCGACCCGCTGATCCGTTCCATACGCAAGGTCAAGACCTCTGCGGAAGAAGCGATCCGGATCATTCATGCGGCGGGGGGGAAAGCTTTTCTTGCCCATCCTTTTCAGTTGTCTTATCCCTCGCTGGCCAGGGATCCCGGAGGTTTTTCCGATCGCCTGGCCCTTGTCGTTCGCGCGCTTGGAGATCTTGGTCTGGACGGGGTGGAATGCTATTATCCCACTCATGATGCCGATCGGACCGCCTATGCGCTGGCGCTGGCCGCCCGGAATGGCATGATGGTGTCCATCGGCTCTGACGACCATGGCCCCAATGTCAGGAAAATCAAAAAGATCCACTCCTTTCAGGTCGAAGCGGACCTGCGCCGGCTGCGTTGGGTTGCTACAATATAAAATCGCAGAAACGTTCCGGATGCAGCGCTTCAAAATAGCTGTTTTCCAGCGGGATCCAGCGGGATTGAAAGACTTGCAGCCCTTCGGGTCCCTCCCGGGAAAGGATGCGCCGTTCTTGCTCTCCGGACTCGACCGTCAGAAAAACAGAAATGCCGTACAAATGTCGCAGCGCCGCATGGAGACTGTAAGACCCTTCCACTACGGTGAGTGGAGCCCAGGGCGCGACGCGAACAGGTCCGTAATCCATGGCTTTGCAGTCAAAGGGACGGTATGTCAAGGGTTTTTCGAGTCCTCCTGCGCCCAGATAGGGGCCGACCTCCTCAAGAAACCGTTCATGATGGATGTTCTCTCCGGGTTGAGCATATCTGTCAGGCGTACGCAATTCCCGGGGCAGGAAAAAGTCATCCATGGGGATCACTCTGGCTCCAAACCGCTCCTGCAGGAGTCCGGCCAGCGTCGACTTGCCCGATGCGCAGGGTCCGTCGATGGCGAGGACAGCCACAGCGCTCTCTTGAAGGGTCTTTTCTATTGCCTTGTATAGATCTTCATCGTTTCTCTTCATGCTCCAATTGTAACACAAGTGATTTTCTTTGAGAATGGGTCCGGCGGCTATTGCTTGACATAAATTAACATATATTGTATAATATGTATCATTCCGGCAGGAACGGGACTTGTGAAAGGAAGCAACATGAAAGGCAACGTGGTCGAAGTGATGGAAACCGCCAAGGCTTACAAAAAGAGCGGAGAGAATGGTAAATCCTCTTCGGCGGGGCAAAGCAGAGGCGAAGAGTTCACCTACGAAATCAAAGAACACATCGGCGTGCTCAAAACCAGTCCCGGAGGCTGGACCAAGGAACTGAACGTGGTCTCCTGGAATGGCAATCCGGAAAAATACGATCTTCGGGAATGGTCGGAGGACCATAAGAAAATGTCCAGAGGTGTTACACTTACCCTGCGGGAAGCCCGGACGATCTTTGAATGGTTTTCGGAAAGAGACCTGTCCGGCGCCGAAGCTGAAGAAGAGTAGAATACGCGCTAAAATGAGCGGCTGGACTGGACTGACCCCAAAAGGGCAGGCACAGGACGGCCGTTCATTTTTTTTTGACTGAAGCCGCCGGATCGCTCCATTCGGGGAACTCCCCCGAAGCGATGGCCCACAGATACAGGCTGGCGACAGAACCCTTGGGTGAATATCGTTTGCGATACCGTTCAAAGCGCGGGCGGTCGATGGACCGGTGACGGTACAACATCCGCATTCCCCGCAGGATGGCCAGATCTCCGTAGCTGAGAACGTCGGGGCGCTGCATTGAAAAGATCATAAGCATTTCCGCGGTCCAAACGCCGATGCCCTTCAGGGAAGAGAGCTCTGCAATCACTTCGCTGTCGCTCTTTACCGCAAGTCCAAAGAGGTCGAATTCGCCCGAACAGATCTTGGCGGAGTTTTCCAGAATATACGAAGCCTTTCGGAAAGAAATGCCGAAACGCTGGAGTTCTTCCGTAGACACACCGCAGATCTTTTCCGGTGTCAGCGTGCCGAAGTGCTCCTTGATGCGATTCCATACCGTGCGATGAGCTGCCGTGGAGATCTGCTGGCCGACAATGCTGTTGACAAGAGATTCATAAAGATCGTCCTGGACCGGCCGCTGTATGGGGCCGATCCTGTCGATGGCCTTCGCCAGTCTGGCGTCCTTTTTCTTTAGATAGTCGATATCATCTTGATCGTATTGAAAATACAATTTGTTACCTCGCTGTCGGATTCATGTGATACAATTATACCACATCCTGCAGAAAGAACAGGAGGATATAATGAAGATCACGATCAAAACCAGTCCCAAAGCCCAGGGCAGCAGCATTGCGGTTGAACCCGGCACAACCATCGCCGAGCTGGCTTGCCGGTATCGGGACGGCCTCCCTTACGATATCGTCGCCGCAAGGCTGAACAATCATGTGGTAGGGCTGGACACGCGTCTTTACAGCGACGGCGAAGTTACTTTTCTGGATCTGCGGGATCCTTCGGGAAACCAGGCTTACCAAAACAGCGTAGTCGAGCTGTATCTGGAAGCCGTCAGACGGGAGTTTCCAAAGGCCTCCGTGGTGATTGCCCATTCCCTGAACCGGGGGATCTTCACAAAAATAACCGGGATCCGCACACCCGGACCCGGCGATGTGGCCCGTATCGAAGAAGCGATGGACCGGCTGTCAAAAGAAGACATTCCGTTCTTCAATATCAATCCGGATCTCCAGTTGGTGGTTCCCAGCACCGGATATGTCCGGGAGTTCGATTTAAAAAAATGCCGCAACGGTATCATCATCAGGATCCCCGAAGCCGCTTACCCCCAGGGACTTCCTCCGTACCGGGACGACAGAAAGCTTCATAAAGCGTTTCAGGAGCAGGAAAAATGGAACGATATGCTGGGCATCCGATACATGGATGACTTGAACGAAAGGATACGAAAAGGAGAGATCAACGAGATCATACAGATTTCCGAGGCGCTTCACGAAAAAAGCATCGCGGGGATCGCCGACCAGATCGTTCGGGATCAAAAGAGGATCGTTCTCATCGCGGGCCCTTCCTCTTCCGGAAAAACCACCTTCGCTCACAGGCTTTGCACACAGCTTTGGGTCAACGGCCATAAGCCGATCTATCTGGGGACAGACGATTATTACCTGGAACGGGAATTGGTACCTGCACAAGCTGACGGCACCAAGAATTTTGAGAATTTGGATTCGCTGGACGTGGACCTGTTCAACCGGCACATGAACGCTTTGCTGGCAGGGGAGACTGTAGATATCCCCCGGTTTGACTTTTCGACCGGAAAGAAGGTCTTTGGCCGCCGCATCATGAAAGCGCTGCCGGATCAACCCATCGTCATCGAAGGGATCCACGGACTGAACGATGCGCTTACCGGGCAGATCCCCGCGGCGCAGAAGTTCAAGATCTATATCAGCCCGCTCACCATGGTCCGCATCGACAACCACAACCGGATCCCTCTCACCGATGTGCGAAAGATACGGCGGATCATCCGGGACGCGGCAAAACGGGGTTGGGATGCCCGCCAGACCATCGATGCCTGGCCCAAGGTGAGAGCCGGTGAAGATGTGAATATTTTTCCTTACAGCGATCAGGCCGACGCCATTTTCAATTCGGTCCACGTCTATGAGATGGCTGCCCTGAAAAAATACGCCAGGCCCTTGCTGGAAGAGATCGGGGAAGAGGAAGAGTCCTATACTGAAGCCCGCCGGCTCTTGCGCTTGCTGGGGTTTGTGGACGAACTGAAGGACGATTCCGTTATCGTGAACAATTCGATCATTCGGGAATTTATCGGCGGAAGCGTCATCGCCTAGGAGCGCGCAACATGGAACACATCGGCGTCATCGGCGGTCTTGCGGTAGATCTGGAAGGCCGGCCGCACAAAAAGCTCATTCCGGCGGATTCCAATCCGGGAACTGTAAAGGTTTCCTGGGGCGGCGTGGGCCGCAATATCGCTGAGAACCTTTACCGAATGGGCGGGAACAAAGTATCCTTCTTTTCTGCGGTGGGAACGGATGTGTTCGGCAGTGACGCAGCGGCCTCTTTGCAGGAACTGGGCTTGGACGTAAACGGAATTCTCGCCTTGCCAGCCTGCCGTACGGCCACCTATCTGTCGATCCTGGATGAAAACGGCGAAATGGTCCTGGCTCTGTCGGATATGGAAGTGTTGGAACGCATAACGCCGGAACATGTCGAAGCTTTTGCCCCGTTGCTGGACAGAACGTCTTTGATCGTCCTGGACGCGAACCTCTCCGAGGAGACACTGGCATGCTGCGGACGCGTTTTTTCGGAAAGGCGGATTTTTATCGACCCGGTCTCTGTGGAAAAAGCCCGGCGGATCCGCCCGGTCCTGCCGTTCTGCCATGCCCTGAAGCCCAACCTTTTCGAGGCCGAGGCCCTGACGGGGATCTCGATCCAAAACGAGGGGGATTTGGAAGAGGCGGGTGGCTGTCTGCTGGATCTGGGCGTAAAGATGGTTTTTATTTCTCTTGGAAAGAATGGCGTGTTCTATATGGATCGCCTGTCCCGGGGCCGTCTGCCTGCGCCGGAGATCACGCATCCGGCCAGTGTCACCGGGGCCGGAGACGCCATGTCCGCTGCCATCGCCGACGGTATTGCCAGGGATTCGGATATCCTGCGGATCGCCGGCAATGCCCTTCGGGCAGCCAATATCACCTTGCAGTCAAAGGAGCCCGTCAATCCCGATCTGGGGACGTTGTGGGCTCGCTGAAGGAGTTGTGAATCATATGAATGCATATATGGATGTAATGCCCGAGGTTCGCAAAGCGCTGGAAAAAGGCGATCCCGTGGTAGCCCTGGAAACTACCATCATTTCCCACGGGATGCCTTACCCGGCCAATGTGGAAACAGCGCTGGCCGTGGAGGATGCGGTTCGCCGCGGCGGCGCAGTCCCTGCGACCATCGCTGTGATCGGCGGCCGCATCAAGGTCGGCATCGACCGGGATCAGATCGAATATCTGGCAACGGCCAAAGGTGTCAGAAAAGTGAGCCGCAGAGATCTTCCGGCGGTGATCGCCATGGGTGCCGACGGAGCGACCACCGTGGCCGGCACCATGATCATCGCCGCCATGGCCGGGATCCCGGTTTTTGTTACCGGAGGCGTGGGCGGTGTCCATCGCGGCGCGGGAGAAAGCTTCGATATCTCCGCTGATCTGGAAGAACTGAAACAGACCGATGTGACCGTGGTCTGCGCCGGATGCAAGAGTCTTCTTGATATTCCCGCCACGCTGGAATATCTGGAAACCGGCGGCGTTCCTGTCGTCGTTTGGAATTCCGATTCCTTTCCTGCCTTTTACAGCGCCGTCAGCGGCAGTCCTGCGCCGCTGCGGCTGGACACACCCGAATCGGTAGCGGCTCTGATCGCAAGAAAGCGGGCGTTGGATCTGGCAGGCGGGATCCTTGTGGCCTGTCCCATTCCACAAAAGGATGAGATACCCTATGATGAAATCGACCGGATCATCGTGAGTGCGCTGGAGGAAAGCGTCCGGGACGGGATCTCCGGCAGCCGGGTGACTCCTTATGTCCTGCAGAAAATCGTGGACCTTTCGGAAGGGCGGGCGCTGCGGGCTAATCAGGCCCTGGTGCTGAACAATGCGCGGATCGGCACCGCTGTCGCAGTAGCTTTGTCACGGAATAAATGATTACCCCCTTGCAATCGGTTTCTTGGTGTGTTACCCTAATAACAGGAATTGTTATTACTTAACAGGAGGATCGATGCGATATTCCAAGCAGCGGGAACTGATCATGGATGCGGTGATCGAAAACGGCACTCATCCCACAGCGGATCAGGTTTACAAGTCTGTAAGACAGGATCACCCCAACATCAGTCTGGGCACTGTGTACCGGAACCTGAACCAGCTGGCCGAGGCGGGCGAGCTTCTCCGCATCCCGATTTACGGGAGCAAGGACCGTTTTGACCATAATACCCATGAGCATTTTCATCTTCAGTGCACCTCCTGCGGAGCCTTTATGGATATGCCGGAAGAGGTGTCCGGAGATATCCTTCGGCTGTTGAACCGCATTCGGAGACGGACCGGCATGATGGTCCCTCCCGAGAGCATGCAGTTCCAAGGGGTCTGTCACGCGTGTGCAGCAGAGCAGAAGAAAGTTACAGTTGAGGAACACTGACACAGGAGGAGGATCAAGTGAAAGAGTTAAAAGGAACGAAAACCCTGGAGAATCTGATGGCGGCTTTTGCCGGAGAGTCACAGGCCAGAAACAAGTATAATTATTACGCGTCCAAAGCCAGATCGGAAGGCTACAATCAGATCGGCGATCTGTTCGACGAAACGGCGCTCAACGAAAAAGAACATGCAAAGCTTTGGTTCAAGCTTGCTCACGGGATCGGCACCACCGAGGAAAATCTGCTGGACGCAGCCGAGGGTGAAAATTACGAATGGACCAGCATGTATAAAGAAATGGCGGAAACCGCAAGGGCGGAGGGCTTTCCCGAGATCGCCGAAAAAATGGAAGGCGTTGCGGGCGTGGAGCGCGAACATGAGAAGCGCTATCAGATCCTGGCCGCCAATATCAAGAATGGAAAGGTATTCAAGAAGGATACAGAAGTCGTATGGCAATGCACGAACTGCGGACACATTTACAGTGGGAAAGAAGCGTTGGAGATCTGCCCCGTCTGCGATCATCCGCTCAAGCATATGATGGTCAGAAACGAAACCTATAAGTAATCCGTCGTCACAGAACAGGAAGGAGAACACCATGGAACAGAAATTTTACAGATGCAGCATTTGCGGGAACATTATCACTCACTTGAACGACAGCGGTATCCGTGTTGTTTGTTGCGGCCAGGAAATGGATGAGCTGATTCCCGGCGCCGTCGACGCGGCCACGGAAAAGCACGTTCCCGTCGTGACCAAGGACGGAAGCAAAGTTGTCGTCAAGGTCGGAAGCGTGGATCATCCCATGACGCCGGAGCATTATATCGAGTGGATCTGCATGGTCACGAAGGAAGGCTGCGAAGTCAAGTACCTTACGCCCAACGACGCGCCAATGGCAGAGTTTATGCTCAGCGGCTCGGATGAGGTCAAAGTAGTCTACGAGTACTGCAATCTTCACGGGCTCTGGAAGGCATAAAGTCCTTGACAGGGATCGCACCCGTGCTATAATACTCACAACAACGAAATGAAACGAAACCGTTGACGAAGACGAGTACGCTGCAACTGCAAGCTTTCAGAGAGTTCCGGAGGGTGTGATCGGAGCAGGGCGCGGCAGCTGAATGGACTTTTGAGGGCGGCTTGAAAGAAGGAAACTTCGAGTAGATGCCGACGGGAACCCACCCGTTATCCATCGGGGCGCGTATGATGGTACGCGTAAGCGAGTGGACGGTTATCGTCAATTCGGGTGGTATCGCAGAAGCAATCGCTTTTGTCCCGTAACAGGGACAAAAGCGATTTTTTTTACAAACGCTTTTCCGGCAAAGGAGCGTCCATCTGCCACGATCCAATTTTTGAACGACCCAAACGGAGGAATCGAAATGAAAAGTACGATGAAGAAATGTATGGTTTTGCTGCTGGCCCTGATGATGGTCTTTTCGGCCACAGCCTGCGCAGGCGGAGGCCAGGAGAAAGGACTGCCCAAGATCGGCATCCTGCAGTTCGCGCCCCACGCCTCCCTTGACAATTGCTACAACGGGATCATTCAGGGCCTTGCCGAAGCCGGTTTCATCGACGGCGAGACCTGCACCATCGAGTTCGTGAACGGACAGGGAGAAGGAGAGACCAATGCACTGGCCGCAGCCAACTTCGTCAACGGCGGCATGGATCTGATCATTGCCATTGCGACCCCCTCGGCCATGCCGGCGTATGCGGCGGCAAAGGACGCGGGCATCCCCGTCATATTCTCCGCCGTATCCGATCCGCTGGGGGCAGGTCTGGCAGAAAGCCTGGAAGAGCCCAACACCGGCGCCACCGGTACCAGCGACGGATTGAATTATGAAGGGCAGCTGCAGATGATCCGCGCTTTCCAGCCCGAGGCGGAAACCATCGGAATCCTTTACACGACCTCGGAGGCTAATTCTCTGGCACAGCTGGAAAACTATCAGGCGCTGGCGGGCGCGTACGGCTTTGAGATCGTCGCCGTAGGCATTACGGACGCATCGGAGGTGGCTTCCGTCGCAGCCTCGCTCGTTGCATCCGGTGTAGA
>CALLHZ010000040.1 GCA_938009115.1 uncultured Clostridia bacterium
GTGCCTTTAACACAAAGACAAACCCAGTAATGCAACTGGGTTTGTCTTCAGTCTGCGCGGAAGAATCTTCGATTCTTCCGCTTTTTTTATAAGCAGTTATGGAAATGCAGAAAATAGGATTGACAAATGATATAGCACAAAATACAATATAGGTATAAAACATTTCAACGCGAGAAGTCAATGTGCGAGGTATTGAACATGAACAAGAAAAAGCTTGTTATCGGCGTGATCGGCGCTGACGTCCACGCTGTCGGTAACAAGATCCTGTACCATGCGTTTACGGACGCCGGATTTGACACCATCAATCTTGGGGTTATGGTGTCGCAGGAAGAGTTTATCGACGCAGCCATCGAATCCGGCGCCGATGCGATCCTGATCTCTTCTCTGTACGGCCAGGGAGAGCTGGACTGCCGTGGTATGCGGGAAAAGTGTGATGAAGCGGGGTTGAAGGGCATCGTCCTTTTTGTTGGCGGCAATATCGTCATCGGAAAGCAGTCCTTTGAAGAGGTCGAACAACGTTTCAGGGACATGGGCTTTGACAGGGCTTTTCCGCCGGGGACCAGCCCGGAGACAACGATCGAAGCCCTTCATGCAGCCTTTGGAATCAGTCAGGGAGCGTAGATGTGAAGCCTGTTTTGTTGATCGATTTTGGCAGCACCTATACGAAGTTGACCGCAGTCGACATGGAGTCGGAATCACTTATGGGGACGGCGCAAGCCTACACCACCGTGCAGACCGATATCAACGAAGGCCTGAAGCAAGGAATTGCACTTTTGCAAAACGAGACCGGACCCCTGGCGTTTCAGGAGACCTACGCATGCTCCTCCGCTGCCGGTGGACTTCGGATGATCACCGTGGGGCTGGTGCCGGACCTGACATCCAAGGCGGCTAAAATGGCCAGTCTCGGCGCCGGGGCCAAAATGCTGAAAGTCTATTCTTTTGAGCTTACAGAGGAAGATGTTGAGGAAATCGGCGAGGCTCGCCCGGACATTATTCTCCTGGTCGGCGGCACGGACGGCGGAAATACTGAATGCATCCTTCACAATTCAAAGATGCTCGCCGCGCTGCCCCGCTCGCATCCCATCATCATTGCCGGAAACAGAAGCGCCGCAAAGCAGTGCGCAAAGAATTTGGAGGGATTTGAAACCTTCGTTTGTGAGAACGTCATGCCCAGACTGGGGACGCTCAATATCGGGCCGGCCCAGAATTGTATCAGGGAGCTGTTTCTCCGAAGGATCGTTCAGGCCAAAGGCTTGTCCGAAGCTTCCGAGCTGCTGACGGAGATCATCATGCCCACCCCTGCGGCAGTCATGCAGGCCGTGGAGCTGCTGGCCGGCGGCTGTGAAGGAGAGAAGGGCATCGGCGAACTGGTGGCTGTGGATGTAGGCGGCGCAACGACGGACGTCTATTCCATCGCAGCGGGGCTCCCGGCCAGCGACATGACCTTCTATAAAGGCCTGCCGGAGCCCTACGCAAAACGTACGGTGGAAGGGGACATCGGAATGCGCTACAGCATCCACGGTATCCTGGAGGCTGCGGGAACGGAGCGTATATGCGGTCTGTCCGGATTGCCAGGGGAAAGAGTCAAGGCGTTGACCGATCACCTGGCCCGAAACACCGACATTGTTCCCGATGGTAACGAAGAGCTGGAATCACTGGATTATGCGCTCGCCTCGATGGCCATCGAGACGGCAGTGGCCAGACATGCGGGAACCCTGGAGGAAACGTACACAGTTCTTGGAAAAGCTTATGTTCAGCAAGGGAAGGACCTCAGGGAGGTTTCCCAGATCATTGTGACCGGCGGCAGCCTTATTCATACAAAGCGGACCGGTGAAATCGCTTCCCACGCCTTGTACAGCACAGCGGATCCCATGTCGCTGAGACCCAAGGCAGCTGATATCCGAGTGGACAGACATTACATTCTGGCAGCGATGGGGCTGCTGTCGACCCGTTATCCAAAGACCGCATTGCGGATCATGAAAAAGGAGTTCGAGAAATATGGACATTCAGAATAAGAGAATCCCGGAGGGAGAGTTTGAAGCCCTGCGCAAAGAAGTACTGACCCAGTGGCCCACGGGAAAAGAAGTAGATCTGAAGGAGGCGGTCGAATACCACAAATCGATGCCTGTGAACCGGATTTTTTCCAGCAAGCTTGTGGAGGCCAAGAGGACAGGCAATACATTGGTTCAGCCCAGAGCCGGCGTTCCCGTCATCGAAGAGCACATCAAGCTGATGCAGTATCTGGAAAAGGAAGGGGAAGCGGACTTGCTGCCCACGACCATCGACAGCTACACGCGGCAGAACCGCTATGAAGAGGCTGAAAACGGCGTTTCCGAATCTATCCGGCTGGGGCGGGCCATGCTCAATGGATTCCCGGCGGTCAATCACGGCGTCGCGGGTTGCCGCAAGATCGGAAGAGCACACGTCTGAACTCCAGTCACGAGTGGATATC
>CALLHZ010000041.1 GCA_938009115.1 uncultured Clostridia bacterium
ACAAACCCAGTAATGCAACTGGGTTTGTCTTCAGTCTGAAAGCAGCAAGGCCGCCGAAGGGCGGCCTTGCTGCTTTGAGGTGCTGATCAGTATTTGTCGTTGCCTTCGTCGCCCAGCAATATCCTCGGGGCGGATTTTTTCTTTGCTGTGTTTTCCCTTGGGGCTTTTCCCTGGATGCCTGCTGCTCCGGGAAGCGCCAGCACACCTTTGGAAAGCTTGAACTTGCTTACCATTTCCTTGAGCATCTCGGCCTGGCTGGAAAGCTCCTCGCTGGCTGCGGCGCTCTCTTCGGCCGTAGCTGAATTGCTCTGGACCACCTGGGCTACCTGGCCCACGCCGGCGTTGATCTGGGCGATGCCCGAAGCCTGGGCGTTGGAGGCCTCGGCGATGCCGGTCACCAGGTCTGCGGTTTTTTCCGCGCCGGCCACGATCTCGCTGAGGGCCGCCGCCGTTTCGTTGGCGATCCTGGTGCCGATCTCCACCTTGCTGATGGACCCCTCGATGAGTTCCGTGGTCTCTCTTGCCGCCGCGGCGCTTCTTGCCGCCAGATTCCGGACCTCTTCGGCCACCACCGCAAAGCCCTTGCCGTGCTGCCCTGCCCGGGCTGCTTCCACAGCGGCGTTCAATGCCAAAATGTTGGTTTGGAAGGCGATGTCGTCGATCACCTTGATGATCTTGGAAATGTTGATGGAGGAATCGTTGATATCCACCATGGAGTGGAGCATTTCCTTCATCTGATCTGTTCCCTTCTGGGCATTGACTTTACCTTCTGCGGACAAGTCGCTGGCCTGGTTGGCATTCACTGCGCTTTGCCGCGTCTGGGAGGCGATCTCTTCAATGGAAGCGGTGAGCTCTTCGATAGAGCTGGCCTGCTCCGTGGCGCCCTGGGACAGTGCCTGGCTCCCGTCGGAGACCTGCCGTGAGCCGGAAGCCACCTGGTCTGCCGCCTCGCTGATGTCGCCCATCACCTGATTCAGGGATTGAATGATGTTGTTCAGAGAGTTCTTGATTTCGACGAAGTCGCCCTTGTAATCTGCCGTGATGGCCAGATCCAGATTGCCGTCGCTGATCTCAGCCAGGACCTGGGATATCTCGCTCACATAGCTGCGAATATTGCCGATGGTTTCGTTGAGGGCATTCTTGATTTCAGCGTGGTCGCCCAGGTAATTGCCTTCCATGGCAGCCTGGAGGTTGCCGCGGGCCATTTCCTGGAGCACGGCGGAAGCTTCGGTGATGGGCTCGATGACGGCGTTGAGGGTCTCATTGATCCCTTCGATGACCTTGGCGTATTCGCCCTTGAATTTTCCGGCCTCTCCTCTTGTGGAAAGGGCTCCTGCCACAGCCGCTCTGGACAGCATGGTCGTTTCTTCCACCAGGCTCTTGATGTTTTCGATCAGGGCGATGCCAGTGGGAGTGAAGCGATCGTTTTCACATTTCCGTCCGATATTCTTCAGGAAATCGAGACTGGCGAAGTCGCCTTCCGAGACTTGCTGCAATATGTCGATCGTTGTATTGATGCTGCTGTTGACAAGCTCGATGGAGCCGGCGATCTTCTTATAGATGCCCTGATATTCCCCTTCCACAGCGCAGCTGAAGTCGTTGAGAGCCATTTTCTCCAGGACTGCGCTGCCTTCCGCCAGTCCGCCCAGTCCGTCGATGCAGGAGTTGATACTGTTCTTGATGTCGTTGAAATCACCTTTGTAATCGTCGGTGATCTTTTGCGGGATCTCTCCCCGGCCGATTTGTTCTATGTAGCCAGCGGTCATGACAAGGGGATCCACGAGAGAGTCCAGACTGTCGTTCATGCCTCCCACGATCCGGGCAAAGCCGCCGCTGAGTTTGCCGGTGTCGGCCCGGTAGGAAAGAGTACCTTCGGCGGTGGCCCCTGCCAGCTTGCCGGTTTCATCCAGCAGCGTGTAGAATGTATCCCGTACTTTTAAAAGGTTTTCGATCAGGACGGCGTAGGTGCCTTTGAACTGATTGTCCAGCTTTTCCAGCTCCTGGCCGTTGGCGATTTTTTCGATATAGGCCAAAGCGATATTCAAAGGTTCGACAATAGCATCCAGGGTGTTATTGAAGCCGCTGATGATCTGGCGGTATCCGCCCTGGAAATTTTTCGCGTCGCCCCGGGTTTCGAGTTTTCCTTCCACGGCGGCATGCGAGAGCAATTCGGCTTCTTTAACAAGCGCCCTGAGGTTTTCCACGGTCGTCTTCATGACGGGGCTGATCTCATCTTCCGGATCTTCCACTGTGATGTTCAAATCCAGATCGCCTTCGGCGATCTTTTTCATGGTCCCGATGACACCATGCTGGAGATTTTCTGCGAAACGGTCAAGATTGTCGCAAAGGACACCCAGCTCGTCGCCCTGCTTCAGTTCCAGTCTTCTGCCAAGCCTGCCCCGGACCATATCCTGAAGCATCGAAACGGATTTTTTTAAAGGATCGGTGATCGCTTTCATCAGAAAGAGCGCCAGCGCTACAACCAGCGCCAATACGAAAAGATCGATGGCGATCATGGTGATGATCATCTTATTTTTGGTTGCCTCGTTGGCTGAAATGGATTCTTCGGCGCCAAGGCCTACCAGCTCGCCGATGATGTTCATATGCTCCCGTGCCTGTTCAAAGGCCGGAATATATTCCGGGACGGTTATATAGGTGGTCTTGGTGGATTCGGCCAACGCCAACCACGTCGCAAAAGTTTGTTCAAAGTCGGCAAAATGCTCCAGCACTGTCTTTCCTTCGGCCTCATCCGTAAAAGAGTTCCAGTAATCGCTGTTTTGAGCGAGAATGCCTGCTGCTTGGCTCATACGTTCAGCAGTCTGGGCGGCGTTTTCGTCAAAGCTGGCCAGCAGCGCTTCTCGTTGCGCCGGCGTCAGCGTTCCTTTTGCTTTTTCGATCAGCAGACTGTTCATATTGTCCATCGCCTGATAGGCATCCCGGTCTGCATTGAGGATCAGTGATATGCTCTGATACCCTTCCTCATAAATGCTCTTCGTCAAGCTGTTGCTGATTTCGTTCACCTGGTATGCGCCGATCAGCGTAACAGCCAAGGCTGCGATCAGCGGGATCACGACCAGGATCGCCAGTTTTCCCCGAATCGGTAACGATTTTAACATTGTTGTGCTTCCTCCGTTTCATGCTGTCCTGCGCCGGCAGGGTCGTTGCACCTTATTGTGATGTCATACTGTGAATGCCTGGTTTTCTATGATATCGTCATCCGTTGGCAAAACTTTATTCCGGCGCTTGCGGATTGGCCGGAAACCGTAAATATTCTTTGAATCCTGTTGCATTTCGCTATATAATCAAACAAAGTACGGAAAGGCGGCCTATCGATATGAGTGATCGCGTTTATGAACAAGCCATACAGGAAAGCGCCTGCGCCTTTGCTTATCACGAGGCGGTGTTTGACGACAGCGGCAAAATGATCGATTATCGTTTTCTCGACGTGAATCGCGCCTTTGAGGAAATGACCGGACTTCGGCGGGAAGACGTCGTGGGGCGTCAGTTCGTCAGGGATGTGTCCGAAGACAAAAAGCATGCGATGCACTGGGTGGAGATTTACGAAAAAGTCATCAAACAGGGCGTGATGACCGAATTCGAAGAGTATGCCGAGGAGTACCGGCGGTGTTATTTGATTCGGGCCTACGGGGTGGACGACAAGTGCTTCGTCACGATCTTTCTCAACAAGACCTTCGAAAAGAAGATGGAGGAGATCGCCCAGTATTTTATCGATAATATGGGCACCAGCATCGATTACGACGTGGTGACCCGTTTCGCTTACGATGTATCGGGCGCCTGCTTTGCCGCTTTCAATCTTTTTGAAAAGGACAGCCTGGATTTTCGTACGGTGTCGATCTATGGAGAATCCGCAGCCATACGCAAGGCCTCGGAAATGCTCCATTTCGATCTGGTGGGCATGTCCTGGCACCACGATCCGGAGCGGGAGGCCAAGACGGAGGGGAAGGATATCACCTGGTTTGAAAACCTGTGGGATCTCACTGGGAAGACCCTGCCGGAGGTCGTGATTCGAAGACTTGCGGCCATGATGGATGTGGGGCCCGTAGCCGTGGCAAAAATCAGGAAGGGTGATAAGGTCCTGGGGGATTTTACGCTGTTTTTCCGATCTGGCCAGCCCCTGGTGAACCGAAATTTATTTAGTTTGTTTCTTGCGCAATTGGGCTTGTTTATCGAGAAAACCCACCTTGAGCAGGCCCTCATCAGCAGACAAAAGCGGTTTTATACGCTGGCGGAAACGGCGCCGGTGGGATTTCTCACCTGCGATATCAACGGAGCGATCACCTACGCAAACCAGGAATTATTGAGGATCCTCAATTCTCCTTCTTTTGAGGCGACCCAGCAGATCAATCTGCTGGAGTTTCCCTTGCTTCAGGAATCCGGCTTTTCCCAGCATTTGAAAGAATGTCTGGAGGAGGATCGGATCGTCAAGCACGAAATGGGTTATCAAAGCGCCTGGGGCAAGGAGATCTGGGTACTGGTGCACATCACGCCGCTCAAGGATAATGGCGCGGTGTCCGGCGCCAATATTGTTTTGGACGACATTACGGAGACAAAAAAAATTCAGGACGACCTGCGGGAAAAAGTGTATCTGGACTCCCTGACCCTGGCCTACAACCGCCGCGCGCTGGAAACGCTCTTGCAGGAGCGTTTGGACGAGCTGAAGGACAAAGGTCTTATGGGCTGTGTCGGCGTGCTGGATGTAGATGATTTTAAGAGGGTCAACGATCGCTATGGACACAAGGCCGGGGACGGCGTTCTCAAGTATCTTGCAATGCGGGCGAGAAAGGAGCTTCGGGATCGGGATCTGGTGATCCGCACCGGCGGCGACGAGTTTTTGATCTATCTTCACGATGTTGGCTCGGAAGAAGGGGCCCATCACGCCATGGGGCGGGTCCTGCGGAAAGTGAACGGAAGATACCGGCTGTCCGACGGAAAGAGCGAAAAATTGTTGAACCTGCCGGTCACCAGTAGCATGGGGATCGCTTTTTACCCCAAAGACGGCCAGACTGTGGAAGAGCTCATGGCGCAAGCGGACGGCACATTGTACCAGATCAAAAATGAAAGCAAGGGCATGGCTAAATCCGCAGGGCAGCCGGAGGCTGTGCTGGGGGCTGTCAGCTGCGCCGAAATGCGAAGGATGGAATCCAACGCCATCGAAACGCTGGGCATCCCCGCCATCGCCCTGATGGAGCGGGCTTCCCTGAAAGTGTTCGGCCACATCGATCCGGACCGAGTCCGTTCTGTGGCTGTCTTCTGCGGCACCGGCAACAACGGCGGAGACGGTCTTGCCGTGGCGCGGCATTGTTTTCTTGCCGGAATGGATGTTCGTGTGCTCATTGCCGGAAATCCGGGAAAGGGTTCCCCGGAATTTCTGACAAATTACAATATTTTAGTGAATCTGGGATGCCGGCCGGAAGTCTGCTCAAGCACGGCAAATTTGGACCGGGCGGATCAGTGCCTGACAGGCGCTGACCTGGTGGTGGACGCGCTGCTGGGCATTGGCATATCCCGGGACGTCAGCGATCTGTACAGAGAAATCATCGGAAGGATCAACGCCTCCGGCATTCCCGTGCTCTCCGTGGATCTTCCTTCAGGTTTGAATGGAGATACCGGCCGCGTCATGGGGGAAGCGGTCTGCGCTAATAAGACGGTCACTTTTCACCGGATGAAAACCGGACTTTCGGGCAATCGCCTCCATGCCGGGGAAGTGGTGGTGGAACGCATTGGGATACCGGACTGATCCCGAAAAGAATATCGGGGATGCGCCAAGTCGGCGACAGCAGCTTCTGCTGGAATTTATGCTGGCGGTGATCTTTTCTGTTGCGGCTTCCACAGCCGCTTTTTCGAATGTTGCTTTTATGCCGACTGACTTGTTCAACGTGACTTCCGACGGCATGGGGCATCTGGCTAAGATTTCATATCTGGCGGAGCATTACCGGCAGCTGGAATTTCCCTCCTGGTGCCCCTTCTGGTACAACGGCTCTACTATGATGCAATACTATGCGCCGCTGGGTTATGTGATCATGGCAGGGATCCAGATCTTGGCGGAAAATGTCGTCCTTACGATGAAATGGTATTGTCTTCTGTGTTTGAGTCTTGGCGGTTTGGGCGTATGGGCTGTCTGCCGGCGTTTCATCGGTCGCTGGTGCGGATTGTTCGGAGTCGCCTTGTATTGTCTCCAACCGTTCTTTTCTATGGCACTGTTTGGCGGAGGCGTCTATGCCCAGGGCGTCATCTTTCTTTTCACGCCCTGGCTCTTGCTGGGGGTTCTCGACTTTCTGATGCAGCCCCGAGGCAAAACCTTTTTTTCTGTCGCTGTGCTGACCGCGCTGCTGATCCTGGGCCATGCCATGCACGCTTTTATGATCGGCCTGATGATCGCTGCAGTGGCCTTGCCCTATGCGTTGACAGGGAAGATCCGCTTTCAGTCTTACTTTACGTTAGGCGTTTCCATGGTCATCGCCGCTCTGATTTGCGGCTTCTGGTGGGCCGTGGGTATTACGGGTTATGAAGCGCCGGGCGTTCCCTATCTGCTGGAAGAAGCCACCTTGCTTTACACGGCCTCGCCGGAGTGGTTTATTCCGGGAAAACCGAGCATCTTCAAGTTCAGCCTTGCGGTGCAGATCGCAGTTTTCCTGGCATTTTTCATTTATCATTACACCTATCGGCGAACCTGGGCGCCGGACAAGCGCCAGTTTTGCGTTTCGATTATGATCTACCTGTCCCTTTTTTCTGCGCTGTTTTCCTTTGGGCAGAATCTTTCCGTACTGAAGCTGATACCCTTGATCGAAATGCTGGTCCCCGGGCGGATCCTGAACCTGACGGCCGCAGCGGGCGCTGTGGCCGGAAGTTACGTCCTTTATGCTGTCATGCAAAACTATGCCCGCCGCCCCGGATGGGCGCGCATGCTCAAGCTGACTGTGATCGTATGCCTGGTCGGGCTTTCCCTGTTTGAATTGAATCCATTTACTCGGATCTATGAACCCAAGGACTACGACGCATATTACCGCACCTACATGCCACGTCTCGAAGGGGAAGGCGAGCCCTTTGAGAAAGGAAGGTATCAGTGGTTTGCGCCGGTGAATTCATCGGAGACCTATTTTTCCACACGGGTCTACGGATACAATGTTTCCGATGGATGGAATATCGAGGGCACGCCGCACAACCGCACAATCTGGAGTTACAATATCGCTTTGAGCAGCGATTCGGAAGAATATGTCATGAAGGATCTCTTCTTCTGGAATGTGCGTTCTGTTTATACCAGAAAATCTTACCAAGGCTTAATGGCAACCTTGGAAAAATACGGGTTCCACGTCAGCGTCGACCCATCCCTCCAGACCGGCAGCGATGGTATTCTTTATACCAGCGACAAGCCATCCTCCTATTTTGTGAAGGACTCCCGGGATTGCCTGGTGATCGGACCGGGGGCCATCGCCATGGCCCACGAATATCCCTTCATGGTCCATGAATACGAAACGGATCTGATGAACTATCAGATGGCCGAGCTGGAGCGCTATAAGGTCATTTATGTGATAGAACCGGTCCTGGAGACAGTATCTGCCGTGGACGCGTTCGAAGAACGGATCGTGCAACTGGTGAATCAGGGCATCCATGTGCTGATCGAGCCGTCCGCGCTGCAACGCTTTCCGTTGTTTGGCGTCGGCGTGAACAATCTGAAGCTGGATGCCGGCAGCACAGTGCTGCGTGGCACCGGCGCGCAACAGGCCGAAGAGGCCGACATCATCCTCCGGGCAGGTCGCCAGTTCTTCTCCTTGAACGGATTGGATGAGGTGGATTACAAGCTTTACAGCGGCCAGGACAGGGCCGGATTTGATATCATCGGCACGAAGCAGGCGGGCCAGGGATCCGTGGTATTCATCGGCGGCAGGATCACCCAGTATCTAAAATCCCCATCCTATTACATCTGGGGTTTTCAGGAGGAAGATATCGTGCCGGACGTGGATTCGCTGAAGGCGATCATCAGCGGATTGATCGACCGAAAAGCGCACAACGCAGATTTCATACCGAATGATTTTGAGGTATTATCCTCCGAGTGGGACTACAGAGGAGGCGCTTTCGCTTATTCGACGGAGGAGCCGGGTGAGGTTACCGTGTCCGTAACTTATACGCCTCGATGGAAGGTGACGCTGGACGGTCAGCCCATACGGACTCGCAGCCGTGAGAACCTTCTGGTCCTGGATCTGCCTGCCGGAGTGCACCGGGTGCGGATGGATTACGGGATCTCGGCGCTGGGCTATGCCGGATACGGTATCAGCGCGGCGGGCTTGCTCCTTCTTTTGGCGGGGACGTTATTTTTCCGGCGGATCAACAACAGAGTCAAAACGATTGCCTCGCGAATCGGCATATGGCTGCAGCTGCCTTCTCCAAAACAGAGCAAAGAAGACGTCATCCGGCTGAAACTTCAGAAAAAAGTCAGGTCATAATCCTGCGCAAGTATGATATAATTCTTAACGCTGTACGAAAGCAGCACAACAGAGTATCCGAAGGGGAATTTGAACTTGCATTCATATCAAACAAAAAAAAACGTGGTCATGGCCAGCATGCTGGCAGCCATGTTTCTGGGCTATCTGCCCTGGTATAATTTTTCAGCTGTCTCCAGTTATATCGCGCAGGATTTGTCGCTCACCGTCAACCAGACCGGCATGATCCTGTCTTCGTTCCAGTTGGGCTATGTAATCGTTGTCCTTTTTACGGGATGGCTTTCCGATCGCATCGGAAATCAGCGGGTCGTCGCCTGGGCAACGCTTCTTACGGCACTCTCTTCGACGCTGTTCTCTTTTCTGGCCAGGGACTTCGTCAGTGTTTTGGTGCTGCGGCTGATGACGGGACTGTCGGCGGGCGCCATCTATGTGCCCGGGATCGCGTTGTTGTCGGGCTGGTATGGGCCGGAAAAACGGGGCGGCGCCATCGGCGCGTATACCGGCGCCATGGCGCTGGCTTATTCGGGCGGCTACTTCATTGCTGCGCCCATCGCGGCAGCTTATACATGGCGTCATGGGATGTTCTGGACGTCCATCCCGGCGTTTTTGGCTGCGTTCCTGGTATTTGCTTTCGTCCGGGATGCAAAGCATCCGTCTTCCGCTTCAGGCGAAAAACCCCCTGTAAATCATCAGGAAGATCCCGGAGTCGAAAAAGTTTCCGGTTCCGGCGAACTGACCGGTCCCGTGCTCATTACCACCGGGTATATGGGACATATGTGGGAATTGTATGCTTTCTGGGGCTGGATCGGACCGTTTATGGTCGCCTGTGCGAAGGCCGTGGGATACGATACCGTGGCTGCCGTGTCTTTAGGCGGACGTCTGGCCGCGTTCATCATTTTGCTGGGCGCGCCCTCCGTGTGGCTGGCTGGAGTTGCGGCGGATCGGATCGGCCGCAATCCTACCATTCTGATCTGCGCCTTGAGCAGTTTGGGCGCACAGTTTATATTCGGCCGCCTTTACGGCATGCCGCTCGCTGCCGTAGTGATCGTCGGATTGTGGATCGGCTTTTGGGTCGCTGCTGATTCTTCGATTTACAAAGCCGGCATGACGGTGATGGTGTCGCCGAAAAGAAGAGGCACTGCCCTGGGGATCCAGTCGGCGCTGGGTTTTTCCGTAACGATATTGTCCCCCTATGTCTTTGGCAGAGTCCTTACCCATGTTAATCAAGGGCTCCAGGACAGCAGCCAGGCGATCCACTGGGCCCTTCCCTTTGCGGTATTGGGCATGGGCGCTTTGCTTGCTCCGATTTCCATTCTCCTGCTTCGCGTCTATCAGCGAAGGAAAGGGATCCGTGCATGATCATCGATATATTGTTTGTCATTGCCGCAGTGCTTCCGGCGCTGGTCCTGATGAAATATATTTACCGGCAGGATGCCATTGAAAGCGAACCGAAGAGCCTGCTGTTCCGACTGGTGCTTGCCGGCGCTTTTGCTGTGATCCCGGTGACCTTTCTGGAATATGGGGGCCAGTATCTTTTAAGCCTGGTCCTGCCGCCGGATACGCCTCTTTTTATGGTGTTCCTGATGTTTTTGGTTGTGGCGCCTTCGGAAGAGGGATGCAAATACTATTTTCTGAAGCGCAGGACCTGGCGGCATCCGGCCTTCAATTATCGTTTTGACGGGCTGGTGTATGCGGTATTCGTTTCGCTTGGGTTTGCCGCTCTGGAAAACATCGGGTATGTGACGCAGTTCGGACTCTCGGTGGCTGTGACCCGGGCGGTTTTATCGGTGCCTGCCCACATGAGTTTCGGCGTATTTATGGGCTCCTATTACGGACGGGCCAAAGTCCGTGAAGTTCGGGGGGATCTTGCGGGCGCGGCGCGGCTCCGCCGCACGGGGCTTGTAATCGCGATCATTCTGCACGGATTTTTCAATTCCTGCCTCGTGATGGGCAGCAGCACAGCGATGGCCGTGTTCATCGGCTTCGTGCTCGCTATGTACGGCGTGGTGTTTCGCAGGATCCGGACAGATGCCCGGGCCGACGTGGAATTCCTTCCACCGGAAGGCGTGCTTTGGGCTGAAGAGGAACAGGAGGGATGAGTGTTATGCAGCATGAAATCACCCAGCCCGGCCCGCTCCTGAACCCCGACGGATCTCTCCGGGAGGCAGGCTATGCCAGGGCACCGCTGCTTGACTATGACAGGTCTGTCATCAAAGCAGCGTCCAAACGCATCAAGGAATGGGATCGATATGTGGTTGCCGACGACCGGTTTGCCATTGAGCTGACCATCGCAGATCAGGGCTATATGGGCGTGGATACGATTTCATTTTTTGATTTTTCAGACCCTGCCCGATACAGCCGTAACGAGATACAGGTCTTGCGCCGGGAGCGGAAGCTGCTGTCTCCCACATCTCAGATCGGCGACGCGCTGTCCAAGGGAAAAGGCTATTATTTGGAATTCCGAAACGGCGGTACGCAAAGACGGCTTGTTTTTTCTATGGACCGGTTCGGGGGTGGAAGAGGCATCAGCGGCGAAATTTATCTGGATTGCCCCGCCCGGGACAGCCTGGTGCGGGCGGTACCGTTTTCTGCGGATCCTCAGGCCTTTTTCTACAACCATAAAATCCTGGGCATGCCGGCTTCCGGCAGCATCCGGTTTGGAAAAAAGGAATATACGCTTCAGCTGGGCAGCTCTTTTGGCGCGCTCAACTGGGGCCGGGGTGTGTGGACCCGGAACAATGCCTGGCTTTGGGCCGGCGCTGCGGGACTTCTTGATGGGGCGCCCTTCGCGCTGAATATCGGCGGCGGATTCGGAGACACCTCTGCTGCTACGGAAAACGTCATGTTTTACAAAGGCCAGGCCCATAAACTTGCCGAAGTGCAGTGGGACATTCCCAAGAAAAACAAGAAAGTCCGATACACAGATCCCTGGACCATCACATCGGATGACGGCAGGGTGGACCTGGCCTTTGAGCCCGTTGCCGACAGGAAGACGCGCATGAATCTTGGCTTCATCTGCTGCGATCAGCATCAGATATTTGGATATTTTAAAGGAAATGTGATCCTGGATGACGGGACGGTGATGGATGTGCCGCCCTTGTTTGGATTTGCGGAGAAAGTATGCAATAAGTGGTGATCCGCAGATCCTCCCCACCGAAAGGAGGATTCCGTTGAACAAGTTATTGGCTTTCTTATTGGCAGTGGTGATGACGCTTGGCGCGTCGGCCTGTGCCGCGGAAGCCCTGCAGGCTTCCACGGCGGGCGCGATCGCGCCGGAGCAGACGGAAGAGCCGGATCCTTCTCCGGGTCCCACCCCGGATCTCGAAAGCGTCTGCCCCCAGGCCGGCGCCGAAGAAATGCTTCGCGCTTGCGGTCAGCTGGCCGCCTACCTGGCAGTATCCGTCTATGAAATCGATATGACCAGCCCCGACCCGGAGGATTTTTGGCTGATACTGTCCCTGGTCACTTATGCTGCCTATCCTGAATTTCTGAGCGAGTTCGGAACGATCGACTTGACCGAAGAACAGCTTGCCGATCTCGCAGAGACTTTTTTCCCTGAATGGGTGGCTCAAAACGGCTTGCCCTCGACAAAAGGATCCTATGTGGCCGAATATGTTGCAGCGGAAGCGTTGTACGAGCTGCAGCCCATGGCGATCAGCGATATGTCGTATGAGCTGGTATCGCTGGATCCAATCGGGAACTCCGATGGAGGCTTTCTGATGGGCATCCGTTTATCCGACGAAAAGGAACGCACTGAAAAATTGGAATGGCTGATCTCGCTTCGCAAGTGGGATGACGGCCGGGAGCACATTTTCCCCTGCAGCTTTCAAGGCATTTGGGATGCCGCAAAGCCCGCAGGTTGAAATAACGTTGTATCGAACGAGCTAAGAATGGAGGACACCTTATGAAAAAATTCAACCACACGATCGTCAGAAGACCTTGCAGGGCCCTCGTGGACGGCATCACATCCGCCCCGGAGCTGGGCAAGCCCGATTACGAGCTGGCGCTGAAGCAGCATGATGCCTACATCGAGGCTTTAAAACAATGTGGCGTGGATGTGTTGGTCCTGCCGGCCGACGAGCGATACCCGGATTCCTGTTTTGTTGAGGATCCGGCTGTCGTGACCCGTGCCTGCGCGATCGTGACCAATCCGGGCGCGGCCTCAAGAAACGGAGAGAAGCTGGAGATCATCGATGCACTCAGGAAATTCTATCCTGAAGACAAGATCGAATATATCAAGGATCCCGGAACACTGGAAGGCGGAGACGTGATGATGGTGGGCGATCATTTCTATGTCGGACGCTCTGCCAGGACCAACGAGGAAGGGATCCGCCAATTCATCGCGATCCTTGAAAAGTACGGCCTGACCGGATCTGAGGTCACATTGGACAAAGTATTGCATTTAAAAACAGGCGTCAATTATGTCGAAGACAACAACATGCTGGTTTCCGGCGAATTTGTAGAGAAACCGGAATTTGACCAATACAACAGGATCGAGATCCCCGAAGAAGAAGCCTATGCTGCCAATTGCATATGGATGAACGGGACTGTGATCGTACCGGAAGGCTTCCCCGCAGTGCTGGCTGCAGTAACAAAAGCCGGTTATCCCGTGATCACCGTGGATACCTCAGAGTATCGGAAACTGGATGGCGGGCTGTCCTGCTTGAGCCTGCGTTTCTGAGACAAATCAACAGCGCCCCTTCGGGGGCGCTCAGACTGAAGACAAAGCTCCCAAACAGGTATTCTGTTCGGGAGCTTTTATC
>CALLHZ010000042.1 GCA_938009115.1 uncultured Clostridia bacterium
TTGTTTTGTCTTTGTTTCCCGGCATCAGCTTTGCCGCGGCAGAGACCGAGCCCGTCGCATCGGCGGACCAGCTGTCCGATGTCCGGGGGCATTGGGCCTTGGAAGCCATTGAAAACGCAGTGGAAAGCGGCTACGTCAAGGGTTATCCTGACGGCAGCTTCCGGCCCGACAGACCTGTCAGCCGGGCTGAGTTCGTGAGCATGGTAAACAATGCATTGCAGCTTCGGCCCCAGAATAAGGTCGCGCTCAGCTTTTCCGATGTGAAAGCCTCGGACTGGTATTATGAAGAAATCGCAAAGGCCGGCTATGTCCGCTACGCGCAAGGGACCAGCGCTTCCACGTTTTCTCCGGAGGACGTGATCACCCGCCAGGAGGCGGCGCTGATGCTGTCCCGGTTTTTGCCCAAAGTGGGTATGACCGGAAAGGAGATCCTGGACGATTATCCTGACAGAAGCGGGATCGAAGCCTGGGCTGAGGAAGGCGTTGCCATCACCCTCAACAAGGGTTATATGAAAGGCCACGCCAACGGCCTGCTGGCGCCTTTGGGAACGCTTACCAGAGCGGAAGCCGTTACCCTCATCGACCAGATCCTGGCCGGTGAGACCATCGTCCGGGAGGATGTGTTCGTCAAAGAATCCGGCGACATCCTCAGTGATAAGATCTATGTAGGGGACATCACCATCGCCGAAGAAGTAGGCGAAGGGGATGCTACCCTGCAAAATCTCTCCGCCCTGTCGGTGGTCTACGTCAAGGGCGGCGGCTCCCATACCGTCACCATGGAAAACTCTTTGATCATCCGGCTGGTCGTCACGAAAGAAGGGACCCAGGTCCGTGTCCTGGCGGCCGACGGCACCACGATCTATACTTCCATCCTGTTCAATAATAACCTGCTCGTGGACGAGGAAGGCAACGACGCCATGCCTGATGGCGAGACCTTCGAAGATATCGTGGTGGTGCAGGGCACTGTCTCTTCAGAAGAGGCTCAGCGCATCGCGGCGGCTATCTCCGACCAGATCGAAAGCGGCAGGCAGGTGACGCCGGAGCAGGTCACTCAGGCTGTGCAGTCGGTGCTCACCAACAGCAGCACCAGGACCGACGAATCGGGCACCATCGTGGTGGAAGTCCCCACGACGCCCGGAAATACGGGCGGCAACAGACGTTCAACGATCACTTCCGTTGCCGTCACCGGTGAAACGGATTATGTTTCGGCTACACTGGCAGCCATCCACGCGCCGGCGGAAGCCACGGTGGACTACCAGTGGTCCCGCAGCGAGACTGAAAACGGCACATACACTGAGATCGAAGGGGCTACCGGCGCCGGGATCACCATCGCCGCGGAAGATATCGGCTGCTTCCTGAAAGTGACCGCCACCGGAAACGGCAGCTATGCCGGGTCCCAGGCCAGCGCGGTAGTCGGACCCATCGGGTTTGACGGCGGCAGCGGCACGGAAGCAGATCCTTTTGAAATCGGAAACTGGTACCACCTGAACAACATGCGGTATCAGCTGGACAAGGCTTTTATATTGATGGCAAACCTGTCCAACGACGCGCTCCTGGAAAGCATGAGCGCAGATGGGTCCGCCTCCGGGAGCAGCGTGGCGTATGTCGGCATTGGATTCGACGACGTGGTGAGAGATCCCGTCAATGGCTGGGAGCCCGTGGGACGTTATCCCATGATGCTCTCCGCAGGGTCGGATACGCCGTTCCATGCCTTGGGCAGCGACGCCAATAACGACTTGTTCACCGGCGTCTTCGACGGCAATGGCATGATCATCAAGGATCTGTATGTAATAGGCGAAGAAATGATGCCCCTTGATTACGATGGGCCTCCGTATTATGCGGCGGGTCTCTTCGGCACGATCTACATGGCCGAAGTCCGCGACGTGACCCTGATGGATGCCTATGTCGAAGGCTCCGACTACGTGGGCACACTGGCCGGCTACAGCCGTGAAAGCACGATATCCGGTGTGGATGTCCGCTCGATGGTGCGTCCGGATTCGGTCAGCGCCTCCGGGAGGATGTCCGGCGTTTACGGTGATACCCGGGTGGGCGGCGTCGTAGGCAGAAATGATATCGGCATCGTGGAAAACTGCTTCAATGACGCCAACGTGTACGGAACACAGTATGTGGGCGGCATCGCCGGCAGCAATTATGTGGAAAGCATGCTCTCGGCCAGAGACGTGGACCCGGATCCGGAAGAAGAATCCACCATCGTGCTGTGCGCCAATGAAGGCTATATCCGTGGCTATGCCTATGTGGGCGGGATCGCCGGCGGGAATGGATATTCCTACGAGGTCAGCGACGGTGTCTATGAGCATGGCGTAGATACGCCGGCTTATATAGAACAGTGCGCCAACGAAGGCGTCATCGAATCAGACGGCGGCATGGGCCGGTATGCGGCAGTCCCCATGAAGTTCGGCGGCATCGCCGGCGGCAGCACGGGCACGATCTCCGAAAGCTTCAACAACGGTTTGATCTCTGTCGAAGCCTTTGCGGCCGGCGGGATCGTTGGTTCCACCAACGGGATCGTGGAAAACTGCTATAACTTAAGCCAGGTGCTGAGCGATTCTTATTACGGCGGCATCGTGGGCTATGCTCAGGAGGCCACGATCCGTTACAATTACAATATCGGCGACGTCGGTTCGATCTACCCCGTGGATGCGATGCGGTCCAGAACCGCTTATGAGATCTGCGGATATGACGAAGGCGAGTGGTCGGATGACTACGAGCTGTCGTCATTCTCAGCCAATATCTATCTTCAGGACATGGATCTGAAGAGTCTTGCGGACGCGCGTATCATCGAGTATCTTGGCATTTACGATGCCACGGAAGAAGAGATGCGCAATCCTCTGACCTATCGGGACCGGATACTGGCTCGGGGTCTTTCTTCCGGGGAATGGGACTTTAACACCGTCTGGGCCATGAACCTGCAGGACAACGGCGGTCTGCCTTTCCAGCGCTGGCAGTGGAGCGATTCGCCTCATGAGCCGATCACCCTCGTAGTGACAATGCCGGTGGCCGAGGGGATCACCTACGGTGACTATCTCTCCGAAGCAACGCTCAGCGGCGGAGAAGTGACCATTAACGGCGCTGTCATCGAAGGCACGTTCTCTTACTGGGATGAATATCATACCCCGGAGATCGAGCAGCCTTCCCCGGACAGTCTGGATGCCATGGTTCTCTTCGAGCCGGCAGACCTTTCCTACGCGCCCTTCGCAGGCCATGTCACCGTGAGCGTGGCCCCGGGGATCCCCGAAATCACTGCGGTTCCCTCGGCCAGTCCGATCACCCTCGGCGATCCCTTGAGCAGCTCCATCCTGACGGGCGGCGCCGCCCAGTGGGACGGATCGCCCATAGACGGTTCCTTCAGCTTCGACACGCCGGATTATGTGCCCGGCAGCGTCGGGACCTATACGGCGGCCATTACCTTTACTCCGGACTACGACTGGCTCTACGAAGCCGTATCCGGTACGGTGGACGTCAATGTGGTGAGCGGACCTGCCATCGTGTTTGAGACGGACTTTGAGGCCGACAACGGCGGCTTTGTTTCCAGCGGTGACGGCAGCATGTGGGAGCACGGCGCGCCGTCTGTCTGGCTGACAGCAGCCTCCGGCGTCAATTGCTGGGGAACGAATCTGAGCGGACAGTATCTTGATGACATCATGGACCCGGGTTGGATACTGACCAGCCCGGAGATCGATCTGACTGACCTTTCCGGAGGAACCCCGGTCAATGCCCAATGGCTGCAGGCCTGGGCTCTGGAGCGCGGATGCGACTATTGTCACATCGAGTATCAGCTGGACAGCGGCGGCTGGACCAGTTTGGCTCAGGCCTCCAACCCCAACGTGGCTTGGACCGCTTTAGGCTATGAGATCTCCGGCGCTGCCGGCCACAGGCTGCGGCTGCGCTGGCGCCTGACGACAGATTGGTCCGTGCTCAACTACGGTATTTATCTCGACGACTTTTTCATCGAGGCCGGCAACGACTCCTTTACATCACCTTATAATTTTGTCGATGATCTCGTCCCTACTTCCGTCAAGGAGGGTCCCGAAGAGTTGTAGGCATCCCAAGACAGGCACATTATGAAACATAAGAAAAGAATTGTAATACTGATCGGGCTGGCGCTTTTCTTCGGAAAGAGCGCCGGCCCGGCGGGCGCCGCATCCCTGCCGGATGCGGCGCAGTCATATATCGTCGTCTATGAGCAGTCTCCGGTGCGGGGCATGCGTTCTTTGGCTGCGGATCCAGCTTCAGAGGTCAAGGCCCGTCTGCAGGAACAAACGCAAGCCACCTTCGACCTGATCGACGGCGCATTGGTCGAAATGACTCCGGCGGAAGCCGAAAGTCTGGCGGCGGAGCCCGGTGTAGCTTTCGTGGAGCCGGACTATCCGGTCTACTCCCTGGGACAAACAGTGCCCTGGGGTGTGGAACGGATCTATGAAACAGAAAGCTATCCCTTCGAGACCTGGGAAACCACCTCGGGCGCCGGGATCGGCGTGGCCGTGCTGGACAGCGGGATCCAGGGAGGGCACGAAGATCTGCCGGTGCTGGCAGGCGGGACCTCCACCATCGACACTTCGTCTTACAGCACGGATGGCAACGGCCATGGGACTCACGTGGGCGGCATCGTGGCAGCCCAGGTCAACAGCGTCGGCGTCGTGGGGACAGCCCCCGGCGTGGATCTCTATTCCGTGAAAGTGCTGAATAGCTCCGGCAGCGGCAGCGTTTCCAGTATCATTGCCGGGATCGACTGGGCAGTAGATAATAATGTCCATATCATTTCAATGAGTCTGGGCACCACAGAATACAGCGCTTCCTTGAAAGCGGCCTGCGATGCGGCGTATGCCGCGGGGCATTTGGTGCTGGCCGCCGCCGGCAACAGCGGAAATCTGTCCGGCACGGGGGCCAATATGGAGTACCCGGCAAAATTCGATTCGGTGATCGCCGTGGGGGCCACCGACAGCGCCGATGGGCGGGCGTCCTTCTCCTCCACAGGAGAACAGCTGGAGCTGATGGCGCCGGGAGAGGATATCCAGAGCACCTATCCCGACAACAGTCTTGGCAGTCAGGTGTTCATGGAGGGCGATCTTTATACTTATGATATGTCCTCATCCTATTTGGTCGGTTCGGGAACGGGCACTGTCTCGGGTCCTGTGGTTTACTGCGGGGAAGCCACCAGTCCGGCTGCGATCACAGCAGCCCTGGAAGGCAGGGCCGTGGCGCCGGGTGAGGATTGGATCGCCCTGATCGACCGGGGTGATAACACTTTTGCACAAAAGGTGGCGACTGTGATGGCCCAGGGCGCGGATGCGGCGGTGATTGTAAACAACGACGCATCCAGTCCGGATTCTCCCGGAGCCTTTACGTTGGAGGACGGTGAAACGACGAAGCCGGCGGGAGGATGGGTTCCCACAGTGTCGGTGTCTTATAATGCCGGCGAAATGATCCGGGATTCCGAAAGCCTGACCGGGACTGTCGAGGTCGGATACGATCCGTATAAGGTCATGAGCGGTACTTCTATGGCTACCCCCCATGTGGCGGGCGCGGCGGCGGTGATCTGGGCAGCCGCTCCTTCGCTGACCAATGTTCAGATCCGCCAGATCCTGAACGGGACCGCCCTGGATCTTGGCCTTTTACCTTCGCAGCAGGGCAGCGGTTTGATCCAGCTGAGCACTGCGGTGGATCTGGCGGTCGACATGGAAAATGAACGGGCCCTGGCGGTGAATGATCTTCGCCATGACGCCGGGACAGATCACGTGGAGGCGGATCTGGAGTTCCGGGTGCTCCCCGGCGCCCAGGGAACTGTATATTTTGCATTGTATGATGCTGCAGGCCGTTTTGTTTCCTGCAGCGCCACCCCGGCAGACGTAGATGCCTACCGGCAGTCGTTGACAGTATCGGCGGATTACGATACTGTGAATATACCTGAATCTGTAAGAGTCTTTTTTGTTTCTTCGGCGCTCCGTCCCATGGGGGCTCATGAAGAAATTGTATTACCATAAAAGGGAGGAGAACACCATGCGAAGAAAATTCTGGTCTGTCGTTCTTTCTATCTGTCTGGTTCTGACGCTGTTTCCCGGCATCTCCTATGCTACCGGCGAAACGGGAGGCGCCATGCAGACGGCTTCATTTCCCGACATCGAAGGCCATTGGGCCCGGGAGGCTATCCAAAAGGCTCTTGCCGACGGCTATGTCAAGGGCTATCCTGACGGAAGGTTTCTGCCGGAGCGCCCCGTCAGCCGGGCCGAATTCGTGAGCATGGTGAACAATGCGCTTCAGCTTCGCTCGGAAAACAAGGTGAAGCTGGGCTTTTCCGATGTCAAAAAGTCGGACTGGTTCGGCGACGAGGTGGCGAAAGCCGGCTATGTGCGTTATATCAAAGGGACCAGCGCCACGACGTTTTCTCCCGAGTCTGTGATCACCCGTCAGGAAGCTGCTTTGATGCTGTCCCGTTTCCTGCCCAAAGAGGGTATGCAGGAAAAGGCGATCCTGGACAACTATCCGGACCGGGCAAGCATCGAAGCCTGGGCGGAAGAGGGTATGGCTGTCACCGTGAATAAGGGATATATGAAGGGCCATACGAACGGAACACTGGCCCCTCTGGGCACGCTTACCAGAGCGGAAGCCGTTACCTTGATCGGCCAGATCCTTGCCAATGAGACCATCGTTCGGGAGGATGTGTTCGTCAAGGAATCGGGCGATATCCTCCGGGATAAGATCTATGTGGGAGACATTACCATTGCCGAAGAGGTGGGTGAGGGGGATGCCACGCTGCAAAACCTTTCCGCGCTTTCCGTGGTCTATGTCAACGGCGGAGGCTCCCATACCGTCACCATGGAGAATTCTCTGATCATTCGTCTGGTCGTTACCAAGGAAGGTACTCAGGTCCGGGTCCTGGCGGCTGACGGCACGACGATCTATACATCTATTTTGTTCAACAACAATCTGCTCGTGGATGAGCAGGGTGACGACGCTCAGCCTGACGGCGAGGCCTTTGAGGATATCGTGGTGATCCAGGGCGCGGTCACCGAAGAACAGGCGCGGCAGATCGCTGCTTCTATTTCCGAGCAGGTTCAAAGCGGCAATCCGGTGACGCCCCAGCAGGTGACCCAGGCCGTGCAGTCGGTCCTTACCAACAGCACGGCCCGGACCGACGAATCAGGTACTATTGTGGTGGAAGTGCCGGTAACACCCGTGACAGGGGGCGGCGGAAGAGACAACCGGCCTCAGGTCACGTCGGTGGCAGTATCCGGTGAGACAGACTATATCACAGCTACGGTGGCCGCTGTTGCAGCGCCAACGGAGGCTACGGTCGCATACCAGTGGCTGCGCAGCGCTTCGGCGAGCGGCACGTATACTGCTATTTCCGGCGCCACCTCGGCAGAATACACGATCACCGAAGACGATATCGGCTTCTTTTTGAAAGCAAGCGCCACGGGCACAGGCACATACAGCGGGACCCAGACCAGTGCGGCTCTCGGCCCCGTGGGCTTTGCGGGCGGCAGCGGCACCGAGGCCAATCCTTATCAGGTCGCCAACTGGTATCACCTGGATAACATGCGGCATCAGCTGGACAAGGATTTTCTGTTGACGGAGGATCTTGGTCCGGAGCGTATGTACGATTCTTATGATGCCAGCATGCTGGACTACGAAACGACAGGCTATCTGGATGTGGTCACGGAGAAGGACGGCTATTGGGAGCCTGTGGGGCAATTCCCCGAGGTGCTGCCGGAATCCCTGTCGATCCGATCCCTGTCGGCTGACCCGGATTTCAGCGAAGCGTTCACCGGCACCTTTGACGGCAACGGAAAGCTCATCCGCGAGCTGCGCGTGGATCGTCCTGACGTGCCGGATATCGGAAGCACAAGTGATTTCGATTACGCCTGCGGTCTTTTCGGTGTGCTTTACAATGCCGAGGTCTCCGATCTGGAGTTCCAATATGCTTACGTTCGCGGCACCGATTACGTGGGCTCCCTTGCAGGCTACAGCCGCAAAAGCACGATCAGCAATATCGTGAACGGCCCTCGTGTTTCGGATCTGGATGTCAGAGCCTCCAGAATCGACAGCGGTGTTTACGGCGATACCCGCATCGGCGGCATCGTGGGCAGAAATGACGCCGGTACCGTCGAAGATTGCTACAATGACCGCCATGTCGCCGGCGGTCAGTATGTGGGTGGCATCGCGGGCAGCAACTATGTGGAACAAGACCTGGGTCCTGCCGCCATGGGGCTGATCCCGTCGGAAACGGCTATCATCAGCAATTCGGAAAATGAAGGTGACGTCCAGGGCTATGCCTATGTGGGCGGTATCGCCGGCGGGAACGGTTATTCGCTGGAGATCTCCGAAGGCGACTATGCCCACGGCACGGACACACCTGCCTATATACGCCGGTGCATCAGCACAGCCTACGTGGAATTTGATCCGTATTACCTTTCCTACACCGGCGTCCCCATGAAACTGGGCGGCATTGCCGGCGGAAGCACCGGGACCATTTCTGAATCCATCGGCAGAAACTACTATGTCGGCGGGGATGGCTTTGCCGTCGGCGGGATCGCCGGTTCCACCAACGGCATCGTGGAAAACTGCTATAACGAAAGCAGTGTCAACGGCGCCGGCTTTTATGGCGGGATCGTTGGCTATGCCAAGGAGGCCGTCATCCGGTACAATTATAATCTTGGACTTGCTGATTATTATGCCCCCTCTGCGCTGACGTCCGGCATACCTTCGGAGATCTGCGGGGAAGACGGCGGAGAGGAGCCCTCTGTATTTACAGCAAATTTCTACCCTGTCTCCATGGAGCTTGGCATGCTTGGTGTCGATGTTGACGGGATCTACGGCGTCTCGCCGGAAGAAATGAGAAATCCCCTTACGTTCCGGGAGCGGGAGCCCGCGATGCGGGATGCCGCGCCGGAAGCGTGGGACTTCGACACAGTCTGGGCCATGAACCTTCAGGATCAGACCGGATATCCCTTCCTGCGCTGGGAGTGGAACGAAGACGATTTTCGGCCTGTTACCCTTGAGGTCACCATGCCTGTTCCGATCTCCATTTCTCTGGGCCAGACTCTGGCGGATGCCACGCTGGAAGGCGGCGAAGTGTCCCTGGACGGAGTCGGGATCCCGGGAGCGTTTTCCTATTGGGATGCGTACAACGACCCGAATGAAGTGACACCGGGGGACGACGGCATGACAGCTTATGTGCTGTTCACGCCGGACAGCGAGCTTTATGATACCTTCGTCGGCACGGTCTTTGTGGAGGTGGAGTCGCTTTATCTGGGCGAGCCCAACGACGCACCGGAAACGGCGACGCCGCTGATCGTGGGCGAGGCCCAGGCGCATCACTGGATCATGCCGGAAACGGATACGGACTGGTTCTCATTTGAAGCCGAGGCGAATCAGTTGTACCGGATCATGACCTTTGAGCTGTTCCCGGCAGGGGATGATGATCAGTGGATGGATACCTATATCAACCTTTACGCCGATCCAACAGAAGATCCTGTCAGAGGGAACGATGATTACGCCAGCCTGGGTGCCGGTATCCTGTGGAATTGCAGCGCAAGCGGCACCTACTATGTCCATGTGATGCACTATGATCATTATAATGAATCTGTCACGGAAGACTCCACGGGCCGCTACGATATCCTGGTCCGGGAGGAGAACCCCGGCGCCGCCCTTGTCAACGGCGGCTTTGAGACCGGAAACTTCGACGGCTGGGATGTGGGCCGGAGCGGACAGTATCCTATCGTTCAGGACGACGTGGTCCGCAGCGGCGTGTATGCGGCTCATCTGAGCGACGGAGCTGAAGGCATGTATGCGCCGGGCAATTCAGCCATGGAGCGCGCCACATCCAGACTGGTTCAGACCTTTGCGCTGCAGGACGAAGCCGGTATCCCGATGGTGAGCTTTTATTACTACATCACCGATACAGACGTGGAGGAGGATCCCTACGACTGGCTGGAGGCCTGGCTGTACTATCCGGAGAGTGATCTGCAAGTATATCTCGGCTCCTGGTACGAGGCTACCGGCGAATGGAAGCAATTCAGTTATCTGATCACGGACAGCCCTTCATCGATCGTCGAACTGCATATTCAGGCTGCCACCGAAGACGATTCCGTAACAAACGATTATTATCTGGATGATGTGGGCATCGAATACCTGACGGAAGACAACATGCTGCAGGATGAGCCCAATGATGATCCGGATACTGCCACGCCGTTGGAACTGGATCAGCCGGTCGCTCGCTGGATCTACCCGTTTGATGACTATGACGCCTGGACTGTCGATCTGACGGAGGGTGAACGGTACGAGATACGGACCAGGGATCTTTATCCGGAATATGAGGGTGGCGGCGCATTTATGACAACAAATCTGCAGATCGGAACGATCGGCGAATTGATGGCGGAATCCTCCAGCCTGACGCGGTGGGACGAAGAGGGGGTCAACGAGTCGTATCTGTCCTTTGTGGCGCCGGAGACGGGGTCGTACCTGATCCTTGTTTCCCCGGATCATCCGGACTGGGCCGAAGGAAATTACGGGCGCTATACCCTGTCGATCGAACAATGGGCGCCTCCCTCCATGGGAACCGCCGTCGAGCTGGAGCCCGGAGAGGCCTTGAACGGTGATATCCAACCTTCCACAGACATCGAGTGGTACAAGTTCAACGCGGAAGCGGGTACGCCTTATCTGATCCGGACTACGGATCTTGATCCGCCTACGAGTGAGATGTTTTACATGGTTACCTATATGAGTCTCTACGACTCCGATGGCACTGTGCTTCTGGCCTCCAGCGACAGCAATTATGACAGTGGAGATGGGGGTGATGAATCCTCTATTGAGTACACCTTTGAGGAAGCGGGCGAATACTATATAACGGTGGAACATCGGTATTCTGAATTTGAGGAAGCCATCGGCACGTACAGGATCCTGCTGGAATCCATGATGCTTCCGGCAACGGAAACGCCCGTCATCGACGCTGTGGGATGGAACGCAGGCAATTTGCTGGTGCAGATGACAGGATCGGAAAATGCAAACCTGACGCTTCGCTCCAACGGACTCACGATGGACTACTTGAATGAGCTGGTTGGCATCAATAAGGCAGAAGAACCAGACTTCCCCTATTACGTTGACTACGCGGAGACAGATCCCGGCTTCTACGAAATTTCAGCAGGGCCGGTGCTCCCGGGCGATCATTTGTCTTTCTGTCTCACCGAAGATGGCGCGGCGGTCAGTGCGGCGGTAACTTATGAGGTGGAAGCCGGTACGATCCCTGTGGATCTGATCGCCGCTGGACTGACCGGCGAAGAGGATCATTTTGTGACCTTTGACGACGACGAGGTCTGGCGCAACGCAGTGACCGGTGTTTGGGCCGACGGCGTGGAGCTGGATCCGGCGCTGTACGAGTTTGCCGCAGGGCAACTGGTGATCGACAATGCCGTCGCAGCCTTTGACTCAGCCATCATATTTGTTGAGGCGACCGGCTATATTTCCGCTTATGTGATGATCGGTTCTCCCGATTAGAAATACAATCTTAAAATTTCTGTAATAGTTGCTTTCTTGCAGTATACGCTGCAAAAAGGTATAATCAGGGGTACGATAATACCGGCCGCTGCCGGAAGGCGGCGGCCGGGTTCCGTTACGATACAGAAAGGATTGGGAAAAAGATGAAAAAGATCACAACGATTTTGATCGTCCTGGCGATGGTTTTTTCGAGCCTCGGCGCGGGGGCGCCGGCAGTGTTTGCTGCAGAGGCCGGCGGAGCCGCAGCCCTGACGGACATTCAGGGGACCAAGTACGAAGCGGCTGTGGCCGGGCTGATGGAAATGGGTATCGTTTCCGGCTACACAGATCATACGTATAAACCGGATCAGCCCGTCACCCGCGCTGAGATGGCGGCCATCGCCGTACGGACCATCAACCGGGCGAATTTTGACGACCTCAGGAATCCGGCTTTCTCCGACACCACAGGCCACTGGGCCGAAAACATGATCGTCATGGCCTTCAATGCAGAGGTCATCAAAGGCATTACTGCGGATCGCTTTGGTCCGTCCCTGCCCGTTACTTACGCCCAGACCGTCACCATGCTGCTCCGGGCCCTTGGGCACACCGATGCCAGCCTGGGCGGCGCATGGCCCGCCAACTATCTGGCCAAGGCCGAAGAATTGGGCCTGATGGCTTCTCTGGGCGACTGGTCTGCCGACGCGCCGGCGACCCGGGGCGACGTAGCCCTGATCACTGCCGTCAAAGCCCAGGCGATCCGGGATCACTGGGCGCCCGCTGCCGAAACAGAAGAACCCGGCGCTGAGAACGGTGCCGGAAAGCTGGCGACCTTCAGCGGCCGGGCCATCGGCCTACCTTTGAATGTTGCTTCCGTCCTCAATGCCGCAGGCGACGCGGTGGACGAAGTGGAATTTCTGATGGGAGACGAGACCTACTATTTGCAAACAGAAGACCTTGGCGATGTCACCACGGCTGACTTTATGCCCGGCGGCAAATACGACGGCTCTCTTTACGCGCTTCGGATGAAGAACGGGGTGGTCCAGAGCGCTCTGACCGCTTCGGCGGCGGGCCTGAACCGCTGCATCGAGCTGACGGCCGACGGCCTTGGCGCCGGCGCTTTCCGCCGTATCACCGCCGAGAACAATGAGAGGCTCACCATTGCCGGCGCGGCTCTGGCGGATTTCGCTCACGCCGGGGACGAAGCCAAGTGCTACGAAGCCGTCTTTGAAGGCAACGTGCTGGACACGTTCCGCAGCGTATCCGTGTCGGCCATCGAGACCGGCGACTATGTGCGGGCCTGGGATCTGGACAGCGACTATGCCGGTGTGGCCCTGGTCATGGTTCTGATCGACAAAGACGATGTGGCGGCAGCCACCGCCTACGGTATTATATAAAAAGCAGCCTGCCTGGGCAGGCGTCCGCCGGCACGCCGGCGATCGGGGGATAAAATGAAAAAATTTGCAAGCTTTGCATTGTGTCTTGCGCTGCTCATGAGCGCCGCGCTTCCGGCCTATGCCGAAGAAGCCGTGCTCATCTCGGCGCCGGTCCCGGTGCCTTCCATTGAAAACATCACCTTTGCGGGACCTGCGGTCACCGTGGATCTGGAAACGGTCATCGAGCACCGCCTCGCCACGGGTGCCGCCATCGAACTGGCCTTGATCAATCAGCGGTCCGACGAAGCCATTGCCCGGGGATATAAAGAAGCCTTCAGCAATCTGTCCCTGCTGGCGCCCGCTTCGCTCACGGCAAAACTGACGGAGCTGACGCGAAACTTTGCCCGGGACAACCTGGCGTCCAATAAGGAAGCTGAATTGAACAGCATCCGCAAAGGCGCGGTAGATCTGTTCTACGATACGTTTTCCGCCCAGGAATATTATCGCGTGGCCAAAGAGGATCTGGCTGTCAGCGAGCTGACCCTGAAAAACGTCCAGCGCAAATACAATTTGGGCGCTGCGTCGAAGCTTGACCTTCTGACGGCGCAAAACGCCCTGACAGGGGCGAAAAAGGCCCTTGCAGAGGCTAATATGGGTTACAATGCCGCTCTGATGAATTTCAACCTGGAGATGGGCTATCCGCTTCTGCAGGAAGTCGTACTGAAAGCGGAACTGGCGATCCCCGCCCTGGAGCCCGTGGATCTGGACGCAGCCCTGGCCTCTGCCATGGAAAAGCGCAACGAGATCAAAGGCGCGCTTTTCGCCTATGAGATCCAGGACGTCACCTTTACCAATGCGAAGCTGACCATGAACCGCCTGGCCTCCGAATACAAGAAGCAGGAGGTGGCGTACCTGACGGCAAAGCGCACCGCCGACACCATCCACGATCAGATCCGCGTGGACGTGATGCTCAAATATATGGGCGTGGCTCAAAAGCATCTGGCGGCCCTGGCGGCCCAGAGCACGGCGGATCTGGCCCAGGAGGCCTACCGGATCGCCCAGATCAGCTACAACGCGGGCATGAAGACCCTGGCCCAACTCCAGGAGGCCGAAGTGTCCGCCAACCAGGCCAAGATCCTGGCCATCGGGGCCGTAACGGACTTGACCCTGGCGCTCTACGACTTTGAATTCGCCACCGGCGTGGGGACCTACAGGATCAGCTTATAGGCGCTTTTGGTGATTCGTCCGGCGGCACACTCTCCGCTCGCGCAGCCGGGCCAGCTTCACCGCCTTGCCTCAACTGTATCAACCGCCGATCGCCCATATAGCCGGGCGGCCGTGCCACCATTAACTGAACTCTTTCGGCCGCCGCAGGACCTTCGAAGTCCCGCGGCGGCTTTTTCGCGCCCTTCCGCCCCCAGCCCTCAGCCGCTGCACCCCGCGGCGGGCGAAGTTATACAGGAAACCGCTTTTGAAGGCTCAACCTGTATAACTTGAGCCATGATTTCGCGGTTTTCGCCCGCGCAAACGAGAAAAGTTATACAGGAAACCGCCTTGAAAGGCTCAACCTGTATAATTTGAGGCATGATTTCGCGGTTTTCGCCCGTGAAAACGAGAAAAGTTATACAGGAAACCGCTTTTGAAGGCTCAACCTGTATAACTTGAGCCATGATTTCGC
>CALLHZ010000043.1 GCA_938009115.1 uncultured Clostridia bacterium
AATGGCGACTTTCCGGAAGCCAAAACGCTCCGCCAGCCGAGCGGCGACTCGCCGGTACCCTTCGTGATTGAGCCTGCCTCCTGTGATGTCGTTCTGTTCCGGCTCGATGCCGAATACATCCTTCGCATCCTCCTCGTTGGCGATGCAGACATCCACATATCGGCACAGCGACGACATGACCCTCCCTGCTTCTTCCCGTGTCCACAATTTTTTGCGATAATTCAGATCACAGGATATTGTCATACCTTTGGCTTTTGCCGCGATGCAGGCTTCTTCGCAAATCGCCGCAAGCTCCGGTCCAAGGGCCGGCGTGATCCCGGTGAAATGGAACCAGTCCGCCTCCTCAAAAATGCTGTCCCAGTCAAAATCCCCCCGTTTTGCCGCCGCAATAGAAGAGCCCGCCCGGTCATAGATCACTTTGGAAGGCCTTTGCGACGCGCCTTTTTCCAGAAAATAAATACCGACGCGGTCGCCGCCCCGAAGGACACAGGATGTATCCACGCCGAAACTGCGAAGCGTATTGACAGCAGCCTGGCCGATCTCATGGGCCGGCAGCCGCGTCACGTATCGGGACGCCACGCCGAACTGGGCCAGGGAGATCGCCACATTGGCCTCCCCGCCGCCATAGACGGCGTCAAGGCTCCGGGCCTGCACAAACCGGTCATAGCCTTGGGGCGCCAGTCGAAGCATGATCTCTCCGAAAGTCACAACTCTTTTGCTCACAGGGATCCTCCTTCCGTTCTGCAGCGGGCCGCCAGCGCCACGGCCTCTGAGGCAAGCCGCGTAATGGCCTCATAATCCTTCGCCGCGATGCGATCCTCGGGGACCATCCAGGAGCCCCCGCAGGCGATGACGTTCTTCAATTTCAAATAGGCGCCGATGTTATCGGGATTGACGCCGCCGGTGGGCATAAAACGCAGCTGCGGATACGGTCCGCCCACCGCTTTCAGAAATGCCGGGCCGCCGGCCGCTTCCGCGGGGAAGAATTTCACCGTATCCAAGCCAAGCTCCATGGCCTGCTCCATTTCGCCCGGCGTGCAGGTACCCGGAAAGACGGGCACACCCTTGCCGATGCAATATTTGACAACCCTGGGATTGAATCCGGGACTCACAAGAAACGACGCGCCGGCCTCCAGAGCGGCGTCTGCCTGGTCCGTCGTTGTCACCGTTCCCGCCCCCAGGCAGATCTCGGGACACTCCTTCTTAATATTACGGATCGCGATTGCGGCGGCAGATGTGCGAAACGTCACTTCCGCCAGAGGAAGGCCTCCTCTCGCCAAAGCTTTGGCCAGCGGAACCGCCTGGGACGGATCCTCGATCCGGATGACAGGAACGACCCCCAATTTTTGTATGGTATCTGTGATGACGTTCATGAAATGCTCTCCTTGCTTCCGTTCTTGACGATGGCCTCCCACAGGCCGCTGATATAGACGGCGCCCAGGGCCCGGTCATAGAGACCGTAGCCGGCCCGCCCTGTCTCGCCGAATATCATCCGTCCGTGATCGGGACGCGCATAGCCTTGAAAACCTGTGTCATGATATGCCTTGACGATCTCATAGAGGTCCAGGCTTCCGTCATCGGAACGATGGGCAGCCTCTTCGAAATGTCCCGGTCCGCAGTGTCTGATATTTCGGATGTGAGCAAAATGGATCCGTTTTTGCGCGCCGAAGAACCGAATCAAGGAAGGCAGATCATTGTCCGGATCGGCCCCCAGGGATCCTGTGCAAAGCGTCAGCCCGTTTCTGGGACTGTCCGCCAGGGAAAGCACCCGCTCCAGACTGCCTTTTCCGGTGACGATGCGCGGCAATCCGAAGATATCCCAGGGGGGATCGTCGGGATGGATGGCCATGGAGATCCCGCGCGCCTCGCAAACAGGGATCACCGCTTCGAGAAAGTAGGCAAGATTCCGGAACAGATCCTCATGCGATATTTCTTTATACAGAACAAACAGGCGCCTTATTTCCGCCATGCGCTCCGGTTCCCATCCGGGCATCGCAAAACCCCTGGTGTTCTTTTCGATTTTTTCTGCGAAGGTCTGAGGATCTCCGACAGCATCCACCAGCTCCTGACGGTAAGCCAGCGCTGTGGACCCGTCGGGGCGCGGCGATGCCAGATCGGTCCGGGTCCAGTCAAAAACCGGCATAAAGTTGTAACAAACCACTTCCACGCCTGCGTCTGCCAGTCGCTCCAGTGTTGTAATATAATTCGCAATGTACTCATCCCTGGATGGAAGGCCCAGCTTGATATCCTCGTGGACATTGACGCTTTCGATGACCTTCATCTCCAGGCCTGCTTCTTCCACCTGACGTTTCCGTTCCGCGATCCGGTCCGCAGGCCAGAGCGCCCCGGCAGGCATATCCATCAATGAGGTGACGATCCCCGTCACACCGGGGATCTGCCTGATGTATTGAAGCGGTATGGGATCCGCCTCCGGCCCGTACCAGCGCAATGTCATTTTCATATCGACCTCCTGCCGGATGCCGGCTCTGCTGTTTGCGCGAGCGTGGCTTCTACCGCACCGGGTCCCGCGCACATACACCGGAACAACGCCAGCACCTGGTCCGCCAGTCCTGCGGCGCGCAGATCCACGCCAAAGACGCCGCTATCCCGCAGCAACGCTTCCAGCAGCGGTCCGGCCTCCCGGAATTTTCCTGCTCCACAGCCCTCCACGGCGTCCCGCAGCTCTTTGAGTCTGGGATCCGGGCTCAGCTCCATGGGCATGCCCCGATCGTCCTCGCCCGTCAGATAACGCAACCAGCAGGCAAACACGAAAGGGATCCGGCAAAGCTCCCCGAGGCGATCCGGCGCCAGGACGGCATATTTTTTCAGGGTCTCGCCAAAGCGCACCGGGATCTTCTGTGACGTGTCTGTGGCGATCCGCTGAGGCGTGTCGGGAATATAGGGATTGGGAAAGCGTTCCCGGAGCACTTCATCCAAAAAACGGGCCGGATCCAGCAGCAGCGGGTCCTCCAGGACCGGCATGCTCTCCAGAAGCGCCATTTCCCGAAGAAAAACCGGGACCGACGGATGCTTCATCGTCTCTGCGATCGTGGCGAATCCCAAAAGGCAGCCCAACAGCGCCAACGCCGTGTGAAGCGGGTTCAGGCAGGCGCCCACCTTCATTTTCTCGACCTTCTCCACGATTTCACGGTCGGTAAAATACACACCGGCCCGCTCCAGAGGCGGCCGTCCGTTGGGGAAGCGGTCTTCGATGAACATATAGCCCGGTTTTTCTGCGTTGACATAAGGCGCGCTCCGGCTGCCCCGCCCCGTCTGAACGATATCCATATCGACCAGCCCCAGGGATCGCAGATGGCTTCCCACTGTTTCGGAGGGATAGGGCACGATCTTGTCGATCATCGTCCAGGGAAATGATACAAGGGATTCGTCTTTGACATACTCGATAAAGGCCGCACCGACCCGCCCGCAGCGCTGCCATTCTTCGGCGATCAGGCAAACCGCATCCCGGAGCTTCCGGCCGTTTTGCGCGCAATTATCCAGACTCACCAGCGCCAGCGGCGCAGCGTTTTCCCTGTAACGGTGATACAGCAAGGCGGTAACGGCAGGCAGCAGCGTCGCTACAGACTCCGGTCCCCGAAGCAGATCTTCTTTCAAATCTTCAGGAAAGCTTCCGTCGGACAAGCGGGTGCGGTAGGCCTTCTCCGTCACGGTGAACGTGACCAGATGCAGAGCCGGACTGCAAAAAGCGCGGACCAGCACATCCCAGTCCGGACTGCATGGATCCGCCCGAAGTACGCCGGCTATGCAACCGATCACTTCCGCATCCAGGCTTCCGTCATTGCCCAGGGTGACCGAAAGGCTCAGATTGTCCCAGGGCCGGTATATTTTTTCCGGCGTGTCGGAGCCGGCGGCTGTGACGGCCAGGATCCCGGTGTCTGCTTCTCCCCGCCGGATCAGCTGCTGGCTAAGCGCTGCAGGATAAGCCCGGAACAAATTTCCGGCGCCGAAATGGATCCATTGGCACCGGCGGAGGGTCTCCTCCGCCAGCGCCGCCGTGTCATAGCCGGGCAACATAATGCCCGCCTCGTCCCAGCCCCGCGGATCCTGGATACCTGCTTTCGTCAAGCGAAGCGGCGGAGCTTTTCTCTCTTCTTTCACCTATTTGATCTCGCCGGGATAGCCGTCGCAGCAAAGCTCGAACCAGATGTAATCATATCTGTCCTCTGCTTCAGCCTGAGCGCCGTGATAAAACCCCGTAGGCGTAAAGCTTACATCGCCGCCCTGCATGGGATACTGGTCTCCGCCGGCCGTGTACGTCAGCTTGGAGCCGGGCAGCGGAATGTACCACTGGACCAGTTCATTGTGGATGTGCTGCCCCACCACGGTAGGTCCCTTGCCTAATACGGCGCCCATAGAAAGACGGCCCAGGTTGCGGTGCTCGATGAGCATCACGGACTTTGTGTCGTCCTGCTTAAAGTTTTCAACGTATTCCCAGCCCTGGGACAGCAGCCTGAACCGCGGCAGCTTGATCCGGGCTTCCACCAGGCAGGTCTTGTCATAGTCGCTGAGCTCCGTCACGATATGAATAAATTCCAGGGCTTCCTTGCTGTCCGCCGAGCAGGTGATGGTGAACCGCTCTTTGTCGAATTCGGGAACAAACACCGCCACTTCGGTGATATTGAAAGCCTCCCGGGGAGTCGCCACATAGCCCTTCCCCTTCAGGAAAATGAACAGCTGATTGTTTTGCGTGATTCCATACACCGCAGGCGAGACCGAACTGCCCGGTTGCAGGGAGCATTTTTCAAAGCGGGCCTGGTCGTAGGCGCTTTCGAGAAACGGAACAGCGGAAAAGCCGTCTTTGTACTGATGTACGATATCTCCGGTATGAGCGATCTTAATCTGTGACATGATTGCCTCCTTGCGCAATGGATTGGGAACAGATTGATTCTTCTATTTCAAAACCGAAATATGACAAGCAATTCCGGTAAGAAATGTCTTTGACCAGATTCTCCAGAAGCTCATGGTCGCCGGGATATTCCCCGGTCTCCGCCAGTTCGCCCAAATAGTCGCAAAGGATCCGGCGAAAATAGTCGTGGCGGACATAGGACAGCAAGCTGCGGGAGTCTGTCAGCATGCCCGCGTACGTCCCAAGCAGACCCTGGGCGGCCAGGGAGGCCAAATGGCCGCGGATCCCTTCCTTGTTGTCATTGAACCACCAGGCAGCGCCATGCCGGACTTTCCCGGGGACCCCGGGCTCGGTAAAGCACTGGACCAATGTGTCGATGATCGTGTCGTCGGAGGGATCGGCGGAATACAATATCGTCCGGGGAAGCGCGCCGGCGGAATCCAGCCGGTCTAAAAAGGCTTCCGTATCCTGCCGCGGAAACCCGCTGCCGATGCAATCGAATCCGGCATCAGGCCCAAGGGCTTTGAACATGGAGCTGTTCACATTGCGGCTGACCCCAAAATGCAGCTGCATCACCCAGGCCCGCTCTCTGTACACGCCGGCAAGAAAGCTCATAAGCGCAGAGCGGTATTGGTGCTGCTGTTCCTCCGTGACCGGCTGCCCGTTGATCCGCGCGCGAATGATACGATCGATCTCGGCCTCGCGCCAAGGCCGAAAACAGAACTGTGACAGCCCATGGTCGGAGATCACGCAGCCGTTGGCCGCAAAAAAATCCATCCGCTGGTCCAAGGCGGCCCGGAGAGAGTCAAAACTATCGATATCGATGCCGGAAGCTGCAGACAACTTCTCAAGATACTCAGAGTAATCCTCCGCCTCTACAGCAAGGATCCTGTCCGGACGGAACGTAGGAAGCATGCGATACGCTCGCTTCGGGCCCCGGAGTAACGCCCGGTGCCAGGAAAGGTCCGACGCAGGGTCGTCCGTTGTACAAAGAAGCCGGACGTCTGTGGCTTTCAGCAGTTCCGAGGCCCGCATGCCGCTTCCGATCCGTTCCATGCAAAAATTCCAGACCTCGCCGGCGTTGCTGCCTTTCAAATGCCCGGTATACCCGAAGAACGTTTTCAGCTCCATGTGGCACCAAAGATAGAGCGGGTTCCCCGGCGCCTTTTCCAGCGTCTGGGCCCATTTTTGAAACTTATCGAAGTCATCGGCATCCCCGGTGATATAAGCTTCTTCGACGCCATTGGCCCGCATCAGCCGCCACTTGTAATGGTCGTGATCCAGCCACAGGCTGGTCGGGTTCAAAAAAATCCGGTCCGAAGCGATGTCGGCCGGATCGATATGGCAATGATAATCCACGATCGGCAAATTCTTTGCGATGTCATGATACAACGCTTTGCCTGCCGGGGTGGTCAGAAGGAGATCATCTCCGAGAAAACGACTCATTTTTTAGGCCTCCTTCCGCAGAAATGATTCATGAATATGAATAAAATATACAGGAAAAGAGAAAAAAAGACAAGGGCGATTTGCCCTTGTCTTTTATTTAGTTGTTGCCGTTTAGGCTTGATATCCCAACAGTTCAAGGATTCTGTCAGCAGTCTCTTCCGCCGACATTCCTTCGGTTTTGAGATCGATTTCCGCATATTTTTCGTATAACGGCGTCCGCTCATTGTACAGGTCTTCGAAGGTTTGATTCGGCTTAAAGACGATGCCCCTGGAAGTGAGGTTCGTGACACGCCTTTGGATTTCCGGAAATTTGACGTTGAGATATACAATGTCTCCGATCTCCGACAGATGCGCCATAGCCTCAGGATAATAGACCGCGCTCCCGCCGGGAGAGATGACATAGTTCTCGTAGGTCAGGTTCGCCAGGATCCTGCCTTCCATGCTCTTGAAATATTCGATGCCTTCGGTGTCCAGTATTTCCTGAAGCTTCCTTCCTTCCGCATCTTCGATGATATGATCCCCGTCAGCCTGGGGCATGCCCGTTCTGCGGGAAAGCTCCCGCCCCACGGTCGTCTTACCGCTGCCGGGCATTCCGATCAGTACAATGTTTTTCTTCATCCATGTCCTACTCTAATGCTGTCTCGATGATCTGGATCATTTCCGCATTGGTTGCCTTGGCCGGCAGTTCGATGCCTTTTTCTTCCGCGTAAGCAGCCAACTCGGCTTTCTTGAGGTTCTTCAGATTCGGCATATCGCCTTCTGCGGCCTCTTCTTCCACGGCTTCCGAAGCAGCTTCCGCTTCGACAGGCGCTGCGGCTTCTTCCGCTTCGATCGATGCTTCAAGCACTTCGGCAGCAGGCTCTTCGTCTTCCGCTTCGTCCTGGACAGCGTTGGGATCCAGGGTTTCTTTGATGCTCAGAGAGATCCTGCGGCGTTCCCGGTCGATCTCCAGGACTTTGGCCTGGACGGTCTGGCCGATGGACAGCTCGTCGGAAATCTTGTTGACTCTCTTATGGGCGACCTCGGAAATGTGGACCAGTCCGTCAAGACCGGGCTCCAGCTCCACAAATGCGCCGTATTCCTTGATCTGGACAACCTTGCCGGAAATCACGGTTCCCTCGGCATAGTGATCGTCGATCACAGACCAGGGTTCCGGTGCATTCTGCTTGAGGCCCAGGGAAATCTTTCCTTTTTCTTCGTTCATGGACAGGATCTTGACGTTGATGACCTGACCGATGGACAGCGCTTCCTGCGGGTGCTTCAGCTTGCCCCAGGAAATCTCGGAAATATGGAGCAGTCCGTCGAGTCCGCCGATGTCCACGAAGGCGCCGTAATCCGTAAAGCGCATGACCTTGCCTTCCACCACATCGCCAACGTTGAGCGTCTGCCAGATCTCAGCGATCTTCTTGTACTTCTCTTCGTTTAGGAATGCCTTGTGGGAGAACACAGCCTTATTGCGCCGCTGATCGACTCTCGTGACCTTGACGGGCAGTGTTTTTCCTACAAATTCCGCTGCGCTCTCCACATAGTGGTCGGCCAGCTGGGACATGGGAATGAATCCGGATACTTCTTTGTACGTGGCGATGACGCCGCCTTTGACTTCTTTGACGACGGTCGCGTTGACTATCTCTTTGCTATCTAAAGCTGCGGTGATCTCGTCCCAATGCGCTCCGGACTGGAGCTTTTTCTTGGAAAGCAGGATGTTCCCGTCGCCGTCGTCACTTTTGATGACTTTGGCCTGGATCTCATCTCCTTCTTTGAACAGCGCAGTCAATTTTTGATCGTCTTCCAGCACCATTTCACTTTTCGGCAATATCCCGTCTTTTTTGCAGCCGAGATTGATCACGATGTAGTCGTCTGTGACCTGCACAGCCTCCCCGGTGATCACTTCTCCTCTTGCAGGCAAACGGAGAGATTTCTCGATCTCGTCCATAAAAGCCGACATTTCATTTGTTTCTTCTGTTTGCAGATCCTTGGTGAAATCTTCACTCATAGTTGCAATAACCTCCTTAATGATGCGTTCAGGTGCTGATGCACTCGCCGCAACGCCTATTTTACAATACTTTTGCACCTCATGCAATGGCAAATCGTCCGATTTTTCAACAAAAAGAACCGTATTGCAAACTTTTTCACAAATTTCGACCAATTTTTGCGCGTTCGAGCTGGTTCGATCGCCGATCACGATCATGGCGTCGGATTTTTTCGCCAATTCCAGCGCGGCGTCCTGACGCTGTTTGGTCGCCTGGCAAATGGTGTCGAAAACGACGGCGTCACCGGAATAGGAACGGATGCGCTCCAGACAGGCCCGGAACTTTTCGCCCGTGATCGTGGTCTGGGCCACGACGGTCAGGGGCTGATCCCGCAGGATCTCTGCAGCAGCCTCTGCGTCTTCCGGATCGTTCACGATGACGGCGGAGGCCCCTGCCCATCCTGTTATGCCTTTGACTTCCGGATGCCCCGGATCGCCGATGATAACGACACGGCGCTGCTCCGAAGCGGCCTCGTCCGCCAGGCGATGGATTTTTGAAACAAAGGGACAAGTGGCGTCGATCAGGATCAAATCCTTTTCCGCGGCGACGCGGAACGTTTCCGGCGGCTCGCCGTGGGCCCGGATCAGCACCGAAGCGCCCCGGGGCACTTCCTCCAGGCTTTTCACCGTCACCATTCCCCTGGCTTCGAAGTCCTGCGTAACGGTCTTGTTGTGGATGAGGGCGCCAAGGCAATAGAGCTTTTCCCCTCTTCTGCCGATGGCCTCCAGTTCCTCCGCGGCCCGGTTCACGGCTTGTCCCACGCCAAAGCAAAAGCCTGCGTGGTCGGCCAGGGTGATCGTCCTCATTTCTTCAGCTCCTCCAGAAATTTCTTGAACAGCGCCTCCCGTCCGTTATCCGTCGGGCGGTAATAACGGACGCCGGCCCGGGCCAGATCATCGGGGAGATATTGCTGCTTCACATAGCCGCCGTAGGCGTGAGGATACAAGTACCCTTCACCTCTCCCCAGATTTTTTGCGCCGGAGTAATGGGCATCCTTCAGGTGCGCCGGCACATCGTCTATCTTACGGGTCCGCAGATCGTTCATGGCTTCTTCGATGGCCATGATGGCCGAATTGGATTTGGGACAAGACGCCAGCAGTATCACGGCTTCGGCCAAAATGATACGGGCCTCCGGGAAGCCTACCATCTGGGAGGCCTGTACGCAGGAGGTGACCACGGAGATCGCCTGGGGAAAGGTCATGCCGATATCCTCGGCGGCAATGACCATGAGCCGCCTGCCGATCATCAGGATATCCGCATCGGCCTGGATCAGTCTTGCCAAATAGTGAATAGCCGCATCCGGATCGCTGCCGCGGATGGATTTCTGGAGAGCGGAAAGCAGATTGAACTTATCCTCGCTCCGGTCATAGAAGGAGGTCTGGCGCTGCATCGCCTCGCCCACCTGTTTGAGCGTGATATGCTTGCCGGTCATATTGTCGGCGACAAAGCCGAGGGTATCCAAAGCGATCCTGGCGTCTCCGCTGCTGCGGTCTGCCAGCATGGCCAAAGCATCCTCGCCGACGGAAAGCTTTCGGGCGCCCAGCCCTCTTTCTCTGTCGGAAAGGGCGTTTCGCAGGATCTGTATGATCTCCTCATTCTCCAGCCGTTTGAATTCGTAAATGGCCCGTACCCGGCTCAGAATGGCGTTGTTGACGGCGAAATAAGGATTTTCCGTCGTGCTGCCGATAAAGCGGACGGTCCCCTCTTCCAGCGCCTGGAGCAAAGAATCCTGCTGCAGCTTGTTCCAGCGGTGAAATTCGTCCACATAAAGATAAACGACCTCTTTCTGCAGGCCGAAGAATTTCACCTTCGCCGATTCCAGGACCTCCTTCAGTTCCTTGACGCCGCAGGTGGAGGCGTTCAGCTCGTGGAACTCTGCGCCCATCCGGGACACGATGATACGGGCCAGCGTGGTTTTTCCCGTTCCGGAAGGCCCGTAGAAGATGGCGGATTCAAAGGTTTTGCTTTGTATGGAGTTGTAGAGCAGAGAGCCCTCGTGCATAAAATGACGCTGTCCGTAAAATTCTTCCAGCGTCAGAGGTCTCATCCTCGTAGACAGTGGTATCATACTGCTGATTATACCGGAAACGGCTGTAATTCTCAATCGTTACAGCCAATAAAATAATCGTTTACAACCGCAGGAAAGTCGTATATTATTAGGCACAAGAGATATTTATGACGCACAGAGACAGATTTCGTTTCGTTATTCCAGATCTTGCCAGTAAATATTGTTATCCGCTACTAACATGAATACTAAGGAGAATCAAACGATGGAAGACAGGACATTAATATGTCAGGACTGTGGGAAGGAATTCGTTTTCACCGCAGGTGAGCAGGAGTTCTACAAGGAAAAAGGTTTCGATAACGAACCGAAAAGATGCAAAGAGTGCAGAGACAACAAAAAGAACCAGAGAAGACAATTCAGAACGGATAGATCTTATCAAGAGTAAATATCTCGCACCAGATCGACATCAAAAGCCGGAGCATGCTCCGGCTTTTTCCATGCCCGGACATTAGGATCTCAGTTCGAACTCCCAAGAGGAAAGAAACGAAAGCAGAGCGCGGCGGTCCAGCAACTGTGTTCCGTTGCGCTCCGAAATACGGCGGGCTACCAGATCGGCATTGCAGCCCGGATACGCATCATGCATCTCCAAACATAGTCTGCTCAAAGCGTCGACCAACCCTGCCCCGCCGGGCTTCAGCAAAAGCCTAGCGGGGCCTCTTTCATTTTCGAAATACAAGTCTTCCAGCCGCAGCGAAATATCTTCTTCAAAAATCATATATTCCTCCAATATCCCGCAGGCCTCGATGATACGCCGCAGCCAGCCGAGGATAAGGGGAACCATGCCTTCGACCAATCGGCCTGTTTCAATTGACTTCCTGTTCTCCATGCAGGAAGCCGGATGAAAAAGGCCCCCGGTGTGAACCATGATCCGAATATCGGCACCTTCAACGCAGATGCTTGCCTCAGCCAAAGCCGGACAGCATCCCCGACGGAGGACCTCCACCTTGTATGCAGCCAACGCCGGCGCGGCAAGCGTATATCCGATATGAGTCATCAATGACCTCCTTTGCAGATCTGGCATGGCGTGTATCCTCGGGCAACGGCTTCGCTGCGAGGGATACAGATGAAATTTTTCGTGACAGCCGTGCAGCTTTGACGATGATATACCTTGCTGCCCGCAGAAAATAGAGTAACCGCCGCTCCGTCCGGCAGCGCATCCGGATGGCAAAGCGAGCAAGGCGCGCAAGATTTTCTGATGCTCTCTGTAAGTACGGTTTGGATCTCTCCGTTCTGCATCACCGGACAGGAGCGGACGTGATAGCGTTCTCCGCGCCGGGGAAACACATAAACATGTACTGCATCGTAGAGCCCATCCTGGGATGATTCACCAACGAAAGGACGAAATACAACATTTTTCAACGATTCAGGATCTCTGATGCTTGCCGGTACGGGAAGAATGGGATTGCGTACTGACACCCGGACCCTCGCCAAGCGGTCCACACGAAGTGTGCCTTCTGCCAGCAGGGCTGTCCCTCCAATGCTCAGATCCTTCAAGGACGCATCCGGATGCGAAACGCCCCATTCGGCCAGCAGCATGCCTTCCCATGCCCCCGCCGCAGCGATACGAAATGCCTTTTCATCGAACCCCTCTTCAGAAATCACAGCTGCTGTCCTGGATGTGATCCGTGCACCTTGAACCAAGGCATAGGTCGCCGTCTCTTCGATCCCGCACTGCAGGATCAAATGCAGCAGCGTAACGGCGGCGATCACCAGAACAGGAAGACAACAAGCGGCATCCACGATCAGGGATCCCCGGCGGTTACTGATAAACGTGTTTCTGAACCACCGTTGCGCCCCGCATTCCCGTACCGCTGTATCCCGGAAACCGGATCTGCTTTTCAAATCGGACCTCCATGTTAAATCCGTAGGCATAATCCCGAAAACAAAAGGCGCCTCCCTCGATCCCGGCAACATTGAGCTGCATCACGTCCATCAGTCTTACAAGCCTGTCCCGTGAATCGGCCATCAGCAAAAAAAAGCGCAGATAATCCCCATAGCTCCCGATATCCGCTGACGTCCTTTGCAAGGAGTCCGCAGCAGGACCGGCACGGAGCGCTCCATCCAGGTCTGTCGACCAGTCCTCAGCTGATTTGATAAAAGGAACGGTTTTTCCGGAAAGAAGAAGCTCCACATCGCTGCGGGCCTCCACAGCAGCCCAGATCCCGGCGACGATAAACGCAGCAGCCGGCAGCGGAATCAGCGCCAGCGCAGAGGCAGCCAGTGCTGTGACTTCCGACTTTTTCTGTGGATTTCCGTAAATATGCGCCAGATTCAATGCGCTGCGAAGCCAAAAGAGGCTGCTCCTGATCTGCTCATAGTTTTCCTGATCTGAAGGGAGTCCAAAAAGAATATATTCGACTTCCAGATCCAGGGATGAACCTTCTGCAATGTTGAGTCCATTGGAGCATTTGTCAAGAATATAGGCACTTTCCAGCAGCGCCGATGGCCCGGGGAGCGTTGCGCCGCTCAACAACATTTTCCGGACAGGCACATCCAGGCAATGCGTCGGCAAATTCTCCGCCGCAGTTCCGGAAGGAATCGACTTCGTCCATAAGACTTCATCATATACCGGCTGCCCGGAGTCACGATACCGCTTGAGTAAAGATCGCATCCGAGCTTTTTCTTGGGCATTGCCGATTTCTTCTGATGCTTCATCCTCCGGAGGTGCCTCTGCCTGCAGGAGCGCTTCCTCCGAATCCGTCCGCAGCATATCGGACAGCGTCAACGCTTTGTCCACATTGGATAAGATACTGCCGGAATTCTCATCGAAAAGCAGCGCCTCCGCAGTCAGAATGGCGCCGGCGCTATGGACCTGTGCTGCAAACCTGTGGGTATCCAAGGCAGGATATTCCTGCGTATCAGCCACACAGGACATCATTTTCATGCGCAAGATATTATCTCCCTGTACGGTTAGATTTTCTCCGACATAAAAATTCGCCAAGGCAGATAGTCTTTCATTGGAAGCCCGCACTGCGAAAATACCATATCGGCGCCACAATCCGGGCTGGTATTCCGAAAGCACCGACTCACCGGAAAGCCTGCAAATCGCCTCAGCCCGACTTCGGAGCGCATAACCGGAAGCGCTCTCAATAACCGTCAGGATCAGCAGCATCAGCGCAGACAACACCATAATGATATATAATGATGAAAACCCTTTTTTGTTCACGGCAAGAGCCATTTCCCCCGCATGAGCATGCAGATATCCAACCCGGCAGGATCGTTTGTTGAGAGCATCTCTTCCTGATGGCGCAGAGAATCCTTCCGCACCTCTTCATGGAGGAAAAGTGCATATCTTATGAATCCCGCCAGGAGCAATACGACCATCGGATAGATCCAGGCAGCTTCGACGATCGCGCTTCCTCTTTTGGAGCGGATCAAAAGTCGCTCCCAAGAAGATCTCCGAACACGCCGTCGACAAAATCTCCGATCTGCGATTTAAAGATCAGCCCCAATGCGATGGCGATAGCGATCAGGATTGCGACTTGCACCAGCTCCATGCCGGCTTTGCTGTTTTTAAAAAGCTTGAGTTTCATTAGGATTCCTTTCTCGTTCACTTCATCTGCTTATATTTCCATCAATGCAGGAGCTACGGCGATCACCACGATCACACAGAGAAGCAGCATCAACGGAAGACAAAGCTTCGTCTCCACCTCCCTGGCTCGAGATTGAGCCTGCAGCAAACGTCCCTCCCAAAGCTGTATGCGCTCACGCTCCAGCTTGCAAGCAAGCTCGCTGCCCCGGGACGAGTGATCAACGATAAGGACAGCCAGACGAAGAAAATCACGGCTGCCCGTCTTTTGGGCAAAGTGGTGCAACGCATTTACAAAAGACTCATTCGTTTGTATGCATTGCATCCGGAGTTTGCCGAGGATGCGGTACAACGGGGATGAACTGCCTTCGCAGTCCTGAAGGAGTTCGTCGAAAGCCGAGGTCACAACCAACCCGGCATTCAGCAGCAACGTCAGCTGGAGAGACAGGTTCGGCAATTCTTCTTCCACATCCTTGCGCCTCCTTAGAGCCTTTCTTTTCAGACCGTCAAAACGGGAAAGATAGATTCCCGCGGCGACCATGACCACGACCGGGACCGGAAGAAGCCATCGGGACGACCGGTGGAGCCGCCAGCTCAGCAAGATTCCCTCCTCCGTTTTATCCGGAATGGTTACTGCTTCCTCCGTGCCGGGACGACTTAATTCTTCCCGGAGTCCCGACAAATGCCGTCGAAGACTCGCTTTTACATCTTTTGGCCGCGCCGGGGCGAAGGCGACAGTATAATCACGGTGCGCTGACGAAGCCCCCAGAGACATATCCACTCCGATCCTCACAGTTTCACCGGAAACAGCGCCCAGCAGATCCACGGTTCCATCCTGCCCGATACGATTTGGATCGCTGCTTTCCCATGCAAGCGAAACGCCTGTCTCCTCATGAAAGCGGAGAAGGGAAAGATCGCTTCTGACACACAGAAGCGAGGAATTCTCCCCCAGGATCAAGTCGTGAAGCGCCTCAGCGCAAAGACGGAGTCTCTGATGTTCCTCTTCCGGCGTCAAAAGCCTGGCAGGCAGTCGAAGGACCCATGTTTCGCTTATCGTGACATCACGGTACTCTCCTTGAACATCCACCACTGCATGTCTGAGCGGCTCTCCAAACCCAGGGCGTACCAGATCCTTCCCACCTGGCCCCCCGAAAAGCGTGACAAGTCCACACAGCGCAGAGAAGGCAAGGCCCAGTGCAAGAATATTTCGGCACAGTATCAATTTTTTCTTAAAGTGCCCTTCGGTACGATCTTCAAAGCCCGGGTCGTCAAGGAACAGCCAGGACTGTTCTCGAAGCCGTGCCGATTCCTTTTTGAAGATCAGTCGGTCCGCCTTGCGGAACCATGAACGCAGCAGCTGAAAAAATCGAAGAGATCTCACATCGTCACCTTGATCATTTGCATTCCCCACAGCAATGCCGTCACGATCGTCAACAGACAGGCCGTCATGATCAGGCGGCCGGCGGCCCCAGCGTACAGAATATCCAGATAATCCGGCGCCGTCAGATTCAGGAACAAAAGGATCAACACAGGCATGGTGACCAGAAATGCGATGTCCAATTTTTTTTGGGCGGTCAACATCCGCAATTCCCTGCGAAAGCGGATGCGGTCCAGAATCAAATTGGCACTGGTAGACGCCACCTCCTCTATATCGCCGCCTCGCCTGCTGCAAATCTGGCAGATGCCCGCAAATTGCCGGATCTCCTCCAAACCGCTCCGGACGCCAAAGTCGACCAGCATTCCTTCCAGCGATCCGTGAGAGTCCTGATAAAGCGCTGTCATATGTTTCAATTCGAGTGTTACCGGCGCAGCAGCACCATAGGAGATTTCTGCCTGTTCTGCTGCATCGGCAATGGCCTCTGGAAGTTGCCGGCCTGCGGAGACAGATGCTGACAGGGTAGAAAGGACATCTCGGAATCCTTCCAAAAGATTTTCCCTTCGAACCATTGCTTTCCTTTCAGCCCAATACTTTTCGCAAAAGCCGGCAGCAGGCATGCACAACGCTGAGAATAACATGCTTCGGTAAAAGAGCATACCGATGCAAAATATCAAAAGAAAAGCAACCAGGTAGTAATGTATTTTTTCTTCTTTTGACAATATGTAGTATCGATAATCGATCAAAAGATCCCTCTCCGTTCATAGTACTCCAGTTTTTCCCGGTGGATCAGGCTATTCCCTGTGGCGGTTAGGCCTTCTTCGGGAATGTAATGGAAAAGTGTATTCAGTCGAACGGCACCATCGATACAACCCTCCACCTCAGCGATTTCCCAGACTTTTCGCTTTCCGTCAGCCGTTCTTTTTAAATGCACGAAGATATCGATCGCCCCGGCGATCTGATTTCGTATCGCCTCCACAGGGAAATCCGACGCTGACAAAAACAGCGTCTCCAGCCGTCCGATCATGCCTTCGGGAGAATTGGCATGTCCTGTGGACAAAGAGCCGTCATGCCCTGTGCTCATGGCCGCCAGCATGTCAACGACCTCTCCGCCTCGGACTTCGCCTACAATGATACGGTCCGGGCGCATACGCAAACTTGTTTTGATCAGATCACGGATGGTTACTGCGCCACGACCCTGCGCATTGGCGTTCCGTGCCTCCATGCGCACCAAATTCTGATGGTTTCGGATCGCAAGCTCTGCAGAGTCTTCAATGACGATCACCCGCTCTTCACCGGGAATGCAGTCCGACAGTACATTCAGAAAAGTCGTTTTTCCTGAACTCGTCCCGCCGCTGACGAACATGTTATACCCGCTGCGTACGAGGCGTACCAGAAAGGTTGCGGCTTCAGCGCTGATATCTCTCTGCCGTATCAAATCATCCAGGGTCATGCGATCCCGGTTGAATTTGCGAATGGTCAGAACAGGACCGTCCAGCGCGATATTCCGGTTCACCGCGTTCACCCGCGATCCGTCTTGGAGCCGCGCATCCACGATGGGATGCAAATCATTCATCTCCCGGCTCACACCGGCGGCCAGCCTGCGTATCACCCGCTCAAGATCCTCAGTGGATTCAAAGGAAACCGGTAGCTGTTCGATTTTTCCGCTGCGCTCAATAAAGATTCCTCCTACTCCGTTGACCATGATCTCAGACACGTCCGGATCTGAAGCATAATCGTGAAGGATCTCCAATTCTCTGCGGAGGGAACAAAAGATAAGGCGGATAAGGGATTTCAGCCGACCCGGTGGCAGTTCGGCAAGGGAGTGATGAGACAGCACCAGCCGCTCGACAAGCGCCAGGACCTGCTCATCGGAAAGAGCCTCTGCCATACCGGCCATTTCCCCGCGAGCTGCTTCGGTCAGCGTTTTCAATGAGACCGGATAATTTTTTTTCTCAGTGTTCCATTCTGTCAACAAGTGCCCGGACCTCCGATCCGAACTGGCCATGAATATCCACACCGTCTGACCAATGCTCTGGCAAAAAGGTGGCAGGATCCTCCATGGAACAAAAAACATATATGCCTGTATCCGGCTCTGTGCCGTCTTCCAGACAGCACTCCCGGAGGACTTCCTCCTGCAGGCAGGATGGAGCGGATCGATGGTCATGGAATCCGAAATTGACGATTTTCTTTTCACACATACGCATCAGCTCTTTCCAGAAAAAAATCGCCGGAGGAACATCCAGCAAAACTCTTTGGTAGGCCCCGGATTGGGCGATTTGACGCATAAGCCGGTACAATTCTTCTGGATCGGTCCGGCACAAGGGGTTTATCCGATCGGTTCCGCTGAGCCTATACAGGCCATACGGGTCTCTTCGGCAATGAATCTGAAGAAGGTCCGTTGTCACGCTTTCACCGCAGGCAATCCGGTACAGAAGCTCCCGAAGTGATGTACGTTCGTCCGTTCCGGGGGTGCTGTCACAGACTGTGAATCCGTCGAAACTGATCAGCAAAACATTCGCTCGATAAAGCCTGGCAAGGATGCGCCCGGCAGCCTGGGCAAGGGAACTGGTGCCGCTGCCGCCGACACCGGAAGTAAAACCCCAGAAAATCGTATTCCCTGCGCTGCTTGCAGGCGCCTTTCCGGCGTTCTTTTCCATACACAGATCCCTGAGGTGCGCCGCGATAAGACAAAGCGGCTGATAACGGTGGATACCCTGCTGTTCATCCTTCAGATCCTCGGGGTCATCATACAGCTGGATTATTTTCGCTCCGGGGCATGGGACATCTTCCGGGTCGTCGCTAAGGATCCAATCCACGGTTGACGGCAAATCCCCGGCGCCGGGCGTCGCCACCAAGAAAGTAGCCTGGCGCCATCTTGACGCAAGACCCTGGGCCAGCGCCCTGGCATAGACCGGATCGCTGTGACATATCGTGATATGGATCGGTTTCATCTGCGCCTCCTGAATTGACTTGATGTTACCATAATTTACTTATTTTGTCAATTTCTTTCTATCGACATCTATCACTACCGCCTTTCACACCTTTTCGTCCCGTGATATAATCAATCAGACAAAATCAAGAAAAAGGAGAACTGTATTATGCTTTGGACCGAAAAAATGTTTGGGGTCAAAAAACCCATTTTTGCCATGCTGCATCTGGATCCCCTGCCGGGCGATCCGTTGTTCCGCCAGGGAGACACCATGAAACGGGTGGTGGAGCTGGCAAGAAAGGATCTTCACGCACTGCAGAACAGCGGCGTGGACGGCATTATATTCAGCAATGAATTCAGCCTGCCTTACCAACGCCATATGTCCTTTATAACACCTGCCGCCATGGCGCGGGTCATCGGAGAGCTGATGAGCGAATTGTCCGTTCCCTACGGTGTGGATTGTATTTCCGACGGCCTGGCCAGCATCGAATTAGCCGCTGCCGTGGACGCGAAATTTATCCGGGGAACCTTCTCCGGCGTCTATGTCGGAGACGGCGGCCTTTACAACAACGATTTTTCCATGCTGATGCGCCGCAAAGCGGAATTGCATCTGGATGATTTGAAAATGCTGTATTTCATCAATCCGGAATCGGATCGAAACCTGGATACCAGGCCGCTGGTGGATATCGCGAAATCCGTTATTTTCAAAGCCTCGCCCGCAGGCTTGTGCATTTCCGCCTCGGCTGCCGGCCAGGAAGTGGACAATGACTTGATCCGCGAAGTCAAGGCCGGCGCCCCGGACGTGGTGGTTTTGTGCAATACCGGTTGCCGCGTCGATACCGTGACGACAAAACTGGAGTATGCCGATGCCGCTGTGGTGGGCACGACGTTCAAAGAAGACGGCGATTTCACCAAGCACATCGACCAGGCACGGGTCAAAGCTTTTATGGATGTAGTCAGATCCTACCGCAGTTCACTGTAAAGAAAAGGAGCGTTCGTGGCCGGATATCTTATTGGCATCGACAATGGGGGCTCTGAAATCAAATGCGCCCTCTTTGATTTGACCGGAAAAACGGTGATGATCGCCCGCCGGCGTCTCCCGCTGGATCAGCCCCATCCGGGCTGGACCGAGAGAGATGCCGAGGCGGTTTGGCGCGCTTCGGCGGAAACGATACGGGAAACAGTGACAGGATCGGGCATTTCTCCCCGGGAGATCCTCGCCGCAGGCCTGACCGGCTATGGGAACGGGATGCTTCTGGTCGACGAAAACGGCGCCCCTGTGACGCCCTGCATCGTATCCACCGATTCCAGGGCCTCCGACTACGGAAGCCGATTTGCCCAGAGCGGAGCCCAGCGGCAAATTTTCCATCAAACACTTCAAACCATCTGGTCTGCTCAGCCGGCGGCCTTGATCCCCTGGTTTCAAGACCATGACAAAGCGGTGCTGGATCGCAGCGCAAAGTTCCTGGGGATCAAAGACTGGATCCGGTTCCGTTTAACGGGGAATATGGCCACAGAGGTCACGGAAGCTTCCTCGACATGCCTCTTCCATTTGAAGGATCGCCGCTTTGACCCGGAAATTTTTCGAGCATTGGGGATCGAAGCCTATCACAGACTGGCCCCCCGTTGCGTGGAGAGCACGGCGATCTCCGGCTATGTAACGGAAGCGGCTGCTGCGGAAACAGGTCTGCAAGCCGGCATGCCGGTGGCAGGAGGTTATTTCGACATCGATGCCAATGCGCTGGCCAGTGGAATCTTGGACGAACGCCGGCTGTGCCTGATCGCCGGGACCTGGTCGATCAATCAGTACTTGAGTAAAACAGCCAATGAGGAGTATGACCTCAACCGGAATACCACGACGCTTTCCTATCTGCCGGACCATTATTTGATCGAAGACTCTTCGGCGACCTCCGCCTCGAACTTCGACTGGTTCGCGACCAATCTAATGGACGCGCCCTTGGGAAGTGCCGGCCGCCATGATTTTTACAAGGCTTGTGACACAAGGATCTCCGCCATGGACCCGGAGAAAAGCGACATTATTTTTATTCCGTATCTATATGATGCTTCCGCCGTATCGGGCGGCCGTGGCGCATTTCTTAACCTGAACGGCAGTCATGGAAAAGACGACCTGCTTCTTGCGGTATATGAAGGGGTCGTATTCAGCACCGCCATGCACGTGAGCAGGCTGAAGCCTGAGACGCCTTTTGCCTCGGCTCGCCTCTCAGGCGGCGTAGCTCACAGTCCGGTATGGTCTCAAATGATGGCAGACGTATTGGGACTGCCCGTAGAGATCCCTCAAGGCACAGAGTTGGCGGCCAAAGGCGCCGCTATGGGCGCCGGGGTGGCCTGCGAAGCCTTTTCCGATCTGAACCACGCAGTCCATGACATGTACGCGACGGAACGTATCCATCAACCCAGAGCAGAATATCATGAAAAATACCGCAGGAAATATGAAAAGTATAAAAAAGCAATTGAAGCCCTACGGGTCTTCCACGGATGATTCCCCTTTGAGACACAGCAGGAGGCGCTTATGTTTATCGTGAGTCCGTCGATCTACTCGGCTGATTTGCTCCGTCTGGCGGATGTGCTGGATTCAGTGAGCACAATCGAAAATTTGCATATCGATATCGACGACGGCAATTTTGTGCGCGGCATCAGCTTTGGCGCAGATATGGTGCGCGCTATCGCCAGTCATACGACGATCCCGTTGGATGTCCATCTGGAAGTATTAAACCCATGTGACTATGTAGGCGACTTATGTCAGGCAGGCATCCATCAACTCTGCGCCCACATTGAAGCTCTTCCCTATCCCAGTCTGTTTCTAAGTGACGTAAAGCGCCGGGGTGTCAAAGCCGGCCTGTCGCTGAATCTCAAAACGCCGGTGCAGGTGCTGCAGCCCTACGCCAACGATGTTGACCACGTGCTGCTGGTGAGCGTGGAGGCCGATCATGAGGGACTGCCCTTTCGCCCCGGCGTGCTGGAAAAGATCGCCGAAGCCAGAAGGCTCCTGCCCAGACAAACCCCCATTTGGGTAGATGGCGGGATCAATGATACGAACCTGAGAGATGTTGTTTTGGCCGGCGCCGATGCGGTGGTGATCGGCAGGGCCGTATTCGATAAGCCAGCTCCTGCAGCGGCATGGAAATATTACCGCGATCGCGGCGAAGCTTATCGGCTGGAAAGGTGAGCGATGTACAATATCGAACGACAACAGATGATCGACTGCGCGCGGGCCATGCAGCAGCATGGCTTGATCGTGATGAGCGGCGGGAACGTGAGCCGGCGGATGCCCTGCGGCAATATCCTCGTAACGCCCTCCGCCATGAGCTACGATACGATGTGTCTCGAGGATCTGGTCCTTATGGATCCTGAAGGCCGGATCCTGGAAGGGACGCGCCGGCCCTCCAGCGATCACAGGGCGCTGCTTTACATTTTCAGGCACATGCCTCATATAAACGTAATTTTGCATACTCACCAACCCTATGCCGTTTCCTTGAGCCTTGTCGCCGATGAACTGCCGGCCTGCACGACCACACTGATCGACGAACTGCAGGGCGCAGTACCGGTAGCGCCCTTTACACCCAGCTCTGAGGAGGGTATGGGCGTTGCCGCAGTATCCGCGGCAACAGGGTCACTGGCCGTGATCCTGAAGCATCACGGCGTAATGGCCTGGGGAAAGGATATTTCCCAGGCGCTCTCGGCTGCCGTCTATCTGGAAGACGCCTGCAAGGGCTATCTGGCAGCCCTGGCCACGGGCTTGCCCGTGGCGCGGCTTTCCGAAGAACAGATCGCCGAGGAAAGCCGGGAGCGCGGCTATTACGGCCAGCCCTGATTCAATGCTGTTCATTACAATGAATGAGCGGTCCGCATTTCAACTGCGGACCGCTCTTCTATTTGATTCCCCTTTTGTATGATGTGATCATGTCCGGACGCTTTCCCCCGAAGAGCGCCCTCTCTACAAACCCCGGATCGGTATCCTCCGGGTCATCAGTCCGTTGATGGTCCCCAGCCCCGCCGTAACGAGCAGGAACACCAGGAGCAGATTCCAGGAGCTTGATGCCGCAAAGCGATAGACTGCCGTGATGGGCGCGCTGAAGTGCATCCAGAGAAACGGCATCCCTCCGAAAAAGAGAAGCGGAAGCGCCACCGCGACAATGACTTGCAGCATTTTATTGAGCTTGTAAAACATCAGCGAGAAAAACATGCCGGCCATATAAGCCATCGCCAGGAACCCCAGGTACAGGAAAAAGGTTTCCATATGCTGCCACAAGGTCAGCGAAGGCGCGTCCTTCGCATACATCATGCTGTAAAGCTCACCGATCTTGACATTTGCCATGTTTCTTGTGATCGCAGTGGCCAGTGCCTGGAAAACTTGTCCGCCTATCGCAAGCAGCGCAGCAAGCTCCAGGGCTGAGATCCACTGTGCCAAAAATGTGGTGCGGCGACCCACGCCGTTTTGTATAAAAAAGCGAAGGTCTTCACGAATGCTGCAGATCCCGATCACCAGCATCATGATCCAGGCGCCCACGGTGTAGCCGGAAAAAGTCACATAAGAATCACTCCCCTCCGAGGCTGTGACCCTGGCGATGCTGATCACGCCGGCCAGGACGATCAGCAGAATGACGAAATAAATGCCGGCGCTTTTCAGCGCATGATCCGACTTATACTTAATTACCGCACGAAGCTTCATTCTTATGCTCCTCCTTGTCCATCAAGGCTATAAAGTAGTCCTGCAAAGTGGCCTTCTGCTTTTCCAGTCCTTCGGGGAGCGCTGAGATTTCATCCGCGCTCTCCACAAGCACACTGGACAATCCGCCTATAGCACTGGTTTTGACAACGCGCATTCCCCGGGTAAAGGCTTCCACTTTATCTTTGGATCCGCTGATGCTCCAGCACCCCTTCAGAAGTTCCTCTGCCGGGGCGTCCTTGATGATAGATCCGTCCCGTATCACGATGGCATGGCCAATGATATGCGCCACTTCCTGGATCAGATGGGTGGAGATCACGATCGTACAGGGGGCCTCGGCATACTTTTCGATCAAGGCTTTGTAAAACATGTCACGGTGACGGGCATCCAAGCCAAGGACCGGCTCGTCGAGGAGCAGATACGGCGTGTTGACACACAAGGCCAGGATCATCCTGAAAATCGACGCATAGCCGGTAGAAAGCTTGGTGATCTTTTTTCTCGTATCCAGCCCGAACTGGCGTGACAGTTCCAGGGCTTTCTCCAGATCGAACTGAGGATAGAAAAGACCGGTCTTTTCGAAGGCCTTGAAAACCTTCATATCTTCCGGATAGTAGTTTTCCTCCCCCATCATATAGATCTTCCCCAGAACCTCGTCCCGGTCCGCCACAGACTCCCCGTCGATGCAGACCGATCCGCTGTCCGGAAACAGGCGGTTTGTGATAACGTTGAAAAGCGTTGTCTTCCCCGCGCCGTTATTTCCCAGCAACCCGTAGAGTCCCTGCTCCTTCAGTTCAAGATCCACCTCCGACAACGCGCAGGTGTCTCCGAATTTTTTAGTCACCTTACTGATTTCGATCCCCATGTTCTCTGATCCCTCTTTCTGTCATTTCCATCAATTCCCCGGAGCCGATCTCCAGACGCCTGGCCTCCCGTATCATGGGCTGTATGTAGTCCCGGTAAAACCCTTCTTTCCTGCGTCCGATCAGCTGCTGCCGGGCGCCGGACGCCACAAACATGCCCAGCCCTCGTTTCTTATACAGCAATCCTTCCTCCACCAGAATATTGACCCCTTTTAGCGCGGTTGCCGGATTGATGTTGAACGCAACCGAAAATTCCGTGATCGAAGGAACCTGAGAGTCCTCCGGATAGGCGCCGCTCACGATGTCGTCCTTGAGCATCTCTGCGATCTGCAGAAAGATCGGACGTTCTTCATTCAGATAACGGATCAAACCTTCACCCCATCCCTTTGTTTGTTGGTTAGTTGGTTTACTAATTAACTATAGATGCAATATACGCCTGCTTGATTGCCTTGTCAAGAGGTATCGCATAAAAAAATGCACCCGCCTCAAAGGCGGGTGCTGGTATTGTTTCGATCATTCCACGCAGAGCGGGGTCACTTACACAGTCCTGGGCTGCTTCAGCTGTGCCTGGGCCGCCGCCAGCCGGGCGATGGGCACCCGGAAGGGCGAGCAGGACACGTAGTCCAGTCCGACATTGTGGCAGAATGTAACGGAGGAGGGATCGCCGCCATGTTCGCCGCAGATCCCAAGATGCAGGGAAGGATTGGCTTTTTTGCCTAATTTCACTGCCATATCCACCAGTTTTCCGACGCCGTCCACGTCCAGCTTTTCAAAGGGATCGGATTCATAGATCTTGTTTTCATAATATGCGTCCAGGAAGTTTCCGGCATCGTCTCTGGAGAATCCGAAAGCCATCTGGGTAAGGTCGTTGGTCCCGAAGGAGAAGAAATCGGATTCCATGGCGATCTCGTCGGCAGTCAGCGCAGCTCTTGGAATTTCGATCATCGTGCCGACTTCATATTTCAATTCGATACCGGCTTTGGCGATGATCTCATCGGCAGTCTTCACAACGATCGCTTTGACAAAAGCCAGCTCTTTTCGTTCACCGATCAAGGGGATCATGATCTCCGGCACCATTATCCACTCCGGATGACGTTTCTGCACATTGATGGCAGCCTCGATGACGGCCTGAGTCTGCATCCTTGCGATCTCAGGATAGGTAACAGCCAAACGGCAGCCTCTGTGTCCCATCATGGGGTTGAACTCGTGGAGGGAGCTGATCACTTCTTTGATTTCGTTCACCGGCAGCGCCATCTCTTTGGAGAGGGCCAGGATGTCATCCTCGTCGGTGGGCAGGAACTCGTGAAGAGGCGGATCCAGATAGCGGATCGTGACAGGGAAGCCCTTCATAGCCTCATAGATCCCTTCAAAGTCCTTGCGCTGCATGGGCAGCAGCTTGGCCAGGGCCTTTTCTCTCTGCTCCGTGGTTCTTGAAAGGATCATCTCGCGCATGGCTGCGATCCGGCTGGCTTCGAAGAACATGTGCTCCGTTCTGCAAAGACCGATCCCTTCGGCGCCGAACTCCACGGCCTTGGCAGCATCCTCGGGCGTATCGGCATTCGTGCGAACCTTGATGAAACGCGCTTCGTCGGCCCACTTCATCAGCCTGTCGAAGTCGCCGGAGATCGTAGCTTCCACTGTGTCGATGGCCTGGCCGTAGATCTTTCCTGTAGAACCGTCCAGCGAAATATAATCCCCTTCTTTGTATTCCTTTCCGCCAAGGCGGAATTTCTTTTCCTTTTCGCTGATCACGATTTCACCGCAGCCTGCGACACAGCAGGTGCCCATTCCCCGGGCCACGACGGCGGCATGGGATGTCATCCCGCCCCTGGCCGTCAGAATGCCTTTGGCATAATGCATTCCCTCGATGTCTTCGGGGGAAGTCTCCAACCGGACCAGGATCACGGCAGCGCCTTTTTTGACCGTCCATTCCGTCGCCGCTTCGGCGGTAAAGACTACCTGGCCGCAGGCGGCGCCCGGAGAGGCAGGCAGACCTTCGCCGATCACTTCGGCCTTTTTAAGCGCGTTGGGATCAAACTGGGGATGCAGCAGCGCGTCCAGCTGCTTGGGATCGATCATCAGGACAGCTTCTTTCTCGGTGATCATCCCCTCGTCCACCATGTCCGTGGCGACCTTCAGGGCTGCCGCGGCAGTCCTTTTCCCGTTCCGTGTCTGGAGCATGAAGAGCTTGCCGTCTTCGATGGTAAACTCCATATCCTGCATGTCTTTATAATGAGCTTCCAGCTTGTAGACAATGTCGTGGAATTCCTGGTAGACCTTCGGATTTGTTTCCTTCAGCTGCTGGATGGGCTGAGGTGTCCGGATCCCGGCTACCACGTCTTCCCCCTGGGCATTCATCAGGAACTCGCCGTAAAGCTGCTTTTCTCCCGTGGCCGGGCTTCTGGAAAAGGCGACGCCTGTTCCGGAGTTGTCGCCGGTGTTGCCGAAAACCATTTCCTGGACGTTGACGGCAGTCCCCCAGGAGGATGGGATATCATTGATACGCCTATAGTAGATGGCTCTTGGATTGTTCCAGGAGCGGAAAACTGCTTCAATGGCCCCCATCAGTTGAATGATGGGATCCGTGGGAAAGTCCTGACCCACTTTTTCTTTGTACGCCTCTTTAAATTGCTCCGACAGCTGCCGCAGATCGTCGGCAGTCAATTCGGTGTCCAATTTAACGCCCCGGCTGCTTTTCATGTGATCGATAAGCTCTTCGAAGTGCTCCTTGCCGGTTTCCATGACCACATCGGAATACATTTGGATAAAGCGACGATAAGAATCGTAGGCAAAACGGGGATTTTCCGTCTTCTTGATGAGGGTATCCACAACCTGCTCGTTCAGGCCGAGATTCAGGATCGTATCCATCATGCCGGGCATGGAAGCCCGGGCGCCGGAGCGCACCGATACCAGCAGGGGATTGCTGGCGTCTCCGAACTTCTTTCCGGTCTGCTCCTCAAGCTTGCTCACATAATCCATGATTTCGGCACGAAGTTCCGAAGAGATCTGCTGTCCGTCCTTATAGTATTGTGTGCAGGCTTCCGTCGTGATGGTAAAACCCCGGGGAACAGGCATGCCCAGATTGGTCATTTCCGCAAGGTTTGCGCCTTTTCCGCCCAGCAGCTCCTTCATGCTGCCTTTACCCTCTCGAAATAAATAGACGTACTTCATCATCGTTCTTTCTCCTTTCGTGCTAAAACTGCATCTTCTCCAGAATGTAGTCTTTGATTTGATCCAATGGCAAACGGATCTGCTCCATGGTATCCCTGTCCCGGATCGTTGCGCTTCCGTCCTCTTCCGTATCGAAGTCCACAGTGATGCAGAACGGAGTCCCGATCTCGTCCTGGCGGCGATAGCGCTTGCCGATGCTGCCCGGAACGTCGTAATCCACGGTAAAATGCCGGGACAGCTCTGCCCGCAGCTCCGCAGCCCGGTCTGCCTGCTTTTTGGTAAGCGGCAGCACGGCAGCCTTAAACGGCGCCAGCGCTGGATGGAATTTCATCACCACGCGGGTATCTTCGTTGCCGTTCACGTCGGCAACGGTCTCCTCGTGATAGGCATTGCAAAGGAACGCCAGGGTCACGCGATCGGCGCCCAGGGATGGCTCGATGCAGTAGGGAATATATTTCTCGTTGGTAACGGGATCGGTATACTCCATATTCTGACCTGAATGCTGCTGGTGCTGCTTCAGATCGAAATCGGTACGGTCGGCGACGCCCCACAGCTCTCCCCAGCCAAAGGGAAACATGAATTCGAAATCCGTCGTGGCATTGCTGTAATGAGAAAGCTCTTCTTTGGTGTGATCCCGCAGGCGAAGCAGCTCAGGTTTCATCCCCAGATCGAGAAGGAATTTGTAGCAAAAGTCTTTCCAGTAGCGGAACCATTCAAGGTCGGTCCCCGGCTCGCAGAAGAACTCCAGCTCCATCTGCTCAAATTCGCGGATGCGGAAAATAAAGTTGCCAGGCGTGATCTCATTTCGGAACGATTTGCCGATCTGGGCGATGCCAAAGGGGATCTTTTTACGGGTGGTCCGCTGAACATTTTTGAAGTTCACAAAAATACCTTGCGCCGTCTCGGGACGCAGATAAAGCTCGGCTTTGGAATCCTCCGTAACCCCTTGAAATGTTTTGAACATCAGATTGAATTGCCGAATTCCCGTAAAATCCGATTTGCCGCATTCGGGACAAGGGATCCCCTGCGCCCGGATATACTCCTCCAGCTGCGGGTGGCTCCAGCCGTCGAGACCTTCGATAGCTGCGCCGGAGGCTCTCGCATGGTCTTCCACCAGCTTATCCGCCCGGAACCTTGCTTTGCAGGCCTTGCAGTCGATCAGCGGATCAGAGAACCCGCCCACGTGGCCGGAGGCCACCCAGGTCTGAGGGTTCATCAGGATCGCCGCATCCAGTCCCACATTGTATTCGGACTCCTGCACGAATTTTTTCCACCAGGCTCGCTTGATATTATTTTTCAGTTCCACTCCCACGGGACCGTAATCCCATGAATTTGCAAGGCCTCCGTATATTTCGGAACCGGGATAGACAAAGCCCCGTCCTTTTGCCAGTGCGACAATGGTTTCCATCGAGAATTCCTGTTTCATGCTTATTTGCTCTCCTGTTTTTCAGTTATATCTTCCACGGTTTCCGCAACCGTTTCCACCACATCGTCCACATCGCTCAGATCAAAGTCGCAAAATCCGTCCATATCTTCTTTTGAGGCTTTTTTCATGCGCTCTGCAGCCTTCTCTTTCATCGAGTCCATCACGTCGGCGCCTTTTTCCTTGGCGGCGGTCCAGGCTACCTGACCCTTCTCCTTGGCCACGTCCACAAGATCTTCGCTCTTGTCTTTCATTTCGTCCATGATCACGCCGCCTTTGGTTACAACAGTATCAAAGGTATCCGAGGCCTTCTCCGAAATGTTGATTACTTCGCCGTCGTCCTTTACCAGTTCGATGGTGCATTTTGTGCCAAATGCAGCGATCGTGGCTCCGACAGCGGCCCAGGGGAACAGCACCGTTCCGATGATGCCGATGCTCACCGGAAGATTCAGCAGCACTTCGCCATCTTTTTTCTTGATGAGGATCTTGCTCACATTGCCTTTGCGGATCGCTTCCTTGATGGATTCCATCATGTCGGCGCCCTGTGCCCCGATCTTGCTCTTTCCGGCTTCATCGATATTTTCTTCGATCAGGATGATCGCATCCACCACATTGCCTTCGGTTTTTTCCAGCGCTTCCTTGGCTTCTTTGTATCCTACGCCGGTCCGGTCCTTGACCAGTTCGATCTTTTCCAATGAAATGTCCATCTTTTTCCCCTTTCCTTCCTATGCCTGCAGCGCAGGCTATACGATCAGCGTTTCGCTCTTCAATTCTTCGATCCCCAGGTGATAAGCGACATAGCTCCTGAGAATATTTCTGATTATTTTTTCCAAGTCCTCACGCAGCGCCAGGCCTTGAAGGCTTTTCAATGGATTTTCCGTCAAATACCTGAATACATCGATTATATCCGCTGTGACAGGGAAGATCAATGCGCGGTCCCCCTCCGGGACCTGGCTGCAACGGCCGCACAACAGTCCCCCGTCCTTGACGGAAAAAAGCTTCGTTTCCTGCTCGCCGCACCCGATGCACTTTGACAGTTCAGGCGCATTTCCGGCCCAAGCAATGGCCCGGCAAAGATATCCAAGCACCAGTGTCCCATAAGCCTGCTTCCGGTCTTCCATCATGGAAAGAAATTCCGTCAGCAGATCGAAAAGCCCCGGCGCAGGTTCCCCTTCTGCCAGCAGCTGGTCGGTAAACTCCAGCACATAAGAGGCCTGCAGGTATTTTTCCACGTCTTCCCCGATCCTGTAATAGCTGCGGAGGACCTCGGCTCCGTTGATATAATAATTCTCCTTGACTTTTGACAGTTCATACCGCCCATAGGTATAAGGGCGCAGGGCCAGGGCTGATTTGTTTTTCCCGGACTCGCTGATGGAGGTGCCCGCGCTGATCTTCCCGTATTTCCTGGAAAACAGAACGATCATCCGCCGTCCGTTTACGGTCTTGACCTGGCGCATGACCACCGCCGGAGAATCTGTATACATCGCTACCCTTTGTACCCGAAATTGGTAAGATCCGTCTGACTGTCCCGCCAGTTTTCCCGAACCTTCACCCAAAGCTCCAGGTAGACTTTCGTTCCCAGCAGGGCTTCGAGCTCCAGTCTGGCGCTCTTCCCGATCCCCTTGAGCTTCTTGCCGTCTTTACCGATCAGGATGCCTTTATGAGATTTTTTTTCACAGTAGATAACAGCTCCGATATTCGTGATTTCCGGCGTCTCCTCGTACATTTCGATTTCGATGGCCACGCCGTGAGGCACCTCGTCATTCAGGTACATCAGCACTTTTTCCCGCACGATCTCGCTCACGAGGAAGCGTTCGGGATAATCGGTTACCATATCTGCCGGAAAGTACATGGGACCCTCCACCAGCATCTCTTCGATCGTATCCAGAAGCACATCCACGTTGTGCCCCAGCTTGGCCTGGGTGCCGATGATGGCGTCGAAGATATTCATGGACTCATACAGTTCGTACGTGCGCCGGAATGCTTCGGGACCCAGCTTGTCGATTTTGTTGATGACCAGGATCTTATGGGTGCTGTTCTGGTTTAGCAGTTCCAGAATGTAATCGTCGCCGGAGCCTTGCCCGGCATATTCATCATCAACGAGAAAGAGGATCACGTCAACTTCCCGAAGGGTATTGGTGGCCGCCTCTGTCATATAGCTGCCCAGCTTGTTCTTGGGTTTGTGGATCCCGGGGGTGTCGATAAACACCATCTGGCAGCCTTCGTCTTCGCTGTCCCCTTCGTCCCGGGTATAGATCCCCCGAATGGTGTTGCGGGTAGTCTGGGGCTTGTCGGTAGTGATGGCGATCTTTTCGCCCAGTATGGCATTGAGAAGCGTGGATTTACCTACGTTCGGTCTTCCTACGATCCCTATAAATCCGGTTTTCATAATCGGAAACCCTCCAATAACAGTTCCTTGATATCATGCTTTTCCAAATGGTCTTCGTCCGGTCCCGTGATCACGGTGAGCTCATCGCCGAATTCGTACATGAACTGTCGGCAGATGCCGCAGGGCCAGGCTTTGGCGCCGTTGCTGGCAACGGCAATGGCTTTGAAGTTCCGATGGCCGTCGGAAATCGCTTTCACAAAAGCCGTTCTCTCCGCGCAGATGGTGGCGCCGAAAGAAGAATTTTCCACATTGACGCCGGTGTACACTTCTCCGCTGTCCGTGAGCAGTGCAGCCCCTACCATAAAGTCAGAATAAGGCGCGTAGGCATTCACCAAGGCATCCTTTGCCAGCCGAAACAACGATTTTTCATCCAAGGTTATCGCCTCCCATATCTTTTCTGGACAGTCCCATTTGTTCCATGACAGCCTCTTCTTTCAGCCGCATCGCCCGCCGCTGATCTTCTTCCAAATGATCATAGCCCAGCAGATGAAACATGCTGTGGGTGAAAAGGTACAAGAGCTCGCGCTCCGGGGAATGGCCGTACTCCCTGGCCTGTTCTTCCGCCACAGCTCTGCAGATCACCACGTCGCCCAGATTGATCTCACCCCCGCCTCTCAGATCAGACAGGCTTTCGAACTGGGGGAAAGAAAGAACGTCTGTGCTTTCGTCTTTCTGCCGGTACTCCAGATTCAGCCGGCGGATCTCTTCCGTGTCGACAAAAGTGACACTAACGGAAAGATCGGAGGGGTCCAATCCTTCCGCCTGCGCGCACAGCTCTGCAGCCTTCTGCATGCTTTTTGCGATTTCCGGCTCCTGAGCCGAATCGGTATCAAAATAAATGAACATGTTATTCCTCGTTCCATTCCGGATGCTTCTTCAAATAACGGTCGTAAGCGTTGACGATCCGACGAACCAGCGGGTGGCGGACCACATCGCTGTCGGTGAGCATGGCGAAAGTGATGCCCTCCACGTCTTTCAGCACATTCATCGCATCGATCAAACCGGAACGGCGGCCCCGGGGCAGATCGATCTGGGTGATGTCCCCGGTGACGATCACTTTGGATCCAAAGCCCATTCGTGTCAGGAACATTTTCATTTGTTCCTTCGTGGCATTCTGCGCCTCATCCAATATGATGAAAGCATTGTCCAATGTCCGTCCGCGCATATAAGCCAAAGGCACGACCTCAATGGTCTCTTTTTCTTTGAGCCGAAGCGCGCTGTCCCGCCCAAGTATGTCGTAAAGGGCATCATACAGCGGCCGCAGATAAGGGTCGACTTTCTCCTGGAGGTCTCCGGGAAGAAAGCCCAAACGCTCGCCGGCTTCCACTGCCGGCCGGGCCAGAATGATTTTTTCCACTTCCTTGTTCTTGAGGGCCTGAATGGCCATCGCCACGGCGATATAAGTCTTCCCGGTTCCGGCAGGTCCGATGCCGAAAACGATATCGTTGTTTTTAGCGGCCTGGACATAGTCTTTCTGTCCCAGGGTTTTGGCTTTCAGCGGACGTCCGCGATGTGTAAAGCAAATGACGTCCTTGGAGAGCGTACTCTGGGTATAAGAGACGCCATCCTTGGAAAGCTCCATGATGTAACTGACCTTTTGCTCGTCCAAAAGCTGTCCGCTGTCCACCACGGTGAACAGCTCGTTGATGATCTGCCCGGCCCGCTCAGCTTCGTCGCCCCGGATCAGAATCTCATCGCCACGAAGCACGATCTCCACGCCGCAATCTTTTTCGATGCTTTTCAGGTTGACATCCAGGATGCCGAACACCTCATTGTGTGCCACGGACTGGACCGGTATCATTCGTAATTCGCTCAAATAGGCCTCCTCATGGATGCGCAAAGGATATTGATTGATAATTATACCATAAAAATAGCCCGTACACGGGCTATTTTTTGCATTTTGGGCCAAGGTTTGCGTCGGATCAGAACTTATGGACGAGTTCCTGCAGGTCATAGCGATCCAGACCCAGCTTCGCCAGTGTTCTGGCCCCTTCTTTTCGGTAGTCGCGCTCCATGAGCACTGATATGATATTGATGAGGGAATCCATAATAGGGGTCTCAATACCGATATGGCGGGCAAAATCCGTCATGTAGACCAGCCCATAGCCCACATCCTCATTGAAATAACGATAATCCAGCGAATGCTGAGCCATGATTCCTTTATAACCGGGCGCCGTGGAATAGCCGATGTCGTAGCTGTCGATGGCCTGATAACCCTGCAGCATGCCAAGCTCGGTGTCTCTCATGATATGAACGCCCAGTTTTGCGCCGATGGCGATCTTTTCGTCATCCACGGCCTTGATCAGCCGTCCTACGGCTGGCGTCACGCCCTCCTCGTAAAACAGGAAATTTCCTCCGGTCCGTTCGATCAGCGCTACGTTCAGAAGAGAAACGGCCGGATGGATCACCGGGTTGGCATTCTGGAAGCTTGTCTGCCACACATTGTCCACCAGCTCCATGGTATCGTGGACCGGATGGACTATTTCGAACACTTTCCTGTTGCAGGAAGACGGAAGCGCTGCGATATAGAGGCCTCCTTTCAACCGATTGTGAATAAATACCGTGCCGGGCTCCACCAGGCGCGCCGCATAAGGAAGTGTGGATGTTTCGGCGACGATGATCCGCTCGTCCAAAAGATCAAGGCCCAAACCCTGCTTGAAGACGATGGCGCCGGAAAAAGAGGCTGGGCATACCACAAAAACCTGCCCCTCCCGGGCGTAAGGCTTGCAAGCCCTTGCAAAGGGCTCCGTGCTGTAGGCAGGGCCTACTGCAATGATCAGTCCGGCTCCGTCCAGGACCCGGTCGATCTCGCTGCCGGCATAGGCCACAGGCGCAAAACCTTCCATTTCACCCTGACACTCGACGCCGCCTTTTGCGGCGATCCCCTGGATGACATCAAACTGCGGAAAATCGAACATCCATACTTCGTGACCGGCTCTCGACCATTCAAAGGCCGCCGCGTGAGCTCCGTTTCCTGATCCCAGAATAGCAACTTTCATATTGTCCTCCTGATTTTCAAACTTCTATACTGCGGTTACAACGGCAATCACCGTTCCATGTTGATATATAGCAATTATTGTGCCAAATAAAAAAACAACCGTAATATATTGCATTTGAAGACTTTTGAGGAAGCGCATCCCGGAATGAATCGTTTTCATTTCACGGAAAGACAAAAAATTTTGACGAAAGCGCCGAAAGATGGTAAAATTTTTTTGACGAGGAGGGAAAGGATATGTTGGCCAAATACGCAGATCAAATCCTGAATATTTTCAATTATGTGGACAGCGCCCTGATCACCGACAAGGACGGCATTGTCCGCTATTACCATTTGGTCCGGCCGGACATGAACAGCATGAAGCCCCACGAAATGCTGGGAAAATCCATTTTTGACGTATACAAGAATCTGACAAAAGAAAACAGCATCGTCTGGAGTGTTCTCAAAACCGGGAAACCCCAGCTGAACGTGCCCCAGCGGTTTACGACCTACAATGACGAGACCATCGACGGGATCATCAGCGCCCTCCCCCTGATCGAAAAAGGCAAAATCATCGGCGCGGTGGAAGTAGCAAGCTATCAAAAGGAAAAGATCGTTCTCTCCACGACGAAGCTCGACAGGCCCAGGGAACTCTATGGCCTGGAGGATCTGATCGGCCATTCCGAAAAGATGCTTCGGCTCAAAGAGCAGATCTGGAAGGTGTCCAAGACCGATTCCAATGTGCTGATCTATGGAGAAACGGGCACCGGAAAAGAACTGGTGGCCCAGTCTTTGCATAAGGAAGGCGCCCGAAGCGCGGAAAAGTTTATTTCCCAGAATTGCGCAGCCATCCCCCCCTCTCTGCTGGAAAGCATCCTGTTTGGCACAGTCAAGGGAAGCTTTACCGGCGCGGAAAACCGCAAGGGCCTATTCGAAGTGGCCGACGGCGGCACCCTATTTTTGGATGAGATCAATTCCATGGACTTGAATCTGCAGGCAAAGCTGCTCAAGGCCATCGAAGAAAAACGCATCACCCGGGTAGGGGGCGAGGGGCCTATCGATGTGGATGTCCGTATCCTTTCGGCAGCGAATAAATCACCGATCCAGTGCGTGGAAGACAAGACGCTTCGGGAAGATCTGTTCTACCGTATCGGCGCTGTCCAGCTGCGGATCCCGCCCCTTCGGGAACGAAGAGAAGATATTGAAGAATTGACGGATTATTTTGTCCAGATGTACAACAGGAAGATGGACAGCGACATCCGGGGTGTCGCAGAAGAAGTCAGCCAACTGTTTCGCACCTATCATTGGCCAGGGAATGTCCGCGAACTGAAAAGCATCATCGAAAGCGGTTTCAATCTGACCTCAGGGAACTATATTTTAAAGGAAGACCTGCCGGACTATCTCTGGAACCGTGTGGAAAACAATACGATCACCTATCCTCTTGGAAAAGGAAAATCACTGAAGGAGATCCTGGAGGGGATCGAGCGAGATATCCTGATCGACGCCATCGCCAGCAGCCACAGCTTTGCAGAAGCAGCTCGCCTGCTCCGTCTCTCCAAGCAATCGTTTTATTACAAACTCAAAAAACACGGACTCGCAGGCGATCAGCCTTTGGAGCCAGGACAAACGTATTAAAAAGGACGGCTATGCCGTCCTTTTGTTTCTAGTATTTTTTGTTTGCCTTCTTGCG
>CALLHZ010000044.1 GCA_938009115.1 uncultured Clostridia bacterium
GAAGAACTGGAGACCATGGCCCGCGCAGCGGCTGTAACAGCCGAAATGCTGCGTGACCTGGCCGCATTCATCAAGCCGGGTGTCTCCACAAAGGACATCGACGACTACGTGGAAGCTTATATCCTCCAGCAGGATATGCTTCCGGCATTCAAAGGGTACGGCGGTTTCCCCGCCTCGGCGTGCGTATCGGTGAACGAAGAGATCGTTCACGGCATCCCTTCCGAAAAGAAGATCCTTCGGGAAGGCGATATCGTGAGCGTGGATCTGGGAACGATATACAAAGAATACTATTCGGACGCAGCGCGTACCTATCCGGTAGGCCGCATCGACGCCCGGGCCCAGAAGCTGATCCAGACAGCAGAAGAGAGTTTTTTCAAAGGACTGGAATTCTGCAGGGCCGGGTGCCGGCTGGGGGACGTGTCCCAGGCGATCCAGCAGCATGTGGAGGAAGCCGGGTTTTCGGTGATACGGGACTATGTGGGTCACGGGATCGGACGCAATCTGCACGAGGATCCTCAAATTCCAAACTACGGAAGGGCCGGCCGGGGGACAAAATTGGTTCCCGGGATGGTCCTGGCGATCGAACCCATGATCGCTGCAGGTGATTTCGAAGTCGACGTGCTGGCCGACAACTGGACTGCCGTCACTGCGGACGGCTCGCTGGCCGCTCATTACGAAAACACTGTTGTGATCACTCAGGATGAACCCCTTCTGCTTACCTGCCTGGACCGGGATATCCCGGCAGCAGGGGCAGCTGATGCGACCGGACAAAGGAGGAACGCTGTTCATGTCTAAAAAAGACAGCATAGAAGTATTCGGTACGGTGCTGGAAGCGCTGCCGAATGCCATGTTCAAAGTAAAGCTTGAAAACGATTACGTCGTACTGGCGCATATATCCGGCAAAATGAGGATGCATTTTATCCGTATCCTTCCCGGTGACAGAGTCAGGATCGAACTCTCGCCCTACGACCTGTCAAGGGGCAGAATAACCTGGAGAGACAAGTAGTCCTACGATGGGAGGAGAAAAGAAATGAAAGTAAGAGCTTCAGTGAAACCGATCTGCGAAAAGTGCAAGATCATCAAAAGAAACGGAAAAGTGATGGTCATCTGCGAGAACCCCAAGCACAAGCAGACACAAGGTTAACAGTGTTTGAATAGGCCATCGGGTGCGGCTGGTCCCCTCCGGCTACGGCAGGGACAACCCGTGAGCCATTTCACCAAATTCCGGACGCTATGAACGCGACCGGCAGATAAGACAGCAACAGTAACATAGGAGGTAGAATTATGGCTCGTATAGCCGGTGTCGATTTGCCCAGAGAAAAACGAGTAGAAATCGGACTCACCTACATCTACGGGATCGGAAGAGCGTCGGCGCTTGAGATTTTGAAAAAATCCGGCGTCAACCCCGATACCAGGGTGAAGGATCTTTCCGAGGACGAGGTCGGTTCGATCAGAAAGATCATCGAATCGGAATATGAAGTGGAAGGTGATCTCAGGAGAGATATTTCCATGAACATCAAACGTCTGATGGAGATCGGATGCTACAGAGGGATCAGACACAGAAAAGGACTGCCCGTTCGCGGACAGAACACAAAAAACAACAGCCGTACCAGAAAAGGCCCGAAGAAGACCGTGGGCCGCAAAAAGAAAGCGACAAAATAAGGAGGTAAGCTTTAATGGCAACAGTAAAGAAAACTGTACGCAAAAAGAGAAGAGAACGCAAGAACATTGAAAGCGGTCAGGCTCACATCCAGGCTTCCTTCAACAATACCCTTGTCACTCTCACCGATTTGAGCGGAAATGCTCTGGCATGGTCCAGCGCGGGATCTCTGGGCTTCAAAGGCTCTAGAAAATCCACCCCCTTCGCAGCCCAGATGGCTGCCGAAGAAGCCGCCAAAGGCGCTATGGAACACGGACTCAAGACTGTAGAAGTCTATGTGAAGGGTCCCGGATCCGGCAGAGAAGCGGCGATCCGTGCGCTTCAGACCGCAGGGCTGAACATCACACTGATCAAAGATATCACTCCGATTCCTCACAACGGCTGCAGACCGCCGAAGAGAAGAAGAGTATAGGTAGGGAGGTACAGAAATATGGCAAGATATACGGGACCTTCCTGCAGACTTTGCAGAAGAGAAGGGCAGAAACTGTTCCTGAAAGGCGAACGCTGCTACAGCGGAAAATGCGCCCTGGAAAAGAGAAATTACGCACCCGGCCAGCACGGCCAGGGCAGAAAAAAGATCTCCAACTACGGCCTTCAGCTTCGTGAGAAGCAAAAGGCCAAGAGGTTCTACGGACTTCAGGAGACCCAGTTCAAGAACTACTTTGTCAAAGCGGCCAGCAAGCGGGGCATCACCGGTGAAACACTGCTGGTCATGCTGGAGACTCGCCTGGATAACACGGTATTCCGCATGGGCTTTGCCTCTTCCAGAAAAGAAGCGCGGCAGCTGGTATGCCACGGGCATTTTACAGTGAACGGCAAGAAGGTCGACATTCCTTCCTACGGCGTCAAGCCCGGCGACATCATCAAAGTGAAGGAAAAGAGCGTCTCTTCTCCCAAATTCAAAGAAATCAAAGAAATGACCATCAGCACACCCGCATGGTTGAGCATCGACACAGACAAGCTGGAAGGCAAGATCATTTCACTGCCTGACAGAAGCATGATCGACACTCCGGTGGAAGAGCAACTGATCGTCGAGCTGTACTCGAAGTAATCAATCCCTGACCATGAGAATGTATCTGTTAAATCGATTGTAAAGGAGGGATTTTGAGTGATCGAAATTGAAAAGCCAACCATCGAATGCGTGTATTCGGAAGAAGATCCCAGCTACGGTAAGTTTATCGTAGAACCCCTCGAAAGAGGATATGGCACGACACTGGGCAACAGCCTGCGGAGGATCCTCCTCAACTCGCTGCCCGGCGCGGCCGTTACCTCCGTAAAAATTGATGGAATACTCCACGAGTTTTCCACCATCCCCGGCGTCAAGGAAGACGTTACGGAGATCATACTGAATTTGAAGCATCTGGCCATCGCGCTCCATGGCGAAGACACAAAGCGCGCCCTGATCAATGCCCAGGGACCCATGGAAGTGACGGCCGCGGACATCGTTGCAGACAGCGAGCTGGAAATTTATAACCCGGATCTGCACATCGCAACGCTGGAGGACAACGCCAGTCTGGTGATGGAACTCAATATTTCCACCGGCAGAGGGTATGTTCCGGCAGACCAGAACAAGAGCGAGAACACCCCTATCGCGGTGATTCCCATCGACAGTATTTATACGCCGGTCCAAAAGGTCAACTTTACGGTGGAAAACACCCGGGTAGGCCAGGTGACCGACTACGACAGGCTGATCCTTGAGATCTGGACCGACGGCAGCATTTCTCCCGAGGAGAGTGTGTCCATTGGCGCCAAGATCATGCAGGAGCATCTGAAGCTGTTCATCGACCTTACCGAAAGCATGCACTCCATGGAGATCATGGTGGAGAAGGAAGAGGATCAGAAGGAAAAAGCCCTGGAGATGAGCATCGAAGAACTGGAGCTGTCCGTGCGTTCGTTCAACTGCCTCAAGCGGGCTTCGATCAACACAGTCGAGGAACTGACCCGCAAGACGGAAGACGACATGATGAAGGTCCGGAATCTCGGGAAGAAATCTCTGGACGAAGTGAAGCATAAACTGGAAGAACTGGGTCTCGGCTTAAAGCCGAGCGATGAATAGCACAAGAAGGAGGATTCGAAATGCCCGGATATAGAAAACTGGGGGTCAAGACTGCCCACAGAAAATCCATGCTGAGAAATCTCGTAACGGATCTTTTACGTGAAGGCCGCATCCAGACTACCGAATGCAGAGCCAAGGAAACAAGAAGAGAAGCCGAAAAGATGATCACATTGGCAAAGCGCGGCGACCTGCACGCAAGACGTCAGGTCCTGGCCTATGTCGTGGACGAGGATGTCGTGACGAAGCTCTTTGACGAGATCGCGCCCCGCTACGAAGAACGCCACGGTGGTTATACGAGAATTCTGAAGCTGGGCCCCCGCAAGGGCGACGCTGCAGAAGCAGTATTTCTGGAACTGGTGTAATACGCTGCAACAGGAAAAGCCAAAGCGGCCGGATGATCCGGCCGCTTTTTATTTATATTTACACCATCTTAACGCCCGGGCCGAATTTTTGACAGCGCATTAATTCTTTTTGATGTATACCCTTATAGGAGGCAGGGAATACTTATGGAAGAACTTTTTATCATGGTTCCGCTGCTTGTGTTTATGGCAGTATTGTATCGTTGGATGTGCCATTTGGACGAGTACTGCGGGATCCATTCCGAACCTGAGCAGGATCCGGAATACCTATGGAAGGACGTGCTGCTTTTCGGCCCTGATCCGGCGCTCTATACGGCGCTGCGGGCCCGGCAGCTGGAATGCGATGTGGTGGAGTGTCCTGCGTTTCCTTTGCTTCGGATGTATCGGATCGTCGTTGCGGCATCGGAAAACGATCTGGACAATCTCCTGCTTTGCACGCTGGCAAAACAGCGGGATCCTTCCATGCGGACCGTAGCGCTGTGCAACGGCCCTGTCTACAGGGAAATCTTTGACCATCCTTCCGTGGACGGGACGGCTGCAGACCGGCTGGAGATCCCTGAAATACTGGCAGCCTGGGGGGTGCTTTCTTGAAGGTTCGTTTAAAGTCGATACGGATCCTGCTGATCGGGTTCGCATTGATCATATTTGTGGGCGGAACGCTGTTGTGGCTTCCGTTCTCCAATCATGACGGGATTTCGTTTTCGGACGCGATTTTTACGGCCACTTCTGCCGCCTGTGTTACAGGACTGGTGGTCTATGACACGTACTCTCAATTTACGTTCTTTGGACAGGCCGTGATATTGGTGCTGATCCAGGTAGGCGGACTGGGCTTTATGATGATCGGCGTGCTGTTTTTCCTTTTCATGGGGCGGCGTATCGGGCTGCGTCAGCGGGCGCTGCTCATGGAGAGCACCGGGATCTGGAAAGTCGGCGGAATCGTTCGGATCACGCGCCGCGTCCTGATCATGACGGGTATCATCGAGTTGAGCGGCGCCTTGCTGCTGGCCATCCGGTTTTGTCCTCAGATGGGCTTTGCTCAGGGCATGTGGCATGCCTTGTTTCATTCGGTGTCCGCTTTCTGCAATGCCGGTTTCGATCTGATGGGCCTGTTGGAGCCGGGCAGCTCCTTGATACATTTTCAGGGAGATTTGCTGGTAAACATCACGATATCATTGCTGATCATCGTCGGCGGCCTGGGCTTTTTCCTCTGGAACGATCTTTTTGAAAAGAAACTGGCCTTTACGGAATACCAGCTCCATACGAAAATCGTGCTCACAACGACCGGCATCCTGCTGGTGATCGGGACCCTGGGATTTTTTCTTCTCGAGAAAAATACGGCAATGACAGGGATGTCGGTATCGGAACGGTTGCTGGCCTCATTCTTTCAATCTGTCACGCCGAGGACCGCGGGGTTCAACACAGTGGAGGTGGCCAGGCTGAGTGAAGGCGGAACGCTGCTCACCATGCTGCTCATGCTGATAGGCGCCGGGTCCGGATCTACGGCAGGCGGCATCAAGGTTACTACGCTGGCGGTGCTCTCACTTTCTGTCATGTCCTACTCCCTGGGACACGAAGATTTGAATATATTCGGGCGAAGACTGGAAGGCGAGGCGTTGAAGCGTGCATGCTCGAATACAACGCTTTATATCGGATTGCTGCTGGCCGGCGGGTTCGTTCTGAGCCTGCAGGGCTTCGACTTGACGGACTCCATGTTCGAGGCGATCTCAGCCATTGGCACGGTGGGCCTCAGCCGCGGCATCACGCCGGAACTCCCGTTGCTGTCCAAAATGGTCATTGCGTTTCTCATGTACAGCGGCAGGATCGGAAGCCTCTCGGTAGCCATGGCCATGGTGAATCCTGAGCATAGCCCCATCAAGAATCCTGCGGAAAAAATTATTATCGGATAAGAAGGAGATTCAAATGAAATCATTTTTAGTGATCGGCCTGGGACGATTCGGCCAGCATTTGGCATTGAAGCTGATGGACCTGGGGAATGAAGTCATGGCAGTGGATATCGAAGAAGACAGGGTGATGCGGATCGCTCACCTTGTCACAGCATCTCAAATCGGAGACTGTCAGGATGAGGAGGTGCTGAAAGCATTGGGCGTCAAGAATTACGATGCTTGCTTTGTGTGCGTCAGCGCCGATTTTCAATGCTCCTTGGAGGTGACCTGCGCATTGAAGGAGTTGGGAGCTCAGTATGTGGTGGCCCGGGCGGACAGGGACAAGCAGGCAAAATTCCTGAAAGCGATCGGCGCCGACGAAGTGATCCACACGGAAATGGATATGGCTCACCGGATCGCC
>CALLHZ010000045.1 GCA_938009115.1 uncultured Clostridia bacterium
TCGCACATGTCTGGAAGTATACCAGATGCGCTGACTGACCTCAATGCGGACAAAAAAAGAAAAGTTATACAGAAAAGACCGGAAAAGAAGGTTTCCTGTATAATTTTTACCTGTTTTGCGCTAGATTTTTGCAATTTTAGTGAAATTTGGCTGATTTTACGATGTAAAAATAACATAAAATGGGAATAATAGGATTTAATAGCAGTTTTTTATACAGGAATGACGGAAAATCAGGGTTTTCTGTATAACTTACGCCTATTTTCGCCCGCACTTGTCGAAAAGACTCCTTGCCGGGCCCGCTTGTCCAAACCGGTTCGAACAAGGGCGACAAGCGGAAAGAAAATTTCTACCCACCCATAGCCCTACGCATAGGAAATGACGTACTTATAGCGTTCGGTAAGGATGTATTGCTCGTTGTAGTAAAGGATCTGCCGGTCGGCGGCCAGGACTGTCTGCTGCACGAGGAGCAGCGGGGCGTTCGGGGGACAACGGAAAACGTCTGCTTGTTCTTCCGTTGCCGGGGCGATGTCGAAAACATCTTCGAAGCGCAGCGCTTCCAGCCCGGTATGCTCCTTGATCGCGTCGGCGATGGGCTGGCCCGAAACGTCAGCGGAAAGAATGTAATCGTCCTCTCCACGAAAGTAGTCGACTTCAAATATGGCGGCCACGTCGTTGATGTACCGCGCGCGGCTGATCCGGCAAACCGGATGGCCGGCTTCGGTGCCCAGATGCCGCGCTACGAGGGGGAAGGCAGGGATTTTCCCGGAAGAAAGGACTTCCGTACGGGGCACCGCGCCGATTTGACGGCAGAATCGGGTAAAGCTTCCGCCGGCTTTTGTTTCCACAAAGACCGGAGCGCTCACAAAGGTGCCTTTTCCGTGCATCTTTCGGAGTTTGCCGTCCTCGACCAGCAGGTTGACCGCAGCCCGCAGCGTCACTCTGCTGACGCCGTAGGTCTCGCACAGTTTGTCTTCGGAGGGAATTTTGTCGCCCGGACGGTAGGTTCCGCCGTTCAGGGTTTGCAGGATCGCTTCGGCGACCTGTCGGTACAATGGTATCTGACTGTTGGGATTCATCTGCATGGCACATTCCTCCATCGCTCTCATGTCAATATGATACCACATAATACGTCTTATTGAAAATACAATTATTTGCAATACTTAGCGGCGAAGAATGCTTGACCGAAGCAATAATACGTGTTAAGATGTCTCAAGTGAAAAATTGCTTTTCTTCACAGAGCTGTGAATCAGAAAGGAAGAATGAAATGAAAAAAATACTGGCACTGGTCATGATCCTCGCTCTGATCTTGTCTTTGTCGGCCTGCGGCCCCAAAGAGGATCCGAATGCAGAAGCCACCTGGGAAGACCAGCTGGGCAATCCGGGCGTCATCCGTATCGGCAACAGCCCCAACTATCCGCCCTACGACGATGTGGACGCCGATGGCAACATCATCGGATATGACGCGGATTTTGTGGCATTCATCAGCGAATATCTGGATTACGAAGTTGAGATGATCCCCTTGGAATTCAATACGATCATCGCATCCCTCGACGCAGGCACCATCGACCTGGGCGTATCCTGCTTCTCGTACAAGGAAGACCGGATCGTGGAGTACTCGGAATCCTATCTTGACACGACCCAGGCTGTTCTCGTGAGAGCCGACGGCGGCATCGTCACGTCGGAAGACCTGGCAGGCCGTGCTATTTCCGCCGGCCGAGGCAACGTGGGTCTGGATCTGTGCTATGAATTCCAAACCAATATGGAAGGCATTGAAGTGATCGTGGGCGAAGAGACAGCCGTTTCCGTGGAAGCCCTCAAGAGCGGCGCCTTTGACGCCTACGTGGCAGAACGTGCTGTGTGCGAAGCCTATGCCAACGCCAGCGAAGGCCAGCTCATGGTCCTGGAAGAAGACTTCTGGCCCGACAGCATCTTCGTGGTGGCCAAAGTCGGCAATGCAGCCCTGATCGAAAAGATCAACGAAGCGATCGCTGCGTTCCGCGAATCCGAAGAAAGCCAGCAAATATTCGACAAATGGTTCAAATAAGCCAACTCAGCAATTGTCCGCATGGAGCTACCCGATCGTAGCTCCATGCCTGTCTTGGGAGGTGTGAACGTTGTCTGCAGCGCTGATACAGAAAATACTGACGCCGGAAAACTTGGAATTCATGATCAAGGGTGCCGGTTATTCTCTTGCTATTGCCATATGCGCCCTTTTGGGCGGTTCGGTGCTGGGGCTCCTGGCCGCGGCAGCGAAAATGTCACACTTTCGCATCCTGCGGGCGATCTCGAATGTTTACTGCGAAGTTTTTCGCGGCACGCCTATGCTGCTGCAGATTATGCTCCTGTATCTGGCGGGTCCTGTTCTGACGAAAACTTTGCTGGATTTCGTCTATACACCCAATCCCTATGTGGTGGGCGCTGTCGCCATCGCCATCAACTCCGGCGCTTACGAAACAGAGCTGTTCCGATCCGTCATCCAGGCGGTGGACAAAGGACAGTGGGAGGCCTCCCATACCATCGGGCTTACGTACATTCAAACCATGCGGTATGTCATACTGCCCCAGGCGTTCCGGCGGGTCATCCCGCCTTTCATCAACGAATTCATCGTGCTGATCAAGGATTCCTCCCTGCTTTCCACCATCGGCGCCATCGAGCTTTTGCGCAGCGCCCAGATCCTTACGAGCAATTACTACAACTTCTTTGTTCCTTATACAGCGGCCGCCGTCATGTATCTGGTGATGACCGTCACCATTTCCAACCTGGCCCGCAGCGTCGAAAGGAGGCTGGCGGAAAGTGATTAAGATGATCGGCGTCTGCAAGTCCTTTGCAAACGGAAAAATCAAAGCGGTCCGGCATGCCGACTTCGAAGTGGGGCGGGGAGAAGTGATCTGCGTCATCGGTCCTTCTGGATCCGGGAAGAGCACGCTGATCCGGTGCATCAACGGCCTGGAGATCCCGGATTCCGGTGAAGTGTATATCGATGAGCAAAAACTGGATTTCACCCGGCTCAAGACCCAGATTCCCCTGATCATGCGCATGGGCTTCGTCTTTCAGCATTTCAACCTCTTTCCCCACATGACGGTGCTGGACAATCTGACCCTGGGGCCTATCCATGCCCAGAAAAAAGACCCTGCAGAATCGGCGGACACTGCCCGGGCGCTGCTCAAGCGCGTGGGCCTGGAAGACAAAACCGACAGCTATCCGGCCCAGCTCTCCGGCGGGCAGAAGCAGCGGGTGGCCATCGCGCGGGCATTGGCGCAGGAGCCGGAAGTGTTACTGTTTGACGAACCTACTTCCGCGCTGGATCCGGAAATGATCGGCGAGGTGCTGGATGTGATGCTGGAGCTGGCGAAGTCGGGGATGACCCTGGTGGTCGTTACCCACGAAATGGGCTTTGCCCGGGAAGTGGCAACAAAAGTCGTATTCATGGATCAGGGCGAGATCCTGGAGACCGGAACACCGGACGAAGTGTTTGACCACCCGAAAAGCGAGCGCCTCCGGGACTTCCTGTCCAGAGTGATCCATATTTAAGAGAGAGACGGAATGAAACGGGATTTTTTATCGATATTCAGGAATCCGAAGCCGGTGATGGGCATGCTCCATCTGAAAGGTTTTTCGGAAAGCGAGGTTTTGCGCCTTGCCAACGAAGAGGCGCGCATCATGACGGAAAACGGTGTGGATGCGGTGATTGTGGAGAATTATTATGGTACGCCAGATCACGTCCGGGCCGTTCTGGAGGATTTTCAGCGCAACAGGGCGCCATTTTTGTACGGGGTCAATCTTTTGGATGATGACGAGGCGAATTTCCAGGCTGCCATACGGTACGGCGCCGCATTTCTCCAATTGGATTCCGTGGCGGGACATTTGACACCGGAGGAAGATCCGGTCTTCGGCCAAAGGATGGATCAGTGGCGAAGCGCATACGCGGGTTGTGTGATCGGCGGCGTGCGTTTCAAGTATCAGCCCTATCTTTCCGGCAGGTCTCTGGCGGAAGATCTGCACATCGGCATGACCCGCTGCGATGCCATAGCCGTGACGGGCCTGGGCACAGGCATGCCGACGGAAATCTCTAAAATTAAAGAGTTCCGGGATATCGTGGGCGATTTTCCCCTGCTGGTGACCGCGGGCGTGACACCGGAAAGCTGTCCTGAGCAGCTTGCGCTTGCCGATGGCGCCATTGTCGGCAGCTACTTTAAAACATCCCATCAGGCCTCCGGTGATCTTTGCGCCGAGTATGTCAGATCGTTGATGACTGTGGTAGAATCCATCAGGGAGGGCCTTAGATGATCACTCTGAAGCCAATAGCAGCTAATGCAGAGAATTTCAGGCCCTTTGGGATCCTTTACGAACTGGGGGAAAACGGCGGACCGGAGGATGGGATCCGAAGCGCCGGGGACGGTTATATCGACGCCTATACGAAAGCGCCGCTGATCGACAGGCCCGGAAATCTGGGGATGACCCAGGCTGCGGCAGCGCCCCGGATCATCGAAAAAATGGAAAGGCACCTCCACACCCGGGAGGCGCTGCTGTGCGCAGGGGCGCCCCTTGCGTTCCTCGCTGCGCCGGAGGGCGGAGAGTCTCCCGAGGTCCGGGATGTCAAGGCGTTCGCACTTCGGCCCGGGCAGGTGGCCGTGTTCTGCCGGGGCGTATGGCATTCTGCGGCATTGGGGCTGAATGCTCCTGTCTCGTATTATTGGTTGGCCGAAGCTTACGATGGCGAGCCCACCGCCTGGAAGGAAATTGCCGGCGGTCCGGTGCAGCTTGACAGCCCGGCGGAGGGATGATCTGTGGAAAAGTATACCGTGTTTTTAGGAGATGTGGCGCTGGACGAGTATTACCGCACCGATCAGTGGCCCGGGGCCGGCGGGAAGGCCTTTGCCGATCAGCTGGAAGCCCGGCACGGCGGCATGATCGCCAATGCGGCCTGCGTTTATGCAGCGCTGGGCGGGACAGCCCGCTTCATGACCCCCCTGAACCGGGGCAAAGTGTCGGAGATCCTTGTGGAAGGGTTGTGCGACAGCGGTGTGTCACCGGACTATGTGATCTGGGACGATAGGCTGGCAGATTCCAAGTGTATCATCTTTCTGACGGGCGAGGACAATACCGTGATGATCGTGAACACCGGCCTGCAAGAGATCGATCTTTGTGAAGCGCATGTTGAAGCGCTCAAAGGCGCTGAATACATCTATTCCACGTTGTCGGACCTTCTTCGCTTGCGCTGCGGCAACAAAAAAGGTCTGGAGGTCGTTTCGGCCATCCGCAGGGCAGGAACAAGGATCCTGTGCGATCTGGATACGGGATATGTGGACGAAGACTGTGACGATCATTACAAAGAAATGGATATCGCCATATTCAATCATATCGGCTTTGACCGCTTTCGGAAAGACCGCAGCGAAGACCAGGCCGCAGCAGACCTTCTGTCTTTGGGCGTTTCGCTGATCGCCGTCACTGCCGGCAGCCGGGGCTGCCGGATCTATACCACCCAGTCGTCCTTTTCGGTGCCGGCTTTCCCGGTGGATGCCGTGGACGTGACCGGCGCCGGGGACACGTTTTCTGCCGCGCTGCTTTACGGGTTGCAGCACATGGAACCGGGGCAGGCTGCCCGGTGCGCTTCCGCCGCAGCGGCGATCTGTGTGCAGGGGATCGGCGCAAGAACCGGCGCTGTTTCCGTGGAAAAAGTTCTCGCGTTCATGGAATGCTCTCCGTTAAATTCTCTGGAGTTGGACTGAAATATCATGTAGGCTGTTGTCATAGCACGGCAGGGACGTCTGCTCGTGTACTTTTGAAATGCGGGAGAAGGAAATGAGAACAGTCTTGGTTGTGGACGACGAGCCGATCACGAGGCTGGACCTTGTTCAAATGGTTCAGGAGCTGGGCATGCAGGTCGTTGCCGAGGCCGGAGACGGCTTTGATGCGGTGGAGCTTTGCCGCAGCTGTCATCCCGACGTCGTGCTGTTGGATGTGCGCATGCCTGTATTTGACGGTCTTGGCGCCGCGGAAGTGATCATCGAAGAGGATCTGGCCGGATGTGTGATCCTGCTGACGGCGTTTTCGGACAAAGAGTTGCTGGAGCGTGCCGGACGGATCGGCGTGACCGGGTATCTGGTCAAGCCGGTGGAGCAGCGTCTCATTCTGCCTGCGGTGGAAGTGGCCTGGGCACAGAGCGCCAGGCTGCGGGAAGCTCGTCATGAGAGCCGGCAGGCACGGCAGAGGCTCAGCGACGCCAAGCTGATCGACCGGGCCAAGGAGATCATCGCAAAGCAGAGCGGAACGACGGAGGCCCAGGCCTATCGGGATCTGCAGCGCATGGCCATGAACAAGCGCTGTTCCATCGCTTCCCTGGCTGCCGCCATCCTGGAGCAGCAGCCTGTTCCGGGAAGTCCCTCCCCAAGGGAAAAACCATGAAGCTTCGGGACTTTTGCCGCCGGTTGGATCTCACCGGCGAGGATATCTCACAGCTGGAAGAGTTGGAGCGCCAGCTCCCGCTTATCGCCCAGCTGACCGGTGATGATATTTTTATCGACTGTTTTGACAATCAGGGCCGCACGGCGCTGGTGGCGGCCCAGGCCGCGCCGGACCGTTCCCGGGTGTCTGCGTACGGAAAGGACGTCCGGGGAAAGATGGCGCTGCGGGAAATGGAGCCTGCGGTATATCAGGCTATGGAAAGCGGGCTGCCCACCCGGGAACTGAAAGCAATCACTCAGGAGGGCGTGGCTGTCCGCCAGGATGCGACGCCGATCCGCAACAAGGATCAAAGAATCATCGGTGTCCTGATTCGAGAGAAGGATGTATACGGAGAGATCATACGCCGCAGGCAGTTTGAGCGGCTGGCCCGGGAACGGGACGAAGAAAATCTTCGAAATCTGGACATCCGGACCGATGCCGGTCAAAATGACCTCCGCATGCGGGAGATGCATCATCGGATCAAAAATAATCTCCAGATGATCGCTTCCATCATGAACCTGCAGGCACGCAGAACCGACAATGCCGAAGCGAAGCTGGCTTTTGCGGAAAATACCCAGCGCGTCCTGAGCATCGCCGCCATCCACGATATGCTGTGCAGGGAGGGCGAAAGCGGCAGCATAAGCCTGAATCTGCTTCTGGACCGGATCTGCAGGGATATCTATCTGGTCTCCGGCGGGGAGAAGCCCGTGGATATCACCGTGGACGGTGAGGAGATTTTTGTGCAGCCGGATGTGGCTACCGGGATCGCGTTGGTGGCAAGCGAGCTGGTTTCCAATGCCCTGCGGCACGGCTTTCCGGAAGGGCGCAGCGGGAGCGTGCAGATACTGCTGCGGAACGGACCCGTCTTTGCCACTGTCACGGTGAAGGATGACGGCGTGGGATAAGATGTTGAAAAAAGAAGGAGTGGAAGCCTTGGACTGGATATCGAGAGGCTGACTGTCCGGGACAAGCTTCGGGGCGATG
>CALLHZ010000046.1 GCA_938009115.1 uncultured Clostridia bacterium
TTTCTTTTAGGTCCTGATATTTTGGTTGCGCCAGTTGTTTTTGAAGGAGATCGACCGCAGCGTCATGGCTGGCGATGCGGTCTACGATAAAAAGTCCGCCGTGACGTCCTTTGCGCGCTACGACGGAAAGGCCCCTTATTCGGAAGGCCCTTATGTGTCGCCGTTATCCAGCATCCGGGCGACTCGAAGCAAAGCAGACGAGAAGAACACTTTGGCCGGGCAGGCGGTGGCGCCGGGACAGAAGGTGCTTCACGATAAATTCGGGCCCGGTACGGTGATCGACGTTTCCGGCAGCGTCCTGACCGTGATCTTCGATGAGCACGGCACCAAAAAACTGGCCAAGGATCTGGCTCCCATGCACGCGGTGAACGAATGATGGATCCCAAGGAAAGAATGGATGAGCTCTATGCTCTCATCGATCGGTATAACAAGCTGTACTACGAGGAGGACGATCCCGAGGTCAGCGATTACGAGTACGACCGGCTGTCCGTGGAGCTGCGCCGGCTGGAAGAGGGTTACCCTTCGCTGGTCCGGCCTGACACCCCTTCCCGCAGAGTGGGGGGCGGAGTCAAGCGGGCCCTCCGGAAGGTGGCGCATGATGTTCCCGTCATCTCTCTTCAGGACGCTTTCTCTAAAGAGGAAGTCGATACCTTTGTGGAGCGGGTCCGCAAAGAATTGCCCGGCGCCGTTTTTGTCGTGGAGCGAAAAATCGACGGACTTACACTGGTCTTGCGCTACAGGAAGGGCGTGCTGGAAGAAGCCATCACCCGGGGGGACGGGCTCGTGGGCGAGAGCGTTTACGAAAATGCCCTGGCGGTCCGCAGCATTCCGCGCCAGATCCCCGAAGCCTTGGATTATCTTGAGATCCGGGGCGAGGTGTACATGTCGTCGGAAAGCTTTGCCGCTGCCAACGAACAACAGGCTCTGTCCGGGGGAAAAATGTACCAGAACCGAAGAAACAGCGCGGCCGGGACCATGCGGCAGCTGGATCCGGAAATCGTAGCCCGCCGCGGCCTGGACTTTTTTGCTTTTAATCTGGAAATCGCGCAGGACCGGGCCTTTGCATCCCACACGGAGACGCTCCAGTGGCTGGAGGCCCAGGGCTTCGTTGTCAGCCCGGATTATCAGCGAGCTGTCACAGCCCGGGAGGTGTGGGCGGCCATACAAGACATTGCTGCCAAAAGACACAGTCTCAATTATCCCCTGGACGGCGCGGTCGTGAAGGTCGACGACCTGGCTATGCGCCTTCAGCTTGGCATGACTTCCAAGGTTCCCCGCTGGGCCATCGCCTACAAGTACGCGCCGGAACAAAGAGAGACCGTCCTGGAGGACATTACCGTGCAGGTGGGGCGGACCGGCAGGATGACGCCCCTGGCCCGGCTTCGGCCGGTCCGTTTGGCGGAGACCACGGTCACCCGGGCGACGCTGCACAACCAGGATTACATGGATGCCAAGGATATCCGGATCGGCGACACCGTGCTGGTTCAAAAGGCCGGCGATATCATCCCCGAAGTCGTAAACGTCGTGGCCGAAAAACGGCCGCCCGGCACTGCCCGGTTTGTCATGCCTGCCCGCTGCCCTGTGTGCGGGTCGCCTGCAGCCGCGGAAGCCGACGGCGCCCACCTCTACTGCACGGGAGAGCGCTGCCCTGCCAAGGACAGCCGCTCCCTGGCCTATTTTGTGAGCAAGGACGCCATGAATCTGGAAGGGTTCGGGCCGATGGCCGTGGAGGCGCTGATCTCCGAGGGCCACATCCGGGATGCGGCGGATATATATCATCTGAAAGAACAGCGGGAAGCGCTGATCGAAAAAGGTATCATCGGCAAGCAGAAGTCTGTGGATTCCATTCTGGAGGCCATCGAACGTTCCAAGGAAAACGACATCGACCGTCTGATCACCGGACTGGGAATCAGAAATGTGGGGCGGCAGTCGGCCAAAACGCTGGCGGAGGGTTATGGCTCATTGTATCAGATCATGGATGCCTCCAAGGAAGAGCTGATGCAACTGCCGGATTTCGGAGAAGTCGTGGCCGGAGACCTTACAGATTACTTCCGGCAGGAAAAAAACCGCGCTTTGATCCGGCGGCTGGCTGAGGCAGGGGTCAATATGGACTCCCGGGCAAAAGAAGGACGCAGCGACACCTTTGCGGGAAAGACTTTTGTTCTTACCGGTACGCTTGCAGGAATGAGCC
>CALLHZ010000047.1 GCA_938009115.1 uncultured Clostridia bacterium
TTCTGCCTGCGTCAGCGTTCCGGCGGCGACCCGCTCGTCCAGTATCGCCTGCTTGCGGGCAAGCATGGCCTCCTGGAATTCAGCTGCGCTTTCATACTCTCCAGCCAACGAGCACTGCGCCCCAAAGCCCGGCGCGGCCAGTGCCGTGATCGTGGATGCCCCGATCAGCAACAGTACAGCCCCAAGTACCAAGATCATTTTGCGGTTCTTCATATTGCGTTCCTCCTTTGTGGACTACATATCCGTAGTGATTACGCATTTGATTATGCCGATCCCATATGTAGTTTCTGTGTTATTCTGTATAAGAAACCATGAATATCTGATATGATGTCTGTGATCGCAGCATTGCAGCACAGTAGAGGGAATGTTATGAGTCGTTTTGAACCGTTGTTCACCCCCCGCCTGGTCCTCCGCCCTTTGTGCAGTGAGGATGCGGAAGACCTGCTGGCCTATCGGAAGCTGAAAGAAGTTCATCAGTATCAAGGATTTCACCCGCTTACCCTGGAAGATGTCTTCGCCTTCCTTTCTGGGCTTTCACCGCAGCCGAATGTACCGGAGACCTGGTTTCAGCTTGGAATACATACTAGGGAGGACGACCGGCTGGCCGGCGACCTGGGTATTCATTTTCTTGAGGACCCCGAACAGGCCGAAATCGGTTTCTCGCTTGCTCCGTCCCAGCAAAAAAAGGGCTATGCCCTGGAAGCATCCAAAGCAGCCCTTCATGCCCTTTTCACTTTATGGGGGATGCACCGGGTGATCGCCTCGGTAGATCCGAGAAATGTTGCCTCCATCCGGCTTCTCCAGAAGCTGGGCATGCGCAAAGAGGCTCATTTCAGAAAAAGCTACCGGCTCGAGGAGGGCTGGGGCGATGACTGCATCTATGCCATCCTGCGGGAAGAATGGCCGGGACTTGTCCACGAACTATAGCCTCCTTGCCGGTGTGCTTCATTCTCCTTTCAGCTTTCTTATGATCAGCTTGTAGCGGGCATCCTCTGCCAAGGGGGCAAAGAACGGATTGGCAACCACCAGGTCCGTCATGCTTTTCCGCACGGTTTTTTCGTCTCTGGGGAGACTGCCTCCCAGATCCAGCGTCTCAAGCCACTCCTCCAGCAAGTCGAAATAGCTGTCGCCGTGGAGCCGGAGGGGGTCGATGTTCCCCGCGGCCAGGCCGGCATACCGCTCCAGCATGTCCAGCGCCTTTTCGGGTTTCTCCTGCAGCATATAGCCCTGGGCCGCGGCAGCATACAGATTAGCCAGGTGCCAGGGGTTCAGATGCTTCACATCAAAAGCGTCTGCGATTGAAAGAGTACGGCGGAGCGTCTCCTCAAATCGTTCCGGCTCCTTAGCGCACAGCATCATGTAGGCCGGCAGAAAATTGAACAGAACGACGATATTCTGGTAGATCCCCGCCTGCAGTACCGATTTTGCCTGCTGGGGCAGCCCCTTGGCTTGATAAGCTGCCGACAGCAGAGATTCCGGCGGCAGGGCAGGTTCAACTGAATGCCCCAGCAAATCCAGAACGGCATCCGGTTCTCCGATCGTCAGACTGCACAGTGCTTCCATATACCTCGCTTGTCGGACCACCGCGATTTCGTCGCTTTCTGTCCGGACCCGGACAAACAGCTCTTTTGCATCCCGAACAAGATTGCTGATTTTTTCCGGGTCTTTTTCGAGTTCCAGGTGGTTGATCATCAGGATCCCCATCTGCAGCAAAAGCGGAAAACAGGAATAATACTTGCGGACCACGGCCCGGCACTCTTCCAGCACTGCCTCCGGCGCCTCGACGGCGAACCGGGCGGACAGTTTTTTGTACAGCGCGCGTATATCCTCCGGTTTCATCTGGGGCTGATAATCCATCAGCTCGTCGATGGTAATATTGAAGTAAGCCGCCAGCTGTGGCAGGAAAGTCACGTCAGGATAGCACTGCTCCGTCTCCCACTTGGAAACCGACGCCTTGGACACACCGATGTAATTCGCCAGGTCCTCCTGCGTGATGCCCGCCTCTTTTCTTTTTGCAATCAGCACTTTGCCGATATTGATCTCTTTCATTGAAATCACCTCCTGCCATTATCATAAGCAGACAAAGAGCATGGCACAAGGGAGCCATGCTCAATTTCTGTTAATAAAATCAACCTGAACGATACTTATTTTCTAATAATAGGAAGTCATACTTCGGAACGGTAGTCAGCCGCTTGCTGATTTCCTTCGAAGTAGACCTCAATGTCCGGGCCATTGGAGTATTCGTATCCGGAAGTAGGCAGCCACTCCGTGATGATCCGCTTCTGTATACTTTGGATCGCTTCAGGCATGGCGCCGATGCACTCGAACACCGCCCAGGTGCCCGCAGGGACCCAATACTCCTCCATCCCTGCAGGAGCCTCCTTTTGCGTTGAGACAGCGATGTAATAATCCATCTCTTCACCGTCCATGCACGTGCTGACACCCAGCAGCCCATAAGGGGGCTGGTCCATCAGCGAACAGATTCCGGGCACGATACCGCTTTGGACCGTCTCCTGCCAAAATAGAGGAACTTTCTCAAAACACTCCTCGGTTTTCATGTACAAATGCACTTTGACCCCGACGATCCTGAATGCATCCTTCGTTACGATCTTGTAATTCATTTGCGCGTCTCCTTTGATCGAAATCGTGAAACTGATGCGCGGGAATGCGGCGAGCGAAGCGCCTTCGCGCCTTGCTCCGGACGGCGCGACGCCGTGAACGCTGCGGAATGCCCGATTGAAGGCCGTAGGCGAATCGTAGCCGTACTTCAACGCCAGGTCGATGACCTTTGCATCGGTGGTCTGGAGTTCAAAAGCAGCGGCTGTCATCCGCCTGCGGCGAATATATTCCGACAGGGACATCCCGGCGATATAAGCAAACATCCGTTGAAAATGAAACGTCGAGCAGCAGGCGATCCGGGCAGCCTGCCCGTAGGAGATCTCTCCTGCTATATTCTCTTCGATGTAGCCGATCGCCTGGTTCATCCGGTCGAGCCAGTCCATATCATCACCTCACGTCAGCACTTTACCATCTGTACTGCCGTGATTCCTCTCTTTTAATGCACTATTCTGCAAGCTTCAGCGTGATCCCTTCCGCCTCTGCGATTTTATTCAAGGCTGCTCGCAGTGCCCGCTCCCTGGTTTTCATGTCTCCGGGAATATCCGCTTCGGCCAGCGCATCGCGAAGCTGTGCTGCAGGCAGCAGCGCTGCCGCAAGGCAGAAATAACTCTTGCCCCGTCCGCCGTCGAAATCCTCCAGCATGACCTCTAATAGGGCGATCCGCTCTCGTTGCTGCTCCAAAAACGTCTGAATACCCTGGCTGCGGATCTTTTCGTGGTTGGAGAAGATTTTTTTATGCGTTACGAAAGAATCTTTTTCGATTTTCGCGTTGTTGTATTTTTCGCAAGGATATTCATCGCACTGGCTGCATACCTCGAGGCCGTGCTTTTGTATACAGCACGTTTTGATGCCGCAGGGCGGATGCAACTCTTCGAAACGAACGCCTCCGCATCCGGGACATTTTGAAACGCCCGCCGTATAATATCTGGGGCATAAACCGCAATCGATGCCGCAGCATCCTATGACAGAGTGCTCTTTTTGCATAACCCCCCCTACGCTCCGGCAATGCGACTCCGGCGCTCCATCAGCACCGTATCGTGCCATATCCCGTCGGGCATCCGGGCGATACGCTCCCGCACGCCGACCAGCCTGAATCCGCAGGATTCATGAAGGCGAATGCTTGCTGTATTTTCCCGGGTGATACTGCCCTGGAGCATCCAAAACCCTTCCGCCTCGGAGCAGCGGACCAACTCTTTAAGCAAGACCTTGCCAAGCCCCTTCCCGCGATAAGTCTCGTCGATATAGATGCTCACTTCCGCAACACCGGCGTACACCGGCCGGCTTGACACCGCAGACAATGCTGCCCAGCCGGCCACATCCTCCCCAAGACGGAGCACAAGCCTGCAGGAATCAATGTGCCCGCGATCCCAGTCCTCCCAGGCGGGAACTTCACTTTGAAATGTGGCAAGCCCCGTGTCGATGCCGGACCGGTAGATGGCCGCGACACGAGGCCAGTCTTCGGGTTTCATGCTTTGAATCGTATATCCCATTGTTCAACCTCCCGTGCTTTCAGCATTTCCAGTCGATCCGGACAGGATCCGGCTCGTGTTCCACCGATCTGTCCTTTAAGGCCTGCAACATCCTTTCACATTCACCGGCGGCATATTGAGACAAATCAGCCCATGGCGCATCAGGGCCCAGGGCGTCATAGGCCGCCGCCAATGCCCCATATAAGGGCAAGCCGATGCAATGTCTGGCAGAGTGGATCACAGAGGCGCTCTGGCCGACGGCTCTTGCGGCGGCGCAGGCAGCCGGCGTCCCTTCTGCTTCGCGGGCGGCGCTGTGACATTCCAATATCAACGCCTTTGCCTGCGGGAGTTTGATTTCACCTGCCAGCCATTGCCGGGCAGCAGCTACCGCGTTCCGGGGCCGAGGGTCCTCAGGATAGTGCTTTTCCCAAATAGGGAGCATCATGCTCTCGGCGTATTCCGCGACCCAATGCGCCAGCGTGGACTTGCTTTGGGTCTCGACCTGCTTAATGATGGCCTGAAGATATGGCGCTTCCCAGTCATTCAGCATTTTTCGGTATTTTGACATCGTTCTTCTCCTGCTCAGTGATGATTGCCAGTTTCAAAGCACCAGCGGGCGATGGTTGCGATCAGGTCCAGCGGAAGCGGCTTTCCGTAAGGAAACTGGGCTGCGCCTTTGCTCGTTTTATAATCCTTGAGCTGCTCTGAAAAATGCGCGATAGCGGTATCGCCTGGATAGATGCCGATATGATTTTTAAAAGCGGCAAAATGGATGATGTTATGATTGCGCCAATAAGTTGGCATTTGCCAGGAGATCCGCTCCTCAGCCTCCGGCAGCGTATCCCGAAGCGTATCACGCAGCTGCTGAAGCAAGGGACGAACCGCTTCCGGCTGCCCGTCAATATACTCATCGACGGCTTTGACCCCTTCACTGCAAAAATGATTCTGATTTGTATTCTTAAATTCCCTTCCGCACCGGGGACATTTCCACATATTGTACTCCTTTCCTCGGAATTTGTCAGACTGTGATTTTTCCGGCAATTTTATCGTCGTACATGGCATCTTCTGCCTGTTTCAACACTTCCCGTGCACTCTGCCCGATGTTTTCTTTCGTGGCCAGGCCATAGGATATGGTAATGGGCACATCTTCGATACAAGCATGACTCAACCGCTCTTCAATTAATTCAAACCGGTCTTCGGCCTGCTTTAAAGTCGTGCGGGGCATCAGGGCCACGAACTCGTCGCCGCCAATCCGTGTGATCACATCTTCGGGCCTGCATCCGGCAGTCAGAGACTCCGCAACGATTTGGATCAAATGATCCCCCTGGTCATGGCCATAGGCATCGTTGAGCATCTTCAGCCCGTTGACATCAATATACACGAATGTCAGTGGCAGATTACTCTCCTGATCGGACCGCTTTAATTCATCTTCAAAATAGCGCCGGTTGTACAGCCCGGTCAGGTGGTCGTGATAACTCAAATATTCTATACGGCGCTGCTTTTCTTTCTTTTCGCTGTAATCCCGGAAGACAAGGACGCAGCCGATGATACTGCCCTCGACATCACGGATCGGCGCAGCGGTATCCTCGATGGGTATTTCGCTGCCATCTTTAGCAACAAGAAGTGTATGGTTGGCCAATTCAATGATTTCGCCGGATGCATAGACGGCTTGCACCGGGCTGTCCACCGGTTGCCGTGTATACTCGTTGATGATGCGAAACACGCTTTCCAGCGGCCTCCCGGCAGCCTCCGCCAGCTTCCATCCGCTCAGCTTTTGAGCAACCGGATTCAGAAATTGAACGAGGCCGTTGATGTCGACAGTGATGACGCCGTCGCCTACCGAAATCAGCGTAGCTTCCAGTTTTTCGCGGCTTTCAACCAGTTCGCTCTGAACGGTTTCGATCCTCGACAGTAAAGCATTGATGGATTTTCGCAGATAAGAAAATTCGTCCGTGCCGCCTTCCGGGATCCGGGCCGAGATACGACCTGTAACATCGATGGTCTTGACATCCGCCAGCAACCGCTCAAAAGGCACCGTCAGGTATTTTCCGAGCAGCAAAAATAGAGCGATACTCACAAGGATGATGGAAACCGTCGTAAATACCGAAAAGTCGGTGATCTCCTTCATGCCCGAAACATACAGCGTTCTTGGCATTTCCATCGAGAGGATCAGCGATCCGGAAATATCATAAATGTTGGGAACGCCAAGCTCTATCCGGATCAAGGGATCCTCACCGGCTGAATACGCCTGGGTGAGAATCGAGACCTCACTGCTTTGTTCCGGTATTTCCTGCGGTTTCGCGTTGCGTATTTCCCGAATCGACCCGCCGGCGATTTTCTCTATTTCAGACAGAATGGAATCGTCGACGATCCTGCCGAAAATCAGGGTGCCCGCAGCGGCCTGCTGCTCCAGAGAATCCGTGATCACTGTAGAGGCGCAAAAATAGTAGTGCTCCCCTATTTTTATGATCCCTGAAGTATCTTCCGCAACATGGGCGAAATCGGTCAACCGGCTGATTTCTTCGGAAAAGTCCGCGGGAGCCGGCTGAAATGCTCTGCCCGCTATGTCGTAATGTTGATGATACAGAATTATGCCGGCGGAATTTTCTATAAGGACGAAGCTGAGATCGAGGGTTTGAAAGGAACTCTCCGTCATATTCAAATCGATATAGGCGGGGTCCAGGGTCTGCGCGAAGTGATTCGTATCGTCCCAGTGGCCCCAGTCATTGACAGAACCTGTATATTTGGCGTTGCGCTCGCTTAGGTAGGAAGCGATGCTTGCCGTGGCGGAATGCAACTGCTCCTGCTCGTGCCGCAGAACATGGTCCCGAAAAAACATTCCGAAACGCAAATTGACAAAAACGATCCCCGCGATCATCAGCGGTATCACTATAAGTGCGATTTTCACCCTGGTTTTCATTGCAGAGCATCTCCGATGGCTAATAATATGACCTTGCTGCTGTATGTGGCACCGCTGACAGTGTCCACCTGCAGGGACTGCGCCTCCATAACGCTTCCCGTGACCGTTTCTGCAGCCTCTCCCTGCCCGTTGGTATGCTTGACCAATTCGATCTCTGTGATCCGATGTTCATGGACGGTTACCCGGACTTCCACGGAAATCGGAAGCGCTTTGTATGCGCCTTCATATACACCGTCTTCCACGACAGATAAATCGATCGCCGGGATCTCTGCCGTTTCCAGCGAGGCCATATCCTTCTCGACGTTTTGAAAGAAAATATACCCAGCAATGCCGCCGACTGCCAGCAGAATCAAAATGCCGATCAGTATTTTCTTTATCATGACAAGCTCCTTTGTATTGTAACTATTGGCTTTTCCTATTAAACTACTATTTAAATCACATTACAATACTTCTGTTGAGAAATCCTTCCATATTTCCCAAAATCGCGAGGCCGCCCCGATGAAATGGAAAAACAGTTTTCACCCTTACGCTTTGATCACCGTCTTATTCTGGTCGCTTTCCTATGTGTTCACCAGGCTGGCGCTGGGATCCTTTTCCGCCTTTTCCATCGGCTTTTTGAGATACTTTTTTGCATCCGCTGTCCTGCTGATCGCCGCCGCGTCCACGAAAATGAAGCGGCCGGCCCGGAAAGACCTGCCCTGGTTTGCTGCAGCCGGCGCCCTGGGCTTCTTTCTTTACATGATCACCTTCAATCAGGGCTTGATCACCGTAACAGCGTCCACCGGCAGCGTCGTGATCGCAACAGTACCTGTAATGACGGCGCTTTTTGCTCTGTTCATATACAAAGAAGACCTGCGCCTCCATCAGTGGATCGCGATCTTGATCGAATTCATCGGCGTAGCAGTCCTGACGTTGATGAACAGTATTTTTTCTGTCAATATCGGCCTGTTGTGGCTGTTTGGCGCTGCCATTTCTCTAAGTTTGTACAATCTGATCCAACGGAAGCTGACGAAAACCTACACAGCATTGCAGGCCTCGACCTACAGTATTTTCTTCGGCACACTTATGCTGATGATCTTCCTGCCGGAAACCCTGGGGGAAATTCCCGGCGCCCGCGGCCTTCATATTTTTTACGTGGCGGTGATGGGCGTTTTATCCAGCGCCGCGGCTTACGCCGCCTGGGCGAAAGCTTTTTCCAAAGCGAAGAAAACCTCTCAGGTAAGCAATTATATGTTTGTGACCCCTTTCGCTACCACGCTGCTGGGCTTTTTAATGGCCGGAGAGATCCCGGACCGGGCAACGCTGCTGGGCGGAAGCATCATATTGCTGGGGATGCTTGTTTTCAATTTCGGCGGAAAAAGGGAATCCTGAAACCCCTTCCATCAATGAAAATGCATCCCGGACAAAACCGGGATGCATTTTTTTTCGAAAACTTCCGTTCTTTGCAAAGAGCGCTACAGCGACAGATCGTTCCAGTAAATGAATCCGTTCTGGAGAATGTTGACGCCCTTAAGCGCAGAGCTGTGTGCGACATAATACACATCACTGTAAATTGGAATCATGTTCCATTCCGGATGCAGCATTTCAATCTGGATCGCGCCCAGTTTGTCGCTGCGTTCCTGATCATCAACGGTCGTAGCGGCATCTTCGATTGCTGCGTAGAATTCTTCACAGTTGTTTGCAGCGTTCGGGTCGTCGAAGCAGCAATTGAGAATCAGGATGGGTTCCGCCCATTCAAGGGAATGGATCCCCATGTCATAATCGTTTGCGCACAGGTACTCGTGGACATAGTTCCAGTCGATGGCTTCGATGTTCATCTTAAAGCCGTACTGCTTCATCTGCTCCTGCATGCCCTGTACGATGATCTGTCTGGTGGGGTCTGTGGAAGCATACATCGTGAATTCCGCCATCTGGCCGTCTTTGTCCAGATAACCGTCGCCGTCGGTATCGGCCCATCCGGCTTCGGCGATCAACGCCTTGCCTCTTTCGGGATCGTTGGCGTAGTTGGCGACGAAGTCATCCTTCGCAGCCTGGGAGAAATACATCATGTTGTCAAAGATCATGGCGTACGCAGGCACCGCTGCGCCGTTGGTCAGCTCGCAAAGGGCCTCCCGGTCGATGAGCAGGCAGAATCCCTGACGCAGTTTGAGGTCTTCAAAAATGCTGCTGTCCGTGTTGATCTCCATAAAGTCCACGACCGGATAGGTTTTCTTTGCGATCGTCACGGTATCCAGATCTTTCAGCTGGGCCTGGGCATCCATGGTGACCCCCGACCAGTAGTCGATGGCGCCGCTCTTCATTTCCTCGATGAGCGTAAAATCGTCGGTGTTGAATTTGACCTGGATCTCAGGGATCGTTGCGACGCCCTTGTTTTCCACAAGGGGAACATCCGTGACATACCCTTCGTTGGGCTTGAGTGTCACATTGGAGCCGGGTTCATAGCTTTCGACATAGTAGATGCCGTAAGGAACAGCGCCCCACATCAGTTCATCCTTGCTCATGGTGTCAAGCTGATCCTTGTCGATCACGCCCATGAAGCAGTCGCCCAGATAATAGAGAAGGTCGGAACGGAAAGAGCTCAGATGGAATATCACCTGTCTGCCGTCCACTTCCATGGACTCAATGTTGGCATAGCCGTCCGCATAGGGGCTCACTTCTTTGCCCCATTCGATGGAGGCCACTACGTCTTCGGGCTCCACTTGTTCCCCGGTGGCATAGAATTTGCCCTCGGGAACGGTCATCGTCATGGTCAGGCCGTCTTCGCTGGTCGTAAGATCGGTGCAGATGCCGTCCAGAAGCGCGCCGGTATCAGGATCGATGCTGAACAGGGAATCTGCGATCAGGCTCTGTACCGTGGACCATGTATCCTGCTGGTAAAGATCTGTGCCGTACCACTCACCGTCTGCAATAACGATTTTCTCTTTGGTCTGGGCTTCTCCACCGCCGCCGCAGGCAGCCAGTGACAGCACCATCACCAGGATCAGAAGCATGGAAAGTAATCGTTTTTTCATCTTTTCCTCCTTTTAGCTGTAACGTTTTTACGAACTGTATTTTAGCGGGTGGATACACGCCACCTGATGCCCGTCTTCGACGATCCGGTTCTCGGGATCGCGCTCCTTGCATTCAGGTGTTGCATATTTGCATCTCGCGTAAAACCTGCATCCGATCTCCAGGTCGATCAAGCTTCCCGGATCGCCCTTCATGATCTCTTTTTCTCTGCCGCGATCCGCGGGATCCAGGATCGGGGCCGCATCCATCAGACCTTTCGTATAAGGATGGGCCGGACGATCGCATATCGTCTCCGTGTCTCCGAATTCGATCAGCTGACCCAGATACATGACCGCCATCTTGCTGCTCACGTACCGTATCACATTCAAATCGTGGGTAATGATCATATAGGTCAGATTCATCTGCTCTCGAAGATCCAAGAGCAGATTCAGGATCTGGGCCTGGACCGAAACATCCAGCGCGCTGGTAGGCTCGTCCAGGATCATGATCTTTGGCGACAGGGCAAGGGCTCTTGCGATCGCGATGCGTTGCAGCTGACCGCCCGAAAGCTGATGGGGGAAGCTGTCCAGATACCGCAGGTCCATCTTGACCATTTCCATGACCTCCCGGGCCTTCTCCCGGGCCTTGGATCTGGGAACGCCATGAATGATCATGGGTCGCATGATGGAGCTTTCCAGCGTCTCTCTGGGGTTGAGATTCGAAGCGGGATCCTGGAATACGACGGCGATCTCCCGATGGAGCTTTTCCATATCTTTCTTGGTGGCCCTGGAGAGATCCACGCCGTCGATGATCACATTGCCGCCGGTCATCTTCGTGAGGCTGAGCATGACTCTTGCGAGAGTGGTTTTGCCGCTGCCGGATTCTCCGACGATCCCAACGATCTCACCCTCCTGAACGGAAAACGAGATGTTGTCCACTGCCTTTACTGTGCGCTTGCTCTGACGGAACAGCCCGTTGGATACCGCAAAATGCTTTTGCAGATCGATCAGTTCTACCATATTCGACATCGCTTACGCCTCCCTTCCGGCTTGCCCGGCAAGGAAGCAGCGATACATGTGCGTCTCGGCTGCGAAGGTTTCCTCCGGCGTTTCCAGACTGCATCGCTCCATTGCATAGGGGCATCTGTTGGCGAAGCGGCACCCGGGCTTTTTATCCAAGATCCTTGGAACGGATCCGTCGATGGTCTGCAGCCGCCCCTCCTTTTGTGTTTTTCTGGGAAGCGCCTTCATGAGCAGTCTTGTATACGGATGCTTTGCATTATGGAAAATTTCAAAGACATCCCCGTATTCGATCACTTCGCCGGCATACATAACTGCGATCCGGTCGGCGACCTCAGCCACCAGCCCAAAGTTATGGGTGATCAGCATGATAGCCGTATTGTATGTCTTTTTGAGATCCTTGATGATCTCCAGGATCTGGGCTTCGATGGTCACATCCAGCGCCGTCGTCGGCTCGTCGGCAATGAGCAGCGCCGGGTTTCTGGCAAGCATCATGGCTATCATGACCCGCTGCCGCATCCCGCCGGACATTTCATGAGGAAAGCTGTGGGCGCGCTCCTCTGCGTCCGGCATTTTAACGTCTTTATATAATTCGATCACCTTCTGCCAGGCCTCGGCTTTGCCGATGCCGTCCAGCAGAATGCCCTCCTGCACCTGACTGCCCGTCTTGTATACCGGATTCAGGGAATCCAGGGGGTTTTGGAAGATCATGCCGATATGCCTGCCGCGGATCTTTTCCATATCTTTTTTTGAAAGCGTCCTCAGGTCCTGGCCGTTGAACAGGATCTTTCCTTCGATATGTTCATTTCCCCCGGGCAGCAGCGCCATAATGCTGTGGGCCACAGTGGATTTTCCGCATCCGGATTCTCCGACGACTGCGAAGATCTCGCCCTTGTTGACGGAAAGATTCACATCATGGACAGCGGACAGATAGCCGCCTTTCACCTTGTAGTCGATACTGAGGTGCTCCAATTTCAATAATTCTTCTTTCATGTCTGCACCCCTTCCTATTGTGATTTCATATGCGGATCGAGAATATCCCGTACACCCTCGCCGAGAAGGCTGAAGCCCAGGACTGTATATACCAGCGCAATGCCGGGGAAAATGCTGAGCCAGGGAGCGCTGCCGATATAATTGATCCCGTTGGAAAGCGCCAGGCCCCAGTCGGGAGACGGCGCCTGAGAGCCAAGTCCAAGGAAGGACAGTGTCGTGGTGGAAAGAATGGTGGCCGGCAGCGTGGTGGATACCATGACGATCAGGGCCGGCACCACATTGGGTAGTATGTAGCGGAACATCAGCGCAACGGAGGACTCACCGAAAGCGGCGCCAGTTTCCACAAAGGCCATAGTCTTGATGGACATAGTTTTTGCGCGCACGGGTCTTGCATAGGAAGCCCAGCATACCATGGCAATGGCGATGACCGAATTTGTCAGGCCCTTGCCCATGATCGTTACTACGGCCAGCGCCAGGATCGTGCTGGGGATGCACCAGGTGAGGTCGGTCAGGAATGAAAAGAATTTATCCACCCATTTCCCGAAATAGCCGCAAATCAGCCCCACCGTGACGCCGATCACTAATTGTAGCGACGCGCCAAGGACAGCGACCCAAAGCGTAAGCCGCGTTCCATGGATCACCCGGGACAAAACGTCCCGTCCCAGCTCGTCCGTGCCGAACAGGAACTCGCCGTTGGGCGGTGTAAACCGCGGGCCGACCCCCTGGTCGGTAAAGCCGTAGGGCGCGATCTGATCTGCAAATACAGCCACGAGCAAAACGCTCAGCAGCATCAGAAATCCAACCATAAAATTGATGTTTTTCAGGCAGGACAACAAGGTTTCTTTGGATTTATTGCCGTTCATCACTTGTCACCTCCGCTCAGCTCGATCCGGATCCTGGGATCCAGCGTGGCGATCACGATATCGCTGATCAGGTTGAAGACGACCGTAAGAATGGCGATCAGCAGAAGGACGGCCTGAACAACGGGAAAATCCTGGACCACGATGGAGTTAAGAAGCAGATTTCCCATGCCTGGGATCCCGAAAATAGTTTCGGTGACAACAGCGCCGGAAATGAGCCAGGGAACCGACATAAAAACCTGGACAGAGACCATGATCAACGCATTACGAAGCACATGCTTCACTTTGACCGTGCGGTCGGGAAGTCCTTTCGCATAAGCGGTGGTCACATATTTTTCGTTCAGCACCTCCAGCACTTCGGACCGCGTCAGCCGAAGCGTGCCGGCCAGAGTGGATGCCATCAAGGCAAAAACCGGCAGTACGAAATATTTCATGCTCTGATAGCCGCTGATGGGAAACCATTTGAGCTTGACAGCAAAGATGATGATCAGCAGTGCTCCGAGCCAGAAGCTGGGCATGGCGGTGAGTATCAAGGTGAAGTTGACCGTAAATCGATCGAACAGTGAATTCTTTTTGATAGCGCATAGAAGACCGATGGGCAGCGCAATAAGCATTTCGATGAACAACGCCCACCCGCACAGCATCAGGCTCCTAGGGATCCGGTCCATCATCAGACCCCAAACAGGGACCTTATATCTTACGGAATTGCCGAAGTCCTGCTCGAAAACGATGTCCTTCGCCCAGCTGAGATACTGCTCATGCATGGGGCGGTCATAGCCCAGCTCGTGGGCCATCTCGGCGCGCTTCTCCGCCGGGACTTTGCGGTCGACCATGATGTCGATGGGATTTCCGGGCATCATGTACAGCAGGCTGAACACGAGTATCGATACGGAAATGACCAGGAGAACACCCAGCGCAAGGCGCTTCAGAATATAGTCTTTGATAGTACCATCCCCTTTCCTGTGTGCTTACAAACTGTCGCTTCTATTAAATTCTTTGATAAATACGGCTGCCGCAGTTGACGCCCCAGGCCTGACCGTCCCGGATATGGAAACGGAACGTGCTTTCCCGTTCTCCGGTTTTCGCGTCGTACAGGGCAAAGACCGTGGAATGGCAATAACGGAGCTCTTTGGCTTCGTCTCGGTACTCGCATTTGAGTCTGCCGTCTTCCATGCGAACGACGCAGTGCGTCGGAACGCCTTCGTATGCAATGTAATCCCCGCAGATCATTTCCGGCGCGCTGAAACCTCTGCCGGCGGGAAGCGCCCAATGATGCTCGGTCTCCAGCGGAAGGCCCAGGATGTAATTAAAGCAGACCCACTGCATCCCTTCCATATCCAGCTCGCTGCCGTTGCACAGGACCGCTGCCGAATAACCGCCCTCTATAAATCCGCCGTGGGTGGACACGCCATGAAGGCCGCCGCCATGGTCGCAGGCCAGTTTCCCCCCGATAAGGGACTTGCGGAGTCCCTGGCAGTAATACGGCTCAGCCCGCAGCGGATACTCACTGCCGATCAGCAGCTCAACGGCCTCCGCCGGGATCACCTGCACGCCTTCAAAGCTTCCCCGGTCGGAGAGCATCTGGTAATACTTGCTCACGTCCAGCGCAGTGGACTTGATCAGCCCGCAGCCCCGGAAGGGAGGCAGGACCGACCAGTCATCATCTTCCAGAAGCTTCTCATTTTCATCGAAAGAAAAGAGACTGGTGACGTTGTCGTCGCCTGCCAGCGCTCTTGCTTCCGTGCAATCGATGTCCAAAATGGAACGGCTCATTCCAAGGGGCTTAAAAATACGTTCGTTCAGGAATTCTTCCAGCGTGACGCCTGCGGCCATATCCACTACGTAGGACAGCAGCGCGTAGCCTTCATTGGAATAACTCATGTATTCGCCGGGAGAGCCCAGACTTTTATAACTGCATTGGGAAATATAATCAACGATCTGACCAATAGTTTCCATCTTGTTCGGCGCGGTCTTCATCAGATGCAGATGCATCTCCGTATCCCGCTCCACACTGTTCATGGCGATGGACCACTCCAGAGGCTCCATGGGCGGGATCCCTGCCCTGTGCATACCAAGCAGCTTCAGCGTCACAGCTTCGTCGGGAAGCCCCGGCACGTGAAGATCCGGAAAATATTTTGAAATCGGGTCGTCCAGGCTCAGCTTCCCTTCGGCCGCAAGGATGCAGCAAGCCAGGGTCGTAAACGACTTGCTCATGGAAGCGATACCGAAAACAGTATCGCCGTCCACCGGCGTTCCGCGCCGGATGCTTCGATAGCCGAATCCTTTCTCAAAAAGAACGCCCTCCGGCCCTCGGATGCAAACAGCTACACCAGGGTAGCCTTCCTTTTCCACGCACTTTCGGAGATATTGCTCCAATGCCAAGGCGTCTCTCTTCACTTTTTCCTCCCTTTATTACAAACAAAAAGACATCGACGGAATGAGAATTCCGTGATGTCTAAGAATCACCTAAAGTCCTGCTCAAATGGGTTCGGTCCAACAACATCTATCTGCCTACGATTCTGCCGTTGCCAGCTGCTTTATTTCATTTTTGCGTTAAATTATGTATATCTTATAACAATATACGATAAATTGCAATTTGAAATAAAATATATGCAGATAATTTGTTGATTATCACAAAATTTGCAGCAGCATCAAATTGGCGATGCCCATTGCCAGCGCGATCAACAAGACCGGTTTCAGCACTTTTGAGTAAATAACAGCTTCTTTACCCGAAAGGCCGGACGCCGAAGCAGCCATCAGAATGTTCGTGGGGCCGATGCTGACGCCCACGGCGCCGGCGATGGACTGGACCCCTGCCATGATATAAGGATCAACGCCTAAATTTTCGGCGATGGACACCTGAAATTTTCCGAAGATCACATTGGAATTGGTATTGCTTCCCGTGATAAAGCTGCCCAAAACGCCGAAATACGGTGCGACCAAGGGATAGACGCTCCCGGTGAGGGCAGCCACGGACCCGGCCAGAACGGCAGTCATTCCGGAGTCCATCATGACCAGAGCCATGCCGATCAGAAAGAACAGCGTGATCGTAGTATTGACGCTCTTTTTCCAGGTTTTTCGCGTTATACTCTTCAGTTTTTCTTTGGAATAAATGCCGATTTGCCGGTATCGGAGCATGGAAGCAGCTGCTGCGACCATGATGATCGGCGCCGGATGCCCAAAGAGCTTGATCTTGGCATAAGCCGGCTCTGCCTGCACAAAATGCCCCAAGGCTGTCGTGTACTCGGGAAAAGCAAAGGACAGGTGATACTTGTCCAGGCCCAGGACCGGAAAAAGCAACGAAAGAGCGATGATCAAAATGTAAGGCAGCAAAGAATCCGCCAGGGTGAGCTCGCTTCGATAGAGCGACGAGATCCTTTCCGGTTTTTCCCTGATCCGATACAGCAAATATACTGAAACCGTTCCGGACAGCGCGCCGATCAGCCCAACCAGAGACACCAGATCCAGATAAACGACAAGGGTCATCACCGGGATCATGACAGCCGATGCCGGCAGAATGTAAAAGAGACCCTTTTTTAAGGCCGGCAGGCCGCCGTAGATCAACGCCACCATCATCCCGGTCAGAAGCATGGCGATCAGATCAAAAAATACCATGGCATACCCGATGCGCTGCTGATCCAGACCTGTCACCAGAAATATCGTGAAGTAGGAGGAGCCCATGGAGCCGAAGCTGACGGACCAGGAATGGCCCAGCAGGACGGCCGCAACAGACTTGAGGGGATCGAAGCCCAGATGGATCAGGATGGGCACCACGATGATCACCGGCACACCGAAGCCGGAAATGCCCTGCAGCACCGATGAGAAAAGCCAGGCCAGCAGAAGAAACTGAATGAAAGGGTCCTTCAAAAATATCACTATATTCTTATTGATCACATCGATGGCGCCGAACTCCAGGACTGTGTGATAGAGGAACACCGCGGCCCAGATAATAAGCAGCACATAGACCGCCAGCGAAGATCCTTTCCCCAGGGCGATGCCAAGTCCGCGCAGGTCCATGCCGAATAAGAGCACTGCACAGGCGAGGGCCACGGAAATCGACAGGCCGCCTGCTCTGGAGGCCGGTATTTTCAGAACCAGAAGCGAGCAGAGCAGGACGATCAGGGGTAGCAGTGAATAAAATGTGGACATGAATTTTTTTCCTCTCAACCTACCAAATGCCAAGGATATGCTGCATCAAAAGACTGACGCAGGCAATTGAGATCCAGCAGCACAGACCGATAAAAATAGGCTTTCCGCCGCTCCTGACCAACTTGATGATATCCGTGTTCAATCCGATGGCGGCCATGGCCATGACGATCAGAAACTTGCTTAATGTTTTGAGCGGGGCAAAAAAGTCGGCCGAAACACCCAGGCCCGCGCAGATAGTCGTAAGAACGGAAGCCAGCACAAAGTAGATTATAAAATACGGAAAAATTCTTTGCAATTCAACTTTTGCACAATTACCCGCCTGCTTTTTTGTCCGGTAATAAACCAATGCCATAGTAATAGGAATAATAGACAAGGTCCGGGTCATTTTAACGACGGCGGCCGTATCCAGTGAATTGGAACAGTGGATGGCATCCCAGGCGGTGGCTGCGGCGGTCACGGAAGAAGTATCGTTCACCGCAGTACCGGCGAACAGGCCGAAGCCATAGTCAGACATGCCCAGAGCTCCACCCAGCGCGGGAAAAATCAAAGCGGCGATCACATTAAAAAGGAATATCACTGAAATAGATTGGGCGATCTCCTCGTCGCTTGCTTCGATCACTGGCGCAGTAGCGGCGATGGCCGAGCCGCCGCAGACCGAAGAGCCTACGCCGATGAGGATCGCAAGATTCGCCGGGATCCTGACAAGCCTGTACAGCCCATACGCCACCGCCAATGAGGTGAAAATGGTAGAAAGAATGATGGGAAGCGACTGCACTCCGATCGAGGCGATGACCGACAAGTTCATGCCAAACCCCAAAAGGATCACAGCATATTGAAGGATTTTCTTAGACGTAAAAGAGATGCCCGGTTTCACGACGCGCTTTTCCTTCAAAAGCATCGCTGCCAGCATCCCGAGAAGGATGGAAAAAACCGGGCCGCCGACCACAGGCACGGTATGCCCCATCAGCCATGCGGGAATGGCGATCAAAAGGCACAATACCATGCCGGGTCCGTTTATTTTCAACCAATTCAATTACATACTCCTTGTCAGATCAGATCGCGCGGCAAACT
>CALLHZ010000048.1 GCA_938009115.1 uncultured Clostridia bacterium
GATCCTGCTCACCGCTAAAAGCACTGAATATGACAAGGTGACCGGTCTGGACCAGGGCGCGGACGACTATGTGGCCAAGCCTTTCGGCATGATGGAACTGCTTTCCCGCATCCGCGCTCTTCTCCGCCGCGCCGATCCGGTTTCCAAGCCCCTCACAGAGTACAACGTCGAGAATCTTTATGTCTGCCCTTCCAGACACCAGGTCCGGGTGGGCGAGCAGGAAGTGCGCCTGACGCTTAAGGAATATGAGCTGCTGAACTATTTGCTGGAAAACCGGGGGATCGTGTTGAGCCGGGATCAGATACTCAAGGAGATCTGGGGATACGACTTCGACGGCGAAAACCGGACCGTGGATGTCCACGTCCGGAATCTCCGGAGCAAACTGGGCGCTGCGGGCGAACTGATCGAAACCATCCGGGGAGTCGGCTATAAAATAGGAGGGCCCCAATGATCCGGCGTATTTTTCGATCGACCTTCACAGTGGTCCTGGCGACGCTATTTCTCTCCGTGATCCTGTTTGCGGGCACACTTTACGGCTATTTTGAAAACAGGATGTACGGGATGCTGGAACAGAGTGCCGTGTATATCGAGTCCGCCCTGGATGCCCAAGGGCTTTCCTACCTTTCGTCGCTTCCTGCGGGCGGAGAGCGGGTGACTTTGATCGATGCAGGGGGAAAGGTCTTGTTTGACAATTATGCGGATCCGGCGGCAATGGAAGACCATTCCGGCAGGGAAGAAGTCGTGCAGGCTCTGGACCAGGGCAGCGGCCGGAGCGCTAGAGAGTCTGCCACCCTTCGTCAGAAGACTTTATACTATGCAAGACTGCTGGACGACGGTACGGTCCTCCGGGTGTCGGCGGCTCAGCAATCTGTAAGCGCCCTTGTGCTGGGCATGATCCGGCCCTTGCTCTTGATCGCCGCCATGGCCCTGGGCTTGGGGGCTGTTCTGGCCATGAAGCTTTCGGAGCGGATCGTGGAGCCCATCAACGCCATCGACCCCGAACATCCGGAAAAGGGGGACATTTATCCGGAGCTCACGCCGCTGCTCAAAAAGCTGCGGGACCAAAACAAAACCATCGGCATGCAAATGGATGAGCTTCGCCAGAAACAGCGGGAATTTGAAGCCATCACCCGGCACATGGGGGAGGGTTTTCTGATCGCTGATCCCGGCAGAAAGATCCTTTCCTATAACCAAAGCGCGCTGGACCTGCTGGGTGTGGGCCATTTGACCCAGGATCGTTCGCTTCTTGCTTTGAACCGATGCGAAAATTTCAGAAAAGCCATCGACCTGGCCATAGCAGGGGAGCGAAGCTCCGAAGTCATCTGCGCTGGCGGGCGTCATATCCGCATCATTGTCGATCCCGTCCTGGAGGGAGATGTCCTTCATGGCCTGGTGATCCTGGCCATGGACGTGAGCGGGCAGGTGGAATGGGAGCGTCTGCGCCGTGAATTTGCGGCCAACGTATCCCACGAACTCAAAACACCCCTTACTTCCATTTCGGGCATTGCCGAGATCATGAAGAACGGCATGGTCCAGAACGAAGATGTGATCCACTTTGCCGGACATATCCACCGGGAGGCAGAGCGGATGATTTCTCTGATCCGCGACACGATCCGGCTGTCCCAGCTGGACGAAGGGGCTGTGGAGCGGGAACGGCAGGAAGTGGATCTTTATCAGGTCGTGGATTCGGCGGTCCGTCAGCTGACGGAGACAGCCAGAAAAAACGGCGTCACTTTCGAGATCACAGGAGGGCCAGCTCCGGTCATGGGGGTACCGCCCATCGTAGAAGAAGTGGTGTACAACCTCATGGAAAACGCCGTCAAATACAATGTGCCCGACGGGAAAGTGGAAGTGGCGATCTCAGACAAAGGCCATGCCTTTGAGCTGGCCGTTTCAGACACGGGCATCGGTATTCCCAAAGAAGATATCGATCGCATATTCGAGCGGTTTTACCGCGTGGATAAAAGCCATTCCAGCACGGTCGCCGGCACCGGGCTCGGCTTGTCCATCGTGAAGCACGGCGCAGCCCTCCATGGAGCGGAAGTCCGGATCGACAGCAAACCGGGGCAGGGTACCCGGGTAACTGTCCTCTGGCCCAAAGGCGGCCGCTAAAGCCCTCTTGTTTTATCATCCTCCTGTGTTATAATCATTTGCGTAGACCTGCAACGGTTATGTAGCGATCAGGAGGATGAAGAATGAGTCTAGAATTAAGAAAAGTTCAGGTAAAGGATGTGGTCCTTGGCAAAGAAAATCGCTTTGCGGACGGCATCCTTTTTATCGACACGGGAGAACTGGAGGCCTTGATCCTGGAGGATCAGCGGATTCGTTCCGTTTCTTTCGACCTGGCCAGACCCGGCGAATCGGTCCGGATCCTGCCGGTCAAGGATGTGATCGAGCCAAGAGCCAAATTGGAGGGCGGCAGCGCTTTTCCCGGCATGCTGAGCGAAAAAATGACGGCGGGCGGCAAAGGGATCACCTATGCATTGAAGGGGTGTGTCGTCACCACCACCGGCCCCATCGTGGGTTTCCAGGAGGGCCTTATCGACATGAGCGGCCCGGGCGCTGATTTCACCATTTTCTCTCAATACATCAACATCGTGATGATCGTGGACAAGCACGACGACGTGGATCCCCATGAGCACGAAGAAGTCGTCAGGATTGCCGGCGTCAAGGCCGCCCATCACATCGGCGGTATCGCCGTGGGCTGTCAGGATTACGAAAAGACCGTATACGAGTGGCCTGCCATCGGCGAGCGGTACGCGATGTATCCGGGACTTCCTAAAGTGGCTTATGTCTGCAACTGCATGGCCCAAGGTCTGCTTCACGACACTTATTTTTACGGACGCGATGCGAAAAAGCTGATCCCTGCGCTGGTCTCGCCCCTGGAATTCATGGACGGCGCTTTGGTGAGCGGCAACTGTGTATCCCCGGGATCCAAGACCACGACTTTCCATCATCTGAACAACGCCGTGATCGACGAGCTGTTCCGCCGCCACGGAAAAGAACTGAATTTTGTCGGACTGGTGCTCAATCCCATGATGGTGACGCTCAAGGAAAAATACCGCGGCGCCATGCTGGTAACAGAACTGGTGGAATCTCTTGGTGTGGAAGCTGCGATCATCACCCAGGAAGGCTTCGGCAACCCCACAACTGATCTGATGATGGCCTGCAAGAATATCGAGGAGAAGGGCATCAAGACGGTCATTGTTACCAACGAGGACGCGGGGACAGACGGCATGTCCGAATCCCTGCCCGATATGGTAAAGGAGGCCAACGCCATCGTAACGACGGGTAACAGCAACGCCACGATCCTATTGCCGAAGGTCGACAGGGTGATCGGCAAGCTGGAGGACATCGAACGCGTCACCGGAGGGAATGTGGATTCCATCAAGCCCGACGGTACGCTGCTGGTGGAGATACACGGGATCATGGGAAGCCACAATCTGCAGGGCAATACGCTTCTTACAGCGATTACGGTATAGAGAGGGACTCAGAAGATGAAAAAAGTATTGTTTTACACCAACCAGTTCTTCGGCCAGATCGGCGGAGAGGAAGCGGCATACACAGAACCTCAGGTCCATGAAGGCCCTGTGGGCAATGCCAATGCTTTCGCCGCGCAGCTCAAAGATGCGACAATCGCGGCCACGATCATTTGCGGCGACAACTACTATGCGGAAAACATGGAGACTTGCCGGGAATTTATCCGCAAGCAGGTGGAGAAATATCAGCCCGACATGATGCTGGCAGGCCCGGCGTTCAATGCCGGCCGCTTCGGCATCGCCTGCGCCGACGCCTGTACGTTTGTACAGGAAAAGCTCGGCATCCAGAGCCTGACAGCCATGTACGAAGAAAATCCGGCGCTGGAAATGTACCGGAAGAGCATTTATATCATGCAGGCCGGAAAATCCGCCGCCTCCATGACCAAGGACGCTAAAAGGATGGCGGATTTCGCCAACAAACTGTTGGCCGGGGAACCCGCCGGCCCGCCTAAAGAGGAAGGCTACTTTCCCAAGGGCCGCCGCGTCAATGTTTTTGCAGAGAAGAACGGAGCTGTCCGCGCAGTGGACATGCTCATGGCTAAAATCAAAGGGGAGCCTTTTGAAACGGAGCTGGAGATCTCCATGTATGACAAGGTCCAGCCTGCGACGCCCGTCAAGGATCTGCGGAAGGCAAAAGTTGCCCTTCTCACCTCCGGCGGCATCGTGCCGAAGGGAAATCCCGACCACATCCCCGCCGCAACTGCGAAAGTGTGGGGCAGGTATGATCTGAGCGGCATGACACGCCTGGATCCGGGCAAATGGGAGTCTGTTCATGCCGGATACGATCCCGTGTACGCCAACGACGATCCCAACCGGGTCGCCCCTTACAACACCATGAAGGAGTTGGAAAAAGAGGGCATCATCGGCGAAATCTATCCTTACCTTTGCAGCACGACAGGCAACTCCACTTCGGTGGCCGACGCCACCCGCATGGGAGAGGAGATGGTTCGCCAGCTGAAAGCCGACGGCGTGGATGCGGTGATCATGACCTCGACCTGAGGAACCTGTACTCGTTGCGGTGCAACGATCGTTAAACAGTTCGAAAAGGCAGGCATCCCGGCGGCTCACGTATGTACCGTCACACCGATCTCCACTACGGTCGGTGCCGCCAGGATTTCAGGCGCTCAGGCGATCCCCTATCCTACGGGAAATCCTGAGCTGACAGAAGAAAAAGAGCTTGCGCGGCGCAGAGAGATCGTCGAAGACGCGCTGGCCCTGCTTAAGGAGTAACAAAAGGCAATGAATACGATAGCGGTTCTGTTCCTGATCATGGCTTTGGGCTACCTGCTGGGACGCATCACCATAAAGGGTGTGAATCTGGGCTCTTCGGGGATCATACTGGTCGCTTTGGTATTCGGCCACTGGGGATATACCCTTTCAAAGGATATACAGAATCTGGGCCTGATTTGTTTTGTGACGGCAGTCGGATACATTGCAGGCCCTGTATTCTTCAGAAATTTCAAAAAGAAAGCCTTTGCCTATATCGGCATCGGCTTTCTGATCATTCTGACCGGCGCCCTGGTTTGCGCGGCATCCATACTGCTGCTGGATCTTCCCGCCGCCCTGGCCACGGGTCTCATGTGCGGCGCGCTCACGAGCACGCCGGGGCTGGCGGCGGCCTTGGAAGCCGGCGGCGATGCCATCGCTTCCGTAGGCTACGGCGTCGCTTATCCTTTCGGTGTTTTGGGCGTTGTTCTCTTTGTGCAGCTGGTTCCCCGGCTGGTTCGCAGCAGCATCGGACCGGAGCTGGATCTTCTTCAGGCCTCCCAGCGCAGCGCCCGGCCCGGTCAGGCTGACGAAAGCAGGATCCTGCGCATCGATCCCTTTGGGCTGGCAACCTTTTCCCTGGCGGTGTTCCTTGGCGTCCTGCTTGGCAACGTGAATATTCCTTTACCCGGAGGCACGTCTTTCAGTCTGGGGTTGTCCGGCGGACCCCTTCTTGCCGGTCTCGTCGCCGGTCATTTCGGCCGGATCGGGAGGTGTACCCTGGAGGTCCCCAAAACCACACTGACTACGTTGCGGGAGTTCGGCATGATCCTCTTCCTGGCCGGCGCCGGCTGCACTGCCGGGAACGGCTTTGTGGAAGTGCTTCAAACCTACGGCGTCAATCTGTTTTTTGTAGGTATGGCCATGACCCTTCTCCCCATGATCGCCGGGTACTTTGTCGCTGTGAAGCTTTTTCGGCTGCTGCCGTTTACAGCTTTGGGGACGATCTGCGGCGGCATGACGAGCACGCCTGCCCTTGGCAGTCTGATCGCTGTTGCCGGAACCGATCTCATTGCCGCGGCCTATGCCGCCACCTATCCGGTGGCGCTGATCTGTGTTGTTCTGGCGTCTCAGATCATCAACATCCTTTTGTAACGGTTGCCGCTTGACAAATGGATTGTGATTAGGCATAATCACAGGAAACCATCAGCAAGCTAATACCCTTGAAAAGAAGAAAGCCAATGAACCGATTATTCCTGAAAGCCATACTGTATAGCTGCAGCCGTCGAATGCTCTGCTCCCGGACACACGATTTGTGCGGGGTTTTTGCATTGCCTTCGGTCCTTCGACAAGCATAAGGCAGCAGACGCAGATCATCGTTCCGTGTCCGGGAGTTCAACGCTTCCGGATTTTTTATTTCCGGAAGGCCGGGAATACAGCGTCTACGGAAAGGAGCAGATCTGTGAAAATTACTGAATTGATACAATCGAGCAATGCGTCCTTGTCTTTTGAGGTTTTTCCTCCGAAAAACAATGATTCCTATGAAACGATCTGTGCAGCAGCCGGAGAGATCGCCCGCCTGGCGCCCAGCTTTATGAGCATCACTTACGGCGCCGGCGGCGGGACAAGCGACTATACCGTCTCGATCGCAGCAAAGATACAAGAGCAGCATCATATTACTGCGTTGGCCCACCTGAGCTGCATCAACGCCTCCCGGGCCGGCGTCATCCATCAGCTCGAACTGATGAAGCGTGCCGGGATCGAAAATGTCCTGGCTTTGCGCGGCGACGCCGCCGATTCCCCAAGGGAGACTCCTCAAAGGGGATACCGTTATGCCAGCGAGCTTATAAAAACGATCCGGGAGTACGGCGACTTTTGTGTCGGCGGGGCTTGTTATCCGGAAATGCATACGGAGTCAAAGAATCAGGACGAGGATATCCGGCATTTGAAAGAAAAACAAGAGGCGGGCTGCGCGTTTTTGACCACACAAATGTTTTTTGACAATCATGTCTACTATAACTTCCTTTGCAAGCTCAGAGCGGCTGGTGTTCATATTCCTGTCATCCCGGGTATCATGCCGGTGATCAACGCCGCGCAGATCCGCCGGATCACGGCATTGTCCGGCACGACGCTTCCTCAGAGGTTCCGTTATATCGTGGATCGTTTTGGAGAGGATGCCGCAGCGATGAAGCAGGCCGGGATCGCCTATGCCACGGAGCAGATCGTCGATCTGCTGGCCAACGGCGTAACGGCAGTCCACGTCTACTCCATGAACAATGCGTCCGTTGCTGCGAAGCTTTGTGAAAATCTTTCGGAGATCCTTCGCTGCCGGAGAGGAGGCGCCCATGAAAATTGACGAATACATCAGCCGGGGAACTTTCTTTCTGGACGGCGGAACCGGCTCTATGCTCCAGCGCAGCGGCCTTCGTCCCGGAGAACTGCCTGAAATATGGAATCTCACACATCCTGCAGAGATCGTCAACCTGCACAAAGCCTATTATGAAGCGGGCAGTCACGCTGTCGTGACCAATACTTTTGGAGCCAGCGGGCTGAAATTTGACGGAAAGGGCGGGAATCTTTCCGTGGCTGAGATCGTAAAGGCCGCGGTCCTTTGCGCCCGTGAGGCTCAAGAGCTTGCCCAAGGAGGGCAGAAAGATCGCTTCGTCGCATTGGACATCGGACCCCTGGGTCGTTTGATGGCCCCTTTGGGCGATATTTCCTTTGAGCGCGCGGTTCAACTGTTTTCTGAAATCGTTCAGGCCGGCGATCAGGCCGGCGCGGATTTTATTTTTATCGAAACCATGGGCTGCAGCTGGGAAACAAAAGCCGCCGTGCTGGCGGCGAAGGAAAACAGCGATCTCCCCATTTTCGCCAGCAACGCATACCAACTGAACGAAAGGACTCAAAGCGGCGCGACACCCGAAGTCATGGCTGTTCTTTTGCAAGGGCTCGGTGTGAATGCGCTGGGGGCAAACTGTTCACTGGGCCCGGAGCAGATGCTGACATTGCTGCCTCGATTCACCGCATCTTCGGGATTGCCTTTGATCATCAAGCCCAATGCCGGCCTGCCTCATCCCGGGGATGCAACGCCGGTCTACGATGTGGGACCGGAAGGGTTTGCCCGCTTTATGGGTCAGGCGGTCCTTCGTGGCGCTGCCGTCGTCGGCGGTTGCTGCGGCACGACGCCGGCACATATCAAAGCAATGGTGCAGGAAGTCCGGCGCGTAGCGCCCGACCCCCGTTTACGCCCGATGCCTTCACTGCCCGCAGCGGTCTGCTCCGGATCCAAAGTCGTGACTTTCGGAGGGGAACCGGTTTTGATCGGAGAGCGCATCAACCCTACGGGACGAAAGGAGTTCCGGGAAGCCCTGCTGAGCGGCGATGTGGAGTATGCGGTCAACGAAGCGTTGATGCAAAAAGATTGCGGGGCTCAGGCGCTGGATGTGAACACCGGCATTCCCGGCGCTGACGAACCAGCTCTGCTTGCACGATGCGTAGAGCGGATCCAGCAATCCTGCGACCTGCCGCTGCAGCTGGACACCGCGGACAGCAGTGCCATGGAACGGGCGCTGCGGGTCTTCAACGGAAAAGCCATGGTAAACTCCGTCAACGGGAGCGAGCGGAGCATGGATACGGTTTTCCCGCTCATTCGGAAGTATGGCGGTGTGGCTGTTTGCCTGACGCTGGACGAGGGCGGTATCCCGGAAACGGCGGAGGGCCGCCTGTTGATCGCCGAAAAGATCCTCCAAAGAGCCGCCGACTGGGGCATTCCATCAAGAGACCTGGTCTTTGATCCCCTGGTGATGACAGTGGCCAGCAGAGCGGAGGCTGCATCGGTCTCTTTGGAGTCTGTCAGACTGATCCGGGAGCGGCTTGGCTGCGCCTGTCTTCTGGGCGTGTCCAATGTATCCCATGGACTGCCGGAGCGGGATCGCATTACTGCTGCGTTCCTCACAATGGCTTTGGCATCGGGGACGGAGGCCGTCATTGCCAATCCCTGTGCTCCCCGGATCCGGCAGGCGATTGCGGATTACCGCGCGCTGGCGGGTCTGGATCCCCATTGCAGAGACTATATACGTCAGGCAACAGAGGATTTCTTCGGGTCGTCCGGGCAGTCATTTTCACCAAAGGCCCGAAAGGACAGAGCAGATCTCAGCCTTCGGGAAGCCATCGGAGAAGGTCTTTGCGAGGCTGCTGTTCTGGCTGCAAAGAAAGGACTGGAATATTTTAAACCTATGGAGCTGATCGACAGGCAGATTCTCCCTGCCCTGGATCAGGCGGGACGGGAGTTTGACAGCGGCGATATTTTTCTGCCTCAACTGATCCTGTGCGCCCAGGCCGCCAAAGGCGCCTTTGATGAAATCAAAAAAAGAATGCCCGCTTCAGTGGAGCAAGGACCGGCGGTAGTTCTTGCCACCGTACATAATGACATTCATGATATCGGAAAGAATATTGCGAGGACGCTGTTGGAAAATTACGGATACAGGGTCATCGATCTTGGCAAGGATGTTCCTTCGGAAACGGTGGTTCAGGCTGCGGCAGCAGAAGGAGCCGGTCTGGTGGGATTGAGCGCTTTGATGACCACGACGCTTCCGTCTATGAAGGAAACGATCGCTCTCCTTCGGGAAAAACTGCCGGGCTGCAGGATCCTTGTGGGCGGCGCTGTTCTCACGGAAGAGTATGCGGCAGCGATCGGCGCAGATCATTGGGCAAAAACGGCAATGGACACTGTGCGATATGCGCAGGAACTCTTCGACTGAGGTGCTCCCGCATCAAAACAGGCTGCCTTTCGGCAGCCTGTTTTTGATCGCATCCATTTGGTTATTCCACTGTAACGCTCTTGGCCAGATTCCTGGGTTTGTCGATGTCATATCCTTTGCGTTTGGCTACGTAATAGGCCAGGATCTGAAGCGGGATCACCGAGAGGAGCGGCGTAAAAAGATCGCTGCAGTCCGGGATCCACATCATCTGGTCTGCTGTCTGCCCGATGGCCTTGTTGTGATCCTTTGCCATGCCGATCACTCGCGCGCCTCTGGCTTTGACCTCCTGGATATTGGAAAGCATTTTTTCAAAAAGCGCATCCTGATTAGCCAGCGCGATCACGGGGATGCCGGCTTCGATCAGCGCGATGGTTCCGTGCTTCAGCTCGCCGGCGGCGATGGCGATGGAGTTGATGTAAGAGATTTCCTTAAGCTTGAGGGAGCCTTCGTAGGCCACAGTGCTGTCCAGGCTTCTTCCGATGAAGAAGATATCTCTGCTTTGATAAAGCCCCTCCGCAATGGCTTTTACGTCCTTTTCCCTGCTCAGGATCTCTGCGGCCCGGTCGGGCATGGCCGAGAGTTCTTTGATGTACAGCCCGTAATCCGCATCGGAGATCGTTCCAAGGGTGCGGCCCATGTGGATGGCCAGCAGATAAAGACACATCAGCTGGGTCGTGTAAGCCTTGGTGGAGGCCACTGCGATCTCGGGGCCCGCCCAGGTGTAGAATACATCGTCGGATTCCCTGGCCACCGAGCTGCCCACCACATTGACCACGGACAGGACCCGGGCGCCTCTCTTCTTGGCTTCCCGCAGCGCTGCCAGCGTATCCAGAGTCTCGCCCGACTGTGTGACGGCGATGAAAAGGGTCCGGTCTGTTACGAAGGGATCCCGATAGCGGAATTCCGAAGCGATGTCCACCTCCACGGGGATCTTGGCCAGCCGCTCGATGGCATATTTGCCCACCAGGCCCGCGTGATAGGCGGTGCCGCAGGCCACGATATAAATGCGGTCCAGCTGCTCCAGATCTTCCTTTGTAAGGCTGATGCCGTCCAGCTTGATATTCCCGGCCTGATCCAGCCGCGCTGTCAGCGTGTCCCGGAGTCCCTTAGGCTGTTCGTGGATCTCTTTGATCATGAAGTGGTCGTAGCCTTCTTTTTCCGCCGTGGCGGCATCCCAGGTGACATGGTAGGGCGCCCGCTCCACCGGCTTGCGATCTGAATCATAGATCGTAACGGCTTCCTTGGTGATGACGACGATCTCGTTGTTTTCAATAAGCAGCACGTCTTTTGTATGCTTCAGGAGGGCGGGGATGTCGGAAGCGATAAAATTGCATCCTTTCCCAAGCCCCACCACAAGGGGACTGTCCTTGCGGATGGCGATCAGCTTGTCGGGCTCCTTCTCATGGAGAATGCCCAGGGCGTAGGCGCCGCGCATTTTTTCCACGGCCCGGAAACAGGTGTCCAGAAGATCGCCATTATACAGTACGCTGATCAGATGAGCCACGACTTCCGTATCCGTCTGGGACTGAAATACGCTTCCGTGCTCACGCTGAAGCCACTCCTTTAGCTCAAGGTAGTTTTCGATGATCCCGTTGTGGATCAGCGCCACGTCGCCGCTCATGGAGGTGTGAGGGTGCGCGTTGACGTCGGAGGGCGCGCCGTGGGTGGCCCAGCGGGTGTGGCCGATGCCGATGTGGCTCACTACATTGTATTTTGCAAGCTCCTTTTCCAGATTGGTCAGGCGCCCTTCTTTTTTGTGGACCACCAGCTTTCCATCCTGGACCGTAACGATCCCGGCGGAATCATATCCTCTGTATTCGAGCTTTCTCAATCCTTCGATAATAATATCCTGAGCGTTTTCGTCTCCGATATAACCCATTACTCCGCACATAGTTTTTGTCTCCTTTATAATATATATGCAGCACAGATTTTTTTTGCATACAAAAAGAATCCCATGCTACTGTGAAATGACTGCGATATCAATTTCCTGCAGCCGGCCTTTTGTCCACCGGGTCACCCCGGAGATTTGTTAGCCGTGTAAGGATTCCTGATTGAACCCCGGAGGCATCCGCCGAATACTTCGATACTCCCCCGTCCTCGTCGTCTTGCCTGTTGGGGCAAGCGCTGGCGCTTCATTGCAATCCCTTTATGGGAACCTGACCTCCTTTCGTGGTATACTGCATTTTAGCACATATATTGGAAGATATCAATGCCGGAAGGGCGGAAAGCCCGGGCTGAAAAAATCGTAAAAATATTTGAAAGAAAACGGTTGACAACCAGGTACCTGACCCCTATAATAAAAACGTTCCGCTCAAAAGCGGAGCCGCTCTGAGAAAGAGCAGAGA
>CALLHZ010000049.1 GCA_938009115.1 uncultured Clostridia bacterium
AAGGGGCCAGGCAGGAGGCTCTTGCGTTGCTGGATATCTACGGTGAAGGTAATTTTTATCTGGAGCTGCAGGATCAGGGCTTGCCGGAGGAACAGCAAATTTTTGCGGATATGCTCCGCCTGTCCAAGGAAACGGGTATCCCGCTGGTGGCCACCAACGATGTGCATTATGTGGACAGAGAGGATGCAAGACCCCACGACATCCTGCTGTGCATACAGACCGGCAAAACGCTCAGCGACAGCGACAGGATGCGTTTCCCAAACGATGAATTCTACCTGAAATCTGAAAAGGAAATGTGCAACCTGTTCGCTTCGGTGCCCGAAGCGGTGGACAACAGCCAGGTGATCGCCGATAAATGCAACTTTCAGTTCAACTTCAATGAATTGCACATTCCTGATTTTCAGGTCCCCGAAGGAAAAACCGAAGAGGGTTATCTTCGGGAGCTCTGCCAGGCCGGTTTGGTCAAGCGATACGGCACGCCGGCGCCGGAGTTGCAGCAGCGCATGGAATATGAGCTGGACACCATCCGCAGCATGGGTTATGTGGGCTACTTCCTGATCGTATGGGATTTTATCAACTATGCAAAAAGAAACGGCATCATGGTGGGCCCCGGCAGAGGGAGCGCCGCAGGCAGCATCGTGGCCTATGCGTTGGAGATCACCGATATCGACCCGATCCGCTTCGGCCTTATCTTTGAGCGGTTCCTGAATCCGGAGCGCATCAGCATGCCCGATATCGACGTGGATTTCTGCGTGGAGCGGCGTCAGGAAGTGATCGATTACGTCATCGGGAAATATGGCGCCGATCACGTGGCCCAGATCGCAACATTCACTTCGCTCAAACCCAAAGCCTGCGTCAGGGATGTAGCCAGAGTGATGGATATTCCTTTTTCCAAGGCCGGAGAGATTTCCAACATGATCCCCCGAACCTTGGGTATGACGCTGGAAAAAGCTCTGAAGGTAAGCCCTGAGTTGAAAAAGGCTTATCAGGAAGATCCCGTGGTAAGCCAGGTGGTGGATGCGGCAAGAGCGCTGGAGGGCATGCCCCGGAACTCCTCTACCCATGCTGCAGGCGTTGTGATCTCTAGGCGGCCCATCGATGAGTATGTGCCGTTGATCCAGTCTGACAAAGGCCTGGCAACACAATTCACGATGACGACCATCGAGAAGCTGGGTCTTCTGAAGATGGATTTTTTGGGATTGCGAAACCTGACGGTGATCCGGAATACGCTGGCCATGGTCCGGGAGGGCCGGGGCGAAGAGGTGGATTTTTCCCGAATGACCTATGACGACCCCAAAGTATTCCAGCTGATCGCCAGTGGAAATACGGTAGGCGTTTTTCAGCTGGAAAGCGGAGGCATGACGCAGTTCATGAAAAACCTCCGCCCGGACTGCCTGGAAGATATCATCGCCGGTATCAGCCTGTATCGCCCGGGTCCCATGGATTCGATCCCCAAATATATCGAAAACAAGACGCATCCCGATCAGGTGTCTTATTTGACGCCGGAGCTGGAACCGATCCTTTCTGTGACGTACGGGTGCATGGTCTATCAGGAGCAGGTCATGCAGATCGTCCGGGATCTGGCCGGATACTCTTACGGGCGCAGCGATCTGGTCCGCCGGGCAATGAGCAAAAAGAAGGCCAGCGTCATGGCCCAGGAGCGGGAATATTTCGTTCACGGCAAGCTGGATGCGGACGGAACCGTCGATGTTGCAGGCTGTGTGCGAAATGGCATACGCCCTGAGATCGCCAATGAGATCTTCAACCAGATGACCAGTTTTGCGGAATATGCGTTCAACAAGTCCCACGCTGCCGCATACGCCGTGATCGCTTATCAAACGGCGTACCTGAAAGTTTATTACCCTGTGGAATTCCTGGCCGCGCTCATGAGCAGCATGGTGGGCGAAGCACCGTCCGTAGCCGCGTATATCCGCAATGCCCGGGAAATGGGGATCGAAGTGCTTCCGCCCGATGTGCTGCGCAGCAAAAAGCAGTTTTCCGTGGAAGACGGCAAGATCCGTTTCGGCCTTCTGGGCGTCAAAAACGTGGGAGAGGGGATCATTGATGCAATACTGAGGGGCCGCGAATCTCATGAGCCCGCAGATATTTTTGAATTCATCGAGCAGATCGATGTGCATCATTTGAACAAAAAGGCTGTGGAGAGCCTGATCCGCGCCGGCGCAACGGATTGTTTCCCCGGAAACAGGGCGCAGAAGCTGGGCGTATTCGAAGGCTTGATCGAGAGCGCTCAGGCCAGCAGCAAGAACAATCTTGACGGTCAGTTGTCTCTGTTCGGCGCGGATGCGCCGGTACGGCATGGGGGGCTTGCAGTGGCAAGAAGCCTGCCTCCGGCCAACGATTACCGCCGGGAAGATTTGATTTTCATGGAAAAAGACATGCTGGGCGTATACATTTCGGATCATCCGCTGTCCGATGTGGCAGATCAGCTGGAGCGGATCGTGAACATGGATGCGGGGCGGCTGGCCGACGCGGAAGAAGACGAAAGCATCAAGGACGGCATGACTGTGACTATGGCCGGCATCGTGACAGAAAAGAAGACGCTGATCACTAAAAAAGGGCAGATGATGGCGTTCATTACCCTGGAAGACCTGCGCGGCACAGTAGAGACCGTCGTGTTCCCCAAAGCCTTCGAGCAGGCCGGCGATAACCTTCAGGAGGACAAGATCCTGGTCATCCGGGGCAAGCTGGACACGAAAGCGGAAGGGGCTGCCAAGCTTCTGGCGGATAAGGTCTGGCTCCTGTCCGAGTATGAAGCGGCCAAAGAAGAAGCCAAGGCCAGGCGAAAGAACGGAAAGCCGAAAGCTGCCGCGCCGGAGGAAAAGACCCCGATGCTCAAGCTTGTCATTCCTGAAACCTTTCAGGAGCACGAGGGACTGTTGACATTTCGGGAGATCGCCCGGGAGTTTCGCGGCGATATGCCGGTGGCTGTATTGGTAGCTTGCACAGGGAAGAAGTATCAGCTGGATTACGACCTTTGGATCGAACCGACTCAGGCGTTCTTTGAAAGAGTCCGGGAAGTGTTCGGAGGAGATTGCATTCGGTCTTGAACAGGAAAGGAAACAGCAATGAGAAGAATAGGAGTCATGACAAGCGGAGGCGACTCTCCCGGCATGAATGCCTGCATCCGGGCTATCGTCCGGGGCGCGATCTATAATGGGATGGAGGTCTACGGCATCCGCAGAGGCTATGAGGGCCTCATCGACGGAGAGATCGAGGAAATGGATGTTTCCTCTGTCGCCGATATCATCCATCGGGGTGGCACGATCCTGCGGACGGCCCGAAGCGAACGTTTTCTGACGAAGGAAGGCTTTGCCCGGGCGCTGAGCGTGCTGGAAACCTTCGGCATTGAAGGGCTGGCCGTGATCGGCGGCGACGGGTCGCTGCGGGGCGGAGCCGAGCTGAGCCAGGCAGGTATAACGGTCATGGGACTCCCCGGAACCATCGACAATGACCTGGCCTATACAGACTACACCATCGGATTTGACACGGCTGTGAACACTGCGCTGATGGCTATCGGCAACATCAGAGATACTTCCTCTTCCCATGGCAGGACTACGATCATTGAGGTCATGGGGCGCCATTGCGGCGATATCGCTTTGTACGCCGGTCTGGCCGGCGGCGCCGAGACCATACTGGTCCCCGAGGAGGCTCTGGACGTTGCCGGTATCTGCAAAAAATTGCTGACGGGAAAAAATCGTGGCAAGCTCCACAGCATCATCATCAAAGCGGAAGGCGTGAACATGTCCTCCGAAGAGCTTCGGACTGTTTTGGAAGAGCGGACAGGACTGGAGACCAAGGTGGTTATCCTTGGCTATATACAACGGGGCGGCGGGCCGACGGCCAGAGACCGCCTTCTTGCCAGTCGTACGGGCTACCGCGCCGTGGAGCTGTTCCGGGACGGAAGCACCAGTAAAGCAGTGGGGATCCGGGGCGATGAGATCATCGCCGTGGACATCAACGATGCGCTGAAAATGCCAAAAGCCTCCAATGCGTCTGCGATCATACAGTTGTCGGACATCCTTTCCTGATCGGGAGGAAGAGCGATGGACCGGTGGATACTTCACTGTGACATGAACAGCTTCTTTGCCTCGGTAGAGCTGCTGTCCCATCCCGAGCTGAAGGATCAGCCGGTGGCGGTCGGCGGAAATCCCAAAGACCGGCACGGCATCATTCTGGCGAAAAACGAAGCGGCTAAAAAATACGGCATCAAAACCGCAGAAACGATCTGGTCGGCGAAAAAGAAGTGTCCGCAGCTGGTCCTGCTTCCGCCGCATCATGACAAGTACGACGAATATTGCGCTGAGATCAACAAAATCTATTTACGCTACACCGACATGGTGGAGCCCTTCAGCATCGATGAATCCTGGCTTGATGTTACCGGAAGCCTGGGGCATTTCGGCAGAAGCGCCGTCCGGCTGGCCGACGAGATCCGGAGCGTGGTCCGCAACGAGACCGGACTGACGCTGTCGGCCGGTGTTTCTTTTAACAAGATCTTTGCCAAAATGGGCAGCGAATACAAAAAGCCGGACGCCACGACCTTGATCGACCGAAGCAACTACAAAGACATTCTTTGGCCTATGCCTGTGAGAGAACTGTTTTTTGTGGGTGCTGTTACGGCGGAGAAGCTTCGCAAAATGAATGTGCTCACCATCGGTGATCTGGCGCAGTCGGATCCGGAATTCCTCAGCGTCGCGCTGGGCAAACACGGCACACAGCTTTATATCTACGCCAACGGCCTGGATGACAGCCCCGTCGCGCGATATCAGGACCGCCGGGAATACAAGTCCGTGGGCAACGGGATCACCTTCAAACGCAATCTTTTGGGGCGGGAGGACGTTCGCACGGCTGTCATCGCTCTTTCTGACCGGGTCGCCGGCCGGCTGCGGGCACAAAACCTGCGTTGCAGCGGCGTAAAGCTGGATATCAAGGATCCGGAATTCAGAGTGATCACCCGGCAACTGCAGCTGCCGCGTCCGACGGATCTTGCCGGCGATATCCAACGGGCCGCCATGGAATTGATGGAGAAGCACTGGCATTTTGAGGATCCCATTCGACTGCTGACGGTGACGGCGATCCAACTGTCCGGCGAGGATGCCAATGAACAGCTCAGCTTTGATTCGCTGAACGGACAAACGACGGAGCAGGATCGGGCGGTGGAAACGGCGCTGGACAGCATACGCAGGAAGTTTGGCCGCTACGCTATCGTTCACGGCGGATTGCTGGGCAACGATCTTGGAATATCAAACGGACGCCGGGACGAAGTAGAGTACGAAGAACGATAGAAAGAGAGACAAAATGAGACTTACAGCAAGAGATCTCGAACCTCAAATGATGGAGCTGCTGTCGGCCCGGCATCGTGTACCCGGCATGACCTGCTGCCTCATCCATCAGGGTCGTGCAGATGAACCCGCGGCATATGGTGTCAAGAATACGGAGACGGGCGCGTCTATGCTGCCGGAAACCATGTTTGAAGCCGCATCTTTGACCAAAACGCTGTTTGCCACCTTGGTCCTGCGTATGGTGGACCGCGGCATTTTCTCGCTGGATGAGCCGGTGGCGCTGCGGGCTCCTGATATCCGGATCACCGAGGACGAGAGGATCCACCGGGTGACGATACGGCATATCCTTTCCCATGGATCCGGTCTCCCAAACTGGGCGGACAAGCCGCTGGCGTTTTTGTTCGATCCGGGCAGCCGATTCAGCTATTCGGGAGAGGGATATTATTTTCTTCAGAAGATCGTGGAAAAAGTGACGGGAAAAGCTTTTACGGACCACCTGCGGGACGAATTTTTCATCCCCTTGAATATGAAGGACAGCGCCGCCGTATGGGATGCTTCCGTGGGCGCGCGGATGACCTGCAAATTTGATGAGAAGGGCGCCATGTTTCCCCTGCGGGACCATGTGGATCTGGCCGGCAATGCGCCGGAGCCCAATGCGGCCTGGTCGTTGTATTCGGGTGCCCGGGACTATGCGGAATTCCTGCTGGAGCTTCTTCACCACCGCGGGCATCTGACGGAAACACTGTTCCGGGAGATGCGAAGCCGCCAGAATACAGCCGATGCTGATGTGTTCTGGGGTCTGGGACTTGGCATGCCTGCCGCAGATCCTTCTGTGGTGTGGCACTGGGGAGACAATGGCGGTTACCGGAGTTTTGCGGTGATCGATCTTGACACAGGCGACGGCGCATGCGTGTTCTGCAATGGCGCCGGAGGGACAGACCTTTGTCTGGACCTTCTTTCCCGCATAACAGATGGCGTCTTTTGGCCGGGGATCGGCCGCTTTTTGGCGACGGCGGAATAAGGGCTGCTGCCGCAGATGTGGAGGGATGGATGAAAAGAATTTGCATCGGAACGCCGAGACTGATTCTGCGGGAATATGAGTGGACTGACTTGCACCGCCATCACAGATTGATTTCCGACCCGTCCGTCATGTATTACATCCAGGATGTATTTACGCGTTCGCTGGCGGAATCCAGAGAGAATCTTCGTCAAGCAGTCCTGGCCATTGCCAGACCGAACAGGGACAAGGTCTATCTGGTGATCCAGACCCGGGCAGGAGGCTATGTCGGCGGGATCGGGTATACGGTATCCGAGGAAAGCCCGGCCGGAAAACGGGTGGAGATCGGGTATTTCACCGATCCTGCCTACCGTGGGAACGGATATACAAGTGAGGCCCTCAACGCGCTGATCCGTTACGCGTTCCTTCAGGACGATGTTTACCGGATCGACGGGACCTGCATATTCGACAATACGAAATCTGCCGGAGTGATGGAGCGGTGCGGCATGAAGGCCGAAGGCGTTCGCAGAGCCTATGAGTGGCATGTGGACAGTATCAAGGGTCGATGCTACTATGGATTGCTCAGAGAAGAATGGGAGGAGGAGCACAATGGAAGTACGGAAAGCCATTGAACAGCGCAGGAGTGTGCGGCGTTACAAGGACATTCCTGTGGAAGACGAAAAGCTCGACTTATTGCTGGAGGCGGCGAGGCTTGCGCCGACAGGAAGCAATACGCAGTCAGGCCGTTTCATCGTCATACGGGATGAGGCCATGCGGGAAGCGGTCGCCCGGATGAGTCACGATCAGAAATGGATGACACAGGCGCCTTTATTTATTGCATGTGTGGCCGATCTGCTTGCCCGGATCCCTGACGGCGCTCCGGCTGTCGACGAGCAGAGTCCTCTGTTTGAGCTGAAGCAATGCATCCGGGATGTATCCATCCAGGCGGAGCACATCGTTCTTCAGGCAGAGGAGCTTGGGCTGTCCAGCTGCTGGATCGCCTGGTATACCCAGGAAGAGATCCGGCGTGTTTTGGCTGTGCCTCAGGATAAATATGTCGTGGGGATCCTGGTGATCGGCTATGGGAATGAGACGCCCGGGCCCCGGCCGCGAAAGAGCCTGGATGAGATCGTGCATCATGAGAAATGGCAGGACTGAATGAAAAATATTTCCACACAAATCAGTGAGCTGCTCCAGGAGGCGGGCGCAGATCTTTCAGGCTTTGCGGACCTTTCCGGCATTCCGGAAGCGGAGTTGCCCAGAGGCATTTCCGTCGCCGTCAAGCTGCCCAGACATATCGTCCGGGAAATTCAAAACGGCCCCACTGCGGCGTATTACGAAGCGTATCACGACATCAACAGAAAACTGGACGCGCTGGTCACCGAAGCAGCGGAGGTGTTGATCGCAGAAGGATACAAGGCGCAGGCTCTTACCCGAAGCCGCGTGGTAAGCCTTCCGGAAAACAGGACCAGGCTTCCCCACAAGACTGTTGCGGTCCGCAGCGCTCTTGGATGGATCGGAAAAAACAACCTGCTTATCACGCCTCAGTTCGGCGGCGCGGTTCGAATTTCTTCCGTGCTGACCGATGCGCCTTTGAAGACCGCCGATCATCTGCTGCGATCCATGTGCGGCTATTGCGACATCTGCCGCCAGGCATGTCCGGCCGGTGCGATCTATGGCAACCACTGGCTGCCGGAGTCGGACCGCGACGATATGTTTCGCATGTCGGATTGCGAAGATATGGCCAATCGGCTGTCGGGAGAAAATTTCGGTGTGCCCGATGCAGGGATCTGCGGTATTTGTTTCGCAAGGTGCCCTTATACGCAGCGGTATCTCAACGAATTTCCGGGTTGAACAAGCCTGGCAGCGTCTATGGAAACATTGTTTGAGTCAGAGGAAAAACAAAAGCCCACCAAAGGCGGCGCTTCTAAGGGATTTAATCCCTTGAAAAAAATTGGCATAGTCGGTTTGAATATCGGCTATGCCGTTTTTTCTTGAGGTTTTGGAATTTCCACTGCTCCAATACAGTTGAAAATCACTTCAATATTCTGTTGCCTGTGACCGTCCACCTTTTCTGCCTTGTAGACAATGATTTTCTCAATAAACTGCCGTATAATCTCTGCATCCAGTTCCTTGATGTCCGTATACTTCCGTACCAGTGTCAGGAAGTGTTCGGCATTAAGGGATTTCTCTTTTGTGCTGTCAAGGAATTGCTGTAGTTCTGTAACACAGTTTTGTAGTTGTGCCTGTTCGGTTTCATAGGTAGCGGTCAACTTCATAAAACGCTCATCGGAAATTTTGCCTACAACATTATCCTCGTAGAGCCTTTGGATGATGTTGTCGAGGGTGGTAATGCGAACCTTTGCCTGTTCATATTCCTTTCGGCTATCCCTAAGTTTCCGCTCCAGATCTCGCTCTGAGGCGTCTGTCATGAGCCTAATGAATTCATCCTCATGCTCCCTTGCGAAGGTGGTTACCTGTTGTAAATGCTTTAATAATAGTTGTTCTACAACTACATTGCGAATCTGATGGGAACTGCAGCCACCTTTCTTCTTGCGGTAAGTCGCACATACGAAGTATTCCTTTTCATGCTCCCAACCACGCCCGCGCACTTGATATAGCTTGTTTCCGCAATCCGCACAGAACATCATGCCGGAGAGAATGCCCATCTCGCCCATTGGAGAAAGTCTGCGCCTGCCATCACGGATTTTTTGCACGATATTGAATGTTTCCTCATCAATGATAGCTTCATGCGTATTCTCGAAAATCTGCCATTCGGAGGGGTCATTCTTTATCTTCTTTTTCTGCTTATAGGATTTACGACGTGTTTTGAAATTCACTGTATGTCCAAGGTATTCTTGCCTTGATAACATCCGGGCAATTGTGGAATCCCTCCATATATATGGGTCATCGTAGGCTTGCTTTGTTGGAACTGCGATGCCTTTTCTTTTACCATAAGCAACAGGGTTTTCAATTTTCCGTTTTTCCAACTCGTTAGCAATCTTGGTGGGTCCGAGACCACTCATGCAAAGGTGGAATATTTCTTTAACTATGGCAGCGGCCTCTTTATCCACTATCCAGTGTGTCTTATCCTCCGGGTCTTTTATGTAACCATAGGGAGGATTGGTGCAGAGAGGTTTACCTGATTGACCTTTTGCCTTAAATACGGCTCGGATTTTCTTGCTCGTATCCTTTGCATACCATTCGTTGATGATATTGAGGAATGGGGTAAAATCGCTATCCTGCTGGCTGGCACTGTCTACACCGTTGGTGATGGCAATGAAGCGAACATCAGCTTCAGGAAAAGCTATCTCAGTGTAGTAGCCTACCTTCAAGTAGTCTCTTCCAAGACGGCTCATGTCCTTAACGATTATGGTACTGACATTGCCTGCTTCAACCTCAGCAACCATCTGTTGAAAATCTGGGCGGTCAAAGTTCGTACCGCTGTAACCATCATCTACAAAGAACTGTGTATTTGGGAAACCATTGTCATCAGCATATTTCTTGAGTATTGCTTTCTGATTGATGATACTGTTGCTGTCTCCCTGCAACTCATCGTCACGGGAGAGCCTACAGTAGAGCGCCGTTATTTTGCTCTCACTCATCGCAGTAGTGTTGGGTTGTCTATTCATTTTTTCCTCCTTTCCGACAACCCCCAAGCGGTATGTTATATTACCGTACTACTGCGGGTAAGTCGAGTTATATTATTAGGAAATCTTTGAACGTTCGGATAACTTTAAATTGCTTAGAATCAGTCGTTTCACCTTATCGTAAGCTGTTTCCTTTGCGTTCTCGCTAACCTTTGCTTCAACGATATACAGAGTTCCGTCTATCATGGTTTCTGTGATATGAGGAACAGGGGTGGTCTTGCATTCTGGCATAGTTACATATCTCCTTTCTGCTCGGTGGGGGCGGTCAAATCTTCGGGTAAAAACATATCGGACAGCGGCGTGGGGCTTCGTATAAAAAAACGCAGAATCAAACAGGGTAATAGCCCCAAAGGAATGGTGAAAGTGCTTGGTTTTATTTAACTCAGGAAACTTTCACCATAATAAGGCGTTTGATTGCTCGTTTTACACCGCCATCTGAAGTACCTTGATAGCTTCTGGGAGAATCAACTTGCCATCGAGACGCTCGTAACCGAGATAAGCTTTAAGCTGTGATAATACATACTTTTCAAACAATGGCCTTACTGTGAGCGGCATACGCTCAACTATCCAATAGTAGGAAAAATCACCGAAAGCAATCGGCTTATTTCCTGCGGCAATGGTTGGCATATTGTTTGAGATAACCGCAGGTCTGCCGAGCAGATTAGCCGAATTCTCAGACCAGAGATAGTCCTCTCCATTGTTCTTGAGTGTACGGAGTGCCAGAGCTGTGGTGTCGCACATAACCCATACAGCCTTTTCGCGGTATTCCGGCTTTACGGAATGGAACAACTTCATTATTTCATCAAGAGTAACTGTAGTCGCAGATAAAGCCGTCACTCCGACATCGGCTCCGTTTGTACTGTTAAGAATCCCAGTTGGGCGTCCATTTCCATCACCGTTGAGAAAGGCATTTTCCTCGGCTTTACCGAAACGGCGGGCAAAGTCTCTAACAAGATACTTCTCTATATCGAATTGTTTGTCCTCAATGAAGTGAACATGGAGTTTTGCAATAGAAGCCAGCTTGTATGCTTCAAAATCGTATTGGCTAAAGTTATCACTGTCTTCTGGAATAGTGCTGCCTTGTGGTATCCAGTCTGCTATCGCAGTAGCAGAAATAGCGTGAACGGTACTATCAAGGGTAGGTGTTTGTATTATGGTAGCGAGTCTACGGAAGAGGTTTTCTTTTTTGAGAGTCTCGTTATAAAGGTTACCAGCTCCTTCCGGTAGCAAGTATGTTCCAGTGGTTGTGTCTGCCATCTCGCGATACTGGCCGGCAAGATTTTGACCTCTGCGTATCATATCCCAGAATTCAGTTTTGTAGGTTGTGTTTGACATGGTAATAATCCTCCTTTATTTACTGCATTTTTTACAGGTGTAGGCTGGTGCTTCGTACTTGTTTACCGGGAATACAGGCTCCATTGCGAGCTTGCATTGCGGACAGTAAACTTGATAATTTCTTACGCAATGCTCTGCGGTTATCTTGTTTTTACAGTTCAAACGGTAGATGCCATCCATAATCCGGGTGAGCCAGAAAGCACTGCTTTGGCTTGTGCGTTTCTGAAGCTGCTCTTCGGTCATCGTGGTTTCGCTTGGAATCAAACGGCCGTGACCGACTGTGATAAGAGTGTAATTTTGTGA
>CALLHZ010000050.1 GCA_938009115.1 uncultured Clostridia bacterium
CCTTTAACACAAAGACAAACCCAGTAATGCAACTGGGTTTGTCTTCAGTCTGAACAGCGCCCCTTCGGGGGCGCTGTTTTGTGTTTGCATCAGGATGGATAATAGCCGTCCCGGAGGATCCGGCGGTAGTTTTCTTTATCCGTGTCTCCTTCGGTAGATATGCAGAGGATCCTGGAATCTTTGTTGATTTGAAGCTTCTCTCTTAGTGGCTTCAATGTGTCCTTTTCCATCAGCTCGACCAGAAGACCAGTTGTGACCGCGCCGGATTCTCCTGAGATCACCTGGGGATCGCCGGGCAGTGGGCAGCCCAGGATACGCATGCCTTTCGCTGCGATGACATCAGGGACGGAAAAAAAGTGATCGCCGTGATCCCTCAGGATGTTCCATCCAATGGTACAGGGCTCTCCGCAGGCCAGGCCTGCCATGATGGTGTCCAGCGCTCCGGCTACGGCGTGGATCTTTCCGTCGCCGGCCGCCGCCGTACGATAGATGCAGTCCGCCTGATCGGGTTCGACGATCACGATCTGCGGCCGCTGGGTATTCTTGTAATAGTCTGCAAAAAATCCCGTCATAGCGCCCGCCATGGCGCCCACGCCGGCTTGAAGGAAAATGTGTGTCGGCGCTTCGCCGTCAAGCTGCTCGATGATTTCATGCCCCATGGTGGTGTAGCCCTCCATGATCCATCCGGGGATGCTTTCATATCCCGGCCAGGCTGTGTCCTGAACAAAGATCCAGCCGTTTTTTTTAGCAGCGGCGCTTGCGAATCGCACGGCATCGTCATAGTTGTACTCCGTGATGGAGGCATCAGCGCCCAATACCCGGATGTTCTCGAGTCTTTCCCGGGCGCTGCCTTTGGGCATATACACGACACTCTTATGTCCGAGGATGTTGGCGGTCCATGCGATGCCCCGTCCGTGGTTGCCGTCGGTAGCAGTTACAAAGGTCAAGGTTCCCAGCCGGTCTATGGTTTCCGGTGCGGAAAGCATTTCATAGGACAGTTCGCCGATATCCTTGCCGAGGCGGTCTGCGATATATTTTCCGATGCAGTAGCTTCCGCCCAGCCCCTTGAAAGCGTTGAGGCCAAAACGGCGGCTTTCGTCCTTTACATGGATCCGGGCCACCCCAAGCTGTTCAGCAAGGGCGTCGAGTCTGAGCAATGGCGTTACGGTGTAGCCGGGGAATCCACGGTGGAACGCATTGACTTTTTTTGCATTCGCCACGCCGAACTGCTCTACGGTGAATTGTTGAGCTTCTTTTCTTTCATAATGGACAGATTTGATTCGTTCGATCATGTTATACCTCTTCAATGTTTGAGCCTATTGCGGCAGACGGAGCCGGACCAGTTCGGCAAAGAACGAGGCGCCGGTCAGCAGCACATCGTCGTTATAATCATACAAGGCATTGTGCAGAGGGATATTATCCGTGGCAACAGGACTTTTCCCACTGCCCAGGAATACAAAGCAGCCGGGGATGTGCCTTAAAAAGGCGCCAAAATCCTCGGAGGCCATCCAAGGCTGGCAGCTGCTGTTGACATTTTCTTTTCCGACTACGCTGGCCGCCGCTTCAACAGCCACCTTGACACATTCTTCCCAGTTGACAGTTGGCGCGAATTCATGGGTATAGAGCCACTCGCATCCGGCGCCGTTCATGGTGCAGATGCTTTCGCAAATACTTTTCATCCGCCTTTCGATCAACTTCTGGATGGCCGGCGTGCAGCTCCGGGTGTCGCCAAGGATCTCCACATTGGAAGGAATGGCGTTGTGGACGCCGTCAGTGTGCAGCTCAGTGCAGGAGACCACCGCCTGCTCCAGCGGGCTGGCATTTCGTGATACGACGGTCTGGAGAGCCAGTATGATCTGGGATGCCGTCACCAGCGGATCGATGCTCAGGTGTGGGCTGGATGCGTGAGCGCCTTTACCCTTGATGCGAATGGTAAAATTGTCTTCACTGGCCAGAATGCCGCCGACTCTGGTGTGGATGGTCCCCTCGGGGATCTCCGAAGCATTGTGAAGACCGTAGATCTCGTCCATGGGAAATTTGTCAAGAAGTCCGTCGTCGATCATAGCCTGGGCGCCTTTTCCCGGCTCCTCAGCAGGCTGGAAAATAAATCTGACGGTCCCGTTGAAATTCCTCCGTTCAGACAGCAGCCGGGCTGCGCCAAGCAGTGTGGCAACGTGACCGTCATGTCCGCAGGCGTGCATTTTACCAGGATTGGCAGACGCATAAGGCAGTCCGGTTTTTTCTGTCATAGCGATGGCGTCCATGTCTGCGCGAAGACCTACCACAAAAGGGCCGTCTCCGGCTTTCAGTGTGGCGACCACACCGGTTCCGCCAATGCCCCGATGCACATCCAAACCCGTTTCTTCGAGCAATTGTGCCACAAAAGCGGAGGTATGTACTTCTTCGAAGGCAAGCTCCGGATCGTGATGGATGCGATGTCTCCATTCCTTCATTTGCTCCGCAAGATTTTTACGCATCTCTGGCTCCTCCTGTTTCGGCGTGGGATCGCCGGGTATCAAAAATAAAAAACCACGATTTATACTTGTAACTTTATCGCGAGAGAATGCTATAATATACGAGATAATTGCAGTAATATTATAAATATATTGAGGTATCTGATGCCCGAAAAGAAACTGAGGATCGACTCCGAAAAGAGAGAGCTTCCCATCCATATTCATCCGGGGTTTCCCATCGGTATCGTCACGAGCCGATTTTCTCCGGACTCCTACGATTTTGTCAGCTGGCACTGGCACGAGGAGATCCAGTACAACGTAGTGCTGCGGGGATCCTTCTGTTTTCGGGTGGCAGGGAATGAGTATAACGTTGAGGAAGGGGACGGCCTGTTTATCAATACTGAAAATATTCACATGGCGGAAGCCACGACACCGGACTCTGAATATCTTTTTGTGTATTTCCATCCCAGTCTTCTGTCGGACCGGAAGGACAGCTATTTGTACAAGACCTATATTTCCTCCCTGCTGGCCGATGAGTCCAGCGGTTCTTTGCCCCTGCGCAAAATCAACGACGGCGACCGGAAGGTGCTCGACGGCGTCTTGCAGCTGCAATCGATTTACGACAGGGGAGAGCAGGGCTATGAGCTGGACATTTTGTCCCGGCTGATCCTGCTGTGGAAGCATACGTTGTCTTGCGCAGAGGAAAAGGGCATGGCCTCCGGCAGCAGCGACGCCCTTGCCAATGAGCGGCTGAAAAAGATTTTTTCATACATCAGCCTCCATTATGGGGATTCGGTGACGCTGGAAGACCTTTCGGGGGTGGTCGGGTTGAGCCGCAGCGAATGCAGTCGCTTCTTCAAGTTTTATACCGGACAGAATTTGTTTCGGTACCTGAGCTGGTACCGGGTGAACAAGAGTGTGGAGCTGCTGATCAGCACGGACAAAAGCATCGCAGAGATCGCTTACGAAGTGGGCTTCAACAGCCAGAGCTATTACACGAAATGCTTTACGGCACTCAAAAAGAAAACCCCGAACAGTGTCCGGGGTGAATTCAGAAACAGGGAAGCCGCAGCGCGGTATATGGAAATGATGGATGTCCACGCAGGAGTTGTTCTTTAAGGCAATTCCACGCCGTAGGCGTCCAGAATACTCTTGTCCAGCTCCATCCTGACTGTCTTGAGGGGATTGACGATCTGGTTGATGATCAGGTCGCCCTTTAAACTGAGGAGCTTTCCTCCATCGTATTCGCCCAGATCGGTGTTGTCGATCAAGTAGTCCAGCATGCAGTTTGCGGCTTTTTTTGCTGCGGACATCAGGTCGTTTTCACTTTGGATCGTGCAGATCCTGGCCGGACAGGGCCCCGGCGCGGTGATCACGCAAGGTGTGGGCAATTTATGGTTCTTTATAATAGAAACCCGGACTGTCACCTCGCCTGCGGATTCCAGCCCGCAGATCATAGACTCTCCGTCTCCCATCAGCGCGTGGAGATCGCCCATGGAAAGGAGCGCGCCTTCCACATTCACCGGCAAGTAAACGGTAGAACCCTTGACGATGCGGGTACAATCCATGTTGCCGCCGTGATCCCCCGGAATTACAGTTGAAATGCCTTCGCCTTCCGGCGCCGTGCCGATCACGCCGATCATGGTATTGATGGGGAACGCGAGCTTGTGGTTGAATTGGACGGTGTCTCCCGATACATCAAATTCGCGGACGACCCGTTCTGTAATGCGCTGATAAAAAGCGCCGCCTTCCACGGATTGGCGCATATATCCCTTTCCCTTGAGCCGGATGTCCATAATCTCGATCTTCAGGATATCACCTTTTGCGGCACCTTGGATAAAAAGCGGTCCTGTGGCGGGATTCTCAATAGCGTTCTCAGGCTCAAATTCCGTGCCGTCGGCAGCCAGCCGGTCGTCGTAGCAGTTGCGGGTCTCAAACCAGACCGTGTCGCCGCTCTGGCAATAGGCGGCCGGCACATCCTCGGACGCATGGGCGCCGGTCACGTAATCTCTGGTAATACGTATCATGGGAACCTCCTTTGCGGAAGCGCCCGGACAATCCGGACGATCCTTCAATGTTCTATATACCCAGCAGGGTCGTTGCGATGGAAAAATAAATGAGCAGGGACATGGCATCCACGATGGTCGATATAAAAGGGCTGGCCATGACCGCAGGGTCCAGACCGGTACGGCTTGCAAGCATGGGCAGGCTGCAGCCCACAAGCTTGGCCACCAGAACAGTACCCACCAGGGTAATGCTCACCACAGCGGCGACCTCTGTGGTCACGCGGTCGAAATAGATCAGCTTCAGGAAGTTGACGGCGGAAAGGGTGACGCCGCACATGACGGCCACCCGCACTTCTTTCCATACGACTTTGACGAGATCCTCAAATTCAATGTCTCCCAAAGACAATCCGCGGATGATCGTGACGCAGGCCTGGTTGCCGGAGTTTCCGCCGGTGCCCATGAGCATGGGAATGAATGCCGTCAGGACCACCTGGGCGGCCAGAGCGCTTTCGAAACGGGTGATGATGATGCTGGTGAAGGTGGCTGATACCATCATGAGCATCAGCCAGGGGATGCGCTGCTTCCAGGTGTCCCAGACGCCGGTTTTCAGGTAGGCTCGGTCTGAAGGCAGAATAGCCGCCATTCTTTCCATGTCCTCTGTGGCCTCTTCCTGCATGACTTCCAGGGCGTCGTCGACGGTAATGATACCCACCAGCCGGTTTTCCGCGTCTACCACAGGCAGGGCGGTAAACTCGTACTTGTAGAACATCCGGGCGACCTCTTCCTGGTCGTCGGTGGTCTGAACGGAAATCACATTGGTCTCCATCAGATCGGCGACCATGTCGCTTTCCTCAGCCAAAAGCAATTCCTTGACCGTGACCAGACCCACCAACTTGCGGTGATCCACCACATAGCAGATGTAGATAGTCTCTTTGTCCACGCCGGTCTTGCGAATATGGTCGAAGGATTCCTTGACGGTGAAGTCCGGCTTCAGATCCACATATTCGATGGTCATGATGCTGCCGGCGGAATCCTCCGGATAGTTCAGGATCTGATTGATGTTCTTCCGGGTGGCGGCATCCACGTTTTTCAGGATACGCTTCACGACGTTGGCCGGCATCTCCTCGATGATGTCCACCGTGTCGTCCAGAAACACATCGGCCAGCACCTCTTTCAGCTCTGTGTCGGAAAATGCGGCGATCAGGGATTCCTGGAGATCGGTCTCCATATCGACGAAGGTATCGGCAGCCAGCTGCTTGGGGAGGATCCGGAAAATCAGCAGCAGCTCTTCGGGGTTGATGGCTCCGTCGTCCAGGAGCTCCTCCATGGCTTCCGCGATGTCTGCGGAATTCAGCGTGTCCAAATAATGCTGCAGGCTGATGAATCGTTTGGAATGAAGGTACTCCAGTATTTCTTGCATGATCAGTTCCATTTCGTCCATGTCGTACCTCCTTTCCTCGTCGGGAAGAGCCCCGCACGCACTATCTTATTCTTTGCCCCCGACGCCGTCAAGAATTTGTGTTAAAATGGAAGCGTAAGATATGAAAGACAGGAGAATATCCATGAGAAAACCAAAACTGCTGATCAGCAGCTGCCTGTTGGGCCTTCCGGCACGCTACAACGGAGAGCGCCAGACGCATCCCATGATCGATGCTCTGGTAGAAAAATATGAGCTCATCGCCATCTGTCCGGAAACCCTTGGCGGATTGGAGGTGCCAAGGCCCCCGGCGGAAATCGTCGGGAAGCGGGTCATCAACAAAGAAGGCCGGGATGTGACGTACGAATACGAGGAAGGCGCCCGGCGGGCCCTTGATATCGCCAAGGGCTTATCCGTCAGGATCGCCGTGCTCAAGGAGCGGAGCCCCTCCTGCGGCCATGGATGGATCCATGACGGCACCTTTACCGACGGGATGGTGGCGGGCGACGGGGTTTGCGCCGGTTTGTTTCTGAAAAACGGCATCCGGGTGATCGGGGAGACGGAAATCACCGCGCTGCTTGACGAAGAATAAACGAAAGCGCTTACTCGTTGACCGTGCGCACGGACAGCACCAGCGTAGAAAGCACCTGATCTTCTTCAGCGAAGCCGGTGGTGCCGGCGGGCTGGTATACGGTGATCTCAAAAGCAAAGACTTCTCCGTCATAGGTGATGTCGCTGAGCGAGGCAGACAAACCTCCTGTGTAGACGGCATCGTTCACCAGTGGGTAGTACGTTGAGACAGGATCGCCGCCGCCGGGCGGCACGCTGGTAGAGACCATTTCGATCTTCCCTTCGTGAGCTGTGGGTTTCACACCCACGCCGTAAATCGCGCTGGTGTAAGTCGCCAGCGTCAGACCGTCGCTGCTTTGGAGCTTGATGTCCCGGGCATAGCGAAGCTCGTCCGTCAGGCTTTGGGACAATGTGGACAGCAGGACCGCGGACTCTGATACTGCCGTCATCTCTCGATAGGCGTTCAGCGTCGCCGGGATACCGGCGGAGAGCGCTGCGGTGATCAGCAGCATCACGACGACAGCTGCCAGCAGCTCGATCAAGGTAAAACCGCCCTGCGCGTGGTTTTTCTTTTTTTTACGATCGAAACACTTCATTACGGAGCCCTCCAGTATGCGTGGATCGTCTCTTCGCCGAGATCGCCGCTGTAGCGGACATTGATGGAGACACCGTTCATGAGCACCGTGGAAGTCCCTTCCTGCGTCCGGGCCTCGGCGGCTGTCGTTGCCGAAGAATACCGGGAAAAGGCCTCTGCAGCCTGTCTGTTGATACCACCGGCCGAGCGGATATACATGACGAGGATCGTCGAAGTGACTGCGACGATCAGGATCGCCACCAGCGTCTCCATAAGGCTTTCTCCCCGGGACGATGCAAATTTATGAAAGCAGCCGGTCATATCAGTTTTCTCCCTTCGAAATAACGGAGGCGCCGAAGGTGACAGTCGTTGTGACGCGCACCAGTTCCCGGGTGCAAAGCGCATATTCACCCGAACCGGGTGGTGATTCGAACTCGTGCACGGACAGATCGGTCTCCTGCTGCGTTTCCGTATCGCCCGCCATGGTAAGCGTCAAGGCGTAAGGCATTTCGCCGCCCCTGGTCAGAACGAATTTAAGAACGTGATCGGTGTTCATGCTGACGCGTACAGTCACGTCCTCCAGCCCGAGATCTGTTGCCTGGATCACAAAGGCTTCCTCCGCTGAAGGATCGTCGTAAAGCGGCTCCAGCTTATCGGCCAGGGCATTGGCCGGCGGCGTCAGACTCCTTTGCGGGCTTGTTTCAAAGACATCACAGGGCTGATCGTGATCGATCGTCACAACTTCTTCCACGAAGAATGTACCCGCCATTTCGCTGCGGATCAGCTCTGCCGCCGAAAAAACAGTCATATAAGCCTGCTCTTCGTTCCGAAGGTTCCTGGTCTGGCCGATGGCTGCCGATCCGGCGGAGATGATGATGCCGCCCACGGTGATGCACAGCAACAGATAACCCAGCGCCATGACGATGGTGGCGCCTCTTTCTTGATGCAGTTTTGAAGCAGTGTTTCGTTTCATTCTGTTCTCCGAAATGAATATCCCGGGACCGTTAAGGCGCGACCCAGTTGCCGTAGTGCATGGTGCCGGTCACATTTCGGCCCACGCCGGTCAGTCCCAAATAGGGGAATGTGCCGCCCAGCGCGCCATAGTACGGCATGGCTGCCGCAGTAGTGGCAAAGCCTCCGTAGTAGCCGCTGTTGAGCATTTGAGTGCGGATCTGTCCCAGATTTGTGGCCGCCGTGACCCGGTACAGAGATCCGGTGAAAGCGCTCCGCCCGCCGCCAGGCGAATTGGGCTGGTTGGCGAAGTATAAAGAATCGGGGTAACCGACATCGGGGGGATAGCTGCTGTCGTGATTGCTCAACCCTCTGCGGTGTGTCGCTCGTTGGTTGCTGATCACCAGGACTGGACCGGTGGTGTAGCATGCATCCAGGATGCCCGCCTCCTGCCAGCCGCAGAAGCCGCCATTAGCAAAGGACAAGCCGTGCTTGACCCGCCCGGTGGAATAGCATTGGCTGATGAGAGGCCGGGCGGCAGCCCCTGCAGTATTTATCAGTCTTCCGACGAAGCCGCCGGTGGCAGCCTGACGGTTGTTGTTTTGATCGTTCACATGCATCCGCACATAGCCTGAAGCGTAGCTGTTCGTGATCCGACCGCTGTCCAGCACGCCGGCAAAGCCCCCAAGGTTGTTGGCAGTCCTCGTCCCGTGAGTCGTGACGCCCGTTGCGGAAAAACAGGAATCGATGAAGCTCGAGGCCCCCTGGATCCTGCCGGCAAAGCCCCCGACACTGCCCATGGCCCGGATGTAATAAGGCGGGCTGTAAGCCCAGTCGGTGATATCCAGGGGATCCGAACTGCTGTTCAGGAGATCCGACAGCCGCACATCGCAGTGGTCGATGGAAGCGTCGGCAATGAGCCCCGCAAAGCCGCCGGTGTTGGAGGTGGCTGTCGCGGTTTCCACGACAAGATTCACGTTGTCGATGGTGATGTCGGACAGATCAGCGAGCAAAAGGCCTGCAAGGCCGCCTGTATTGCCGCCGAAGCCGTTGATACTGATACCGTCGATGGCGACCGATGCGAAGCTGGTGTCCAGTCCGATGACGCCGGCGATGCCCCCCATATGGGTGCCGGGCAGGTAGGACCAGGCGCTGGAATTCCCGTAAAGAGCTGAGAATGTGTGGGCGCCGGCTTCTTCGAGAAGGGCGACCCGGAGCGGGGCGGCGGCGCCGTAGCCGGAGATCCAGCCGAAATAGCCACCCATACCTACAATGTTGCCGGGATCCGTCGTGTTTCGCTGGATGCCACAGGTGGCGTCGATGCTGCAATCGTTGCCCAGGGTCAGCGTGCCGCCTGCATACACCTTACCGATGTATCCGCCGTAGGCTGCACCGGCGTTGTCACCGCCGGTGGGATAAGCGTAAAGGGTGGTTCCCGTCACGGCAACATCACCGATGGTCAGATCGGTGAGGCCTCCCGCCGCGTAGTAGTTCCCCGCCAGAAGACCGGCTGCATAATACTTTGCTTCAGTTGCGCCGGTCAGCACGTTCTGCTGGATCGAGGAACTTCCCAGATTCACATTCTGGATCGAAATGTCGTTGTCGGCGCCGGAAAAGGATGCGATGGCGCCGATGATCCCGCCGGTGCCGTAAGCACCGGACACGTGGGGCGTCCCTGCAGACAGGCCGCCGCCCTCGCCGTTCCAGGAGGGCAGCTGCAGGTTCAGACCGGACAGGGACACGTTGGATATGGTCACGGCAGAGGCATTGGAGACTTGTCCGAAGACGCCGCCGGCCAGCCGGGACGCATTGATGGAAACGTTTCCGCTGACCGTAAGGCCGGCTACCGTCCCGCCGTCCAGTCTTCCTGCGGCGCCGCCCACCATGTATTTACCCCTCAAGGTCACGTTGTTCAGGGACAGATTGATGATATCCGTGCGGAGTCCTTCTCCGATGAGAGCACCCACATGGTTGATGCCCTGGGTGCCCCATTGATTGATGCTGACATTATTCACGGTTAGATTGCGAACCACCGCATCGGCAGTTCTGCCGAACATGCCGTAATAGCCGGTGTCCGCCGGCGGCTGAAGCGTGATCTGATTGACGGTATGGTTGTTCCCTTCAAAGACCCCCCGAAATGCCGTCGTTTGGTTTCCGATGTTCTGCGGTCCGTCGCGGCGGATCATCGGCTGGTCAAAATAAGTGGTCGTGTAAGAGTTTGCCGAAAAATCAAGATTGCTTTCCAGGTGATATGTGTATCCTCCGCTCCAGTAGGCCGACATTTCCGGCTGGGAGAGCGTCACATAATGCCGGAAGCTCCGGACCGACAGCGCTGCCATTCCCGCGGTGGCGGGCGCATAGTCATGGGCGATGGGAGATTTCCCGAAATGCGGATTGTAATAGAGGATCGCGCTGCCCAGCAGCTCAGTGGTATCCGGATAAATGTCGACTTGGAGCGCCTGGTAAAATGCCTCGCGGGCCAGATCTCCTTCTACGACTTCATTCCGGGAGAGGAATCGATAATAATATTGCCCGGAGGACAGTGTCAAGGTGCTGGCGCTGCCGATGGCTGCCCCCTGATGTGTAATGGTGATGGCTGACCCATTATAGCGGAAATCCTGAGGTGTTTTCAAAAAGTTCCGGTCCGTGCTGGCGTCGGAGGTGCCGTTTTGGATCCAGCTGAGGCGAACGTAGGCATCCGAGGTGAGGTTGCTGTAAGATACACCGCTTGCTGTGGATGCGGCAGCATCCTTCATGAAAAGCACGGCATAGCCATCCTGAACAATCTGAAGGGTTGATGAAGGCTCCGACAGCGTGTTCAGGCTCAGGCGGCCGTTGAAAAAGCCGAGAGAGTAAGCGGAGGCTGCCGTATCAAAATAAACCTCGTAATAAGCCATATCCACGCCGCCCAGCGTGCCGCCTTCGTCCTCCGGCGGCCAGTTGCCATAGTGGTGGAGGGTAGGCACCAGCGAAACCGGATAGGGATCCCCCGACAGCGCCGGATCGTAGGGATGACTTGTGGACGCAGCAGGCGTCCGCCAGTGGATCCCTGTATACGCGGCCTGCATTTCCAGCAGCGTTGCCGGCAAGATCCCCGCAATGGTTGTTGCGTCTGTAGGCTCGGCGCCGGAAAAATAGCGGCAATTGGAGGCCGTCCCGTTGCTGAATCCGTAGCTGTTCTGAGAAAGTCCGGAAGTCCCTTCGAACAGCGCAGCGGAATAGCAGCCGGTGAAAGTGCTTCCGAAGGAAACGGAGAATCCCGCGGCTGCCGTGCCGCCGTTCTGCGCTATGCCGCCCAAGGAATAGGAATAGCGGAACGTACTGGCAGACCGGCCGGCAAAGCCGCCGCTGTAAGCGTAGCTTCCCGAGGTGTCCGCCGTGATGGCCGTGGTGTTGGCGTAGCAGTACTCAAATAAATCGGAATTACTGATCCCGGCAAAGCCCCCGGCGGCCGATGTTCCCGCGGAGCCTTTAAGGGTCACATCGATGGCTTGCAGGGAAGCCAGGCTGTATCGGAAGGTATTGAAGCTGCTGGCCCCTGCCATGCCTCCAGCGCCGTCGGCCGCTGATGCGGCCAGGCGTCCGTTGGTGGGGACCCCCGGATCGGCTGCGTAGATCTTGCATTGGCTGACATCGGTATAGCTCAAAACGCCTGCCAGCGTGCCGGCATAGTCCGCTGTGCCGGCGTAGACCACTGTGTCGATCAGATCGAGGTTGGCGATGGTCTTTCTTTGGATTTCCGAGCCTGAAAATTCTCCGAAGAGGCCGGCGCGTTCGCCGTTGACGGAAACGGCTAAATTCCGGATCCCGTTGCCTTGGCCGTCAAAGTACCCGAGCTCGGGATTGGAGATGGGAACAAAAAGCGCTGCTTCCGCCATATCCCAATCGATAGTGTTCTGAAGAACTGCCTCGTTGATTCCGGAAACGCCGGACAGTCCGGGCTCCAGGTTCTGCAGATGGCGGGCGGATGAGAGCATGGCCCGGGCGTCGCTGCGCCCGGCAAAAAGGCTGTTGGTGACTTTTGTCATCTCTGATGGGATCTGATCGCTTTCTTCTGCGGTGAGCGTGACACGCAGATCCGCCCCCGGCGGGATCGCAGGCTTGCCTCCCTCCGGCAGAAAGAGATCCCGGAAGCGGCTTCCCGCTTCCAGGCTGTCCAGCGTGACCAGAATGTCGCCGGTGCCGCTTTCCAGCGCCATGTTGGGATAGGCCGTAAACTCACTTTGGCTGCCCAGGAATGAATAGGTGTAGGTCGCGTAGGCTTCAGGTGTTGTTCTTTCCTGAACTGTAAGCCGGTAGGACATGGCGGAAGAGGGTGTGATGCGAACCGTCAGCCGCTCCTGGTTTTCAACGATGAAATCCGATGCGGAAGGGTCTGTGTTCTCCACATCAGGAAGGATGCTGCCGGACCCGCCGTAATAGCCCGTTAAGGGCTGATCCGCAAGGCTTTTCAGCTGCTCCCGGCTCCTGTCCGTAACGCTGACGGCAGAGTAATCAAAATAGGCATCGGAATAAAAGACACCGTGAACGCCTCCTGTGGCCGGCGCATATTCAATGGCATAAAAACCTTCCATGATCGTAGGGTCTGCGGCGCCTGCAGGGACCAGGATGTCAGTGATCGTTTTTCCGGGCGCCGGCCCACCGTCGCTGCTGCGGTTGGTCGCATAGCAAAGCGTCTGGCCGTCCCAGGTTCCTTCGCTGTCGTCGTAGTCCGCCGGCATCTGATCGACGGGGATCCAGGCTGCGAGGCCGGCGTCGATCAGATCCGGATCCGCCAGCGGATCCACCTGTTCCAGGGTGCCGGCGGACTTCATGACCGTCAGCCGGTTCTGGGCGGCGATAAAAAGGAGTCTGGCGCCGGCTTCCATTTCCGTGGTTTGCAAGGAGCGCTTCAACGCGGCGGTGCCCGGGATCGCAAGCATACTTAAAACGACGACCAGCGCAACAGCAATGATCGCCTCCATTAAAGTAAAGCCGGAAGTATTTTTCAAAAAAGTTTTTTTCAATATACGACCTTCCCCAGCGCTGCCAGGATCAGTTCAGAAGCCAGAATACCGGTCTGGTTTTTTTCGTCTAAAATAGGATTCACTTCCACCATATCCACAGCGATGAGCTTGTTGCTGGCCGCCAGCATCTCGACGCCCAGGAATGCCTCCCGGACCGTCAGTCCGCTGTGGACGATGGTGCCGGTGCCCGGCGCGGACTCCGGGGTGATGGCGTCCACATCAAAGGAAAGGTGAATACCGGCGGTATCGGTGCCCGCGATGCGGATGGCCTCTTCCATGACTGCTTCCATGCCCATGCTGTCAATACGCGCGATGGAAAAGACGGTCACGCCGGATTCCCTGATCCGGATCCGCTCCGCAGGATCGATGTCCCGCCCTCCGATCTGAACGCATTTTTTCGGATCCACGAAGACCGGCCCTTGGCCAAAGTCCACCATTTCCATGGGGCCGCCGCCGCAGACAGCCGAAAACGGCATGCCGTGCATGTTGCCGCTGAGCGTGGACTCCTCGTTGTTCCAGTCGCCGTGGGCATCCATCCAGATCAGGCCGATATTTTTATAGTGGTTGACCGTGGCGGCTACGGTCCCGGCAGCGATGCTGTGGTCGCCGCCCAGCACCACCGGGAAGCCTCCGGTCTCCAGCGTCCTGGTCACCGCGTCGAACAGCTTGCGCCCCACGTCGATCACCTGCTCGTAATTGCGCAGCGTATCTCTGCCGGCCCCGTCAGCCAGCTGGATGATATCGCCTTTGTCTGCCAGTTCATATCCCAGTTTCTGAATGCCCTCGCACAGGCCTGCAAAACGGATGGCCAAAGGGCCCATGCTGACGCCTCGCCGGGATGCGCCCACATCCAGCTGCGCGCCTACAACGTCGACTCTGCTTATCATAATCGATCCTCCTGATCCAATGTCTTCAAAGCGGCAAGTTCATTACACTCTCTCTGGGTTTTATGATACATGATTTCAACACAAAAACAAAGAAGAACTGCATACCGGCACAGTGGAATCACTTGATTTTACAGGGTAAAAAAGGTAAACTTTCATGACAGCTATATGATACGCCATATCTGCGACGACCTGGAGATACTTATGAATCATATCCGCCTCGGCGACCTGCTGCTCAATGCCGGACTCATCACCCATGAGCAGCTGCATCAGGCCTTGGAAAAACAGAAACAGACCCGGGACCGTCTGGGACGGGTTCTCATATCGGAAAGAATGATCACGGAAGCGCAGTTGATTCACGCCATTGAGATGCAGTTGGGTGTAGAGTACATCGACCTGTCCTCCGCGAAAATCGATTCGGAAATGGCCGGGCTTCTTTCAAAGAACATCGCCAAGAAGCATGGCGTCCTTCCCGTGAGAAAAAGCATGGATACACTATATCTGGCGATGGAGGACCCACTTAACTTCCCGGCCATCGAAGAAGTGAAGATCGCCACGATGCTGAAAGTCATTCCGATGATCTCTACGGAAGATGCCATCGAACGGGGCATCGAGGCGCTGTACGGCAACGTAGGCGCCGCCCGGGCGATCGAAGAAATGAAGCGGGATGCGGACATCCGGGATGACGAAGCGCTGCCAAGCTTCGTATCCACGACGCTGGGCGATCAGGATCTGCACGCAGGCCCCACGATCCGCCTGGTGAACTCCATTCTCGAAAGAGCTGTCACCGAACAGGCCTCGGATATCCACTTGGAGCCCAGGGAAAACGAGCTCCTGGTACGCATGCGGATCGACGGGATGCTGCGCAACATCCTGACAGTGCCTAAGAATCTTCAGCCTTCGGTCATCGCAAGGCTCAAGGTGATCGCCTCCATGGACATCGCAGAGCGAAAAGTGCCACAGGATGGCCGTTCCAATATCAAGATCGGTCCCTCCGTCGTGGATCTGCGGATCTCCACGTTGCCCTGCATCTACGGCGAGAAGGTCGTCATCCGCCTTTTGGAAAAGGATTCGGGGATGCTGGACCGGGCCGGCATCGGCCTTTATGGGGAAGACCTGGATAAATTCGACCGGTTGATCCGCAACGTGAGCGGCGTGGTACTGATTGCCGGCCCCACGGGTTCGGGCAAATCCTCCACGATGTATACCATGATCGGAGAACTGAATTCCGAAGAGATCAACCTCGTCACGCTGGAAGATCCTGTGGAATACGATGTGCCGGGCTGCAATCAGGTCCAGATCAACGAAAAGACGGGGATGACCTTCGCCAACGGACTCCGGTCGATCCTGCGCCAGGATCCGGATATCATCGCCGTGGGCGAGATCCGGGACGGCGAAACGGCCCAGATCGCCATGCAGGCTGCCATCACCGGCCATTTGGTGCTTTCCACCATCCACACCAACGACGCAGTCTCCACCATCGACCGGCTTTTGGATATCGGCATCGAGCCGTACCTGATCGCCGGCGCGTTGAAAGGTGTCATTTCTCAACGGCTGGTCCGCAAGATCTGCCCACACTGCAAGACTTCTTACCAGCCCTCTGCGGAAGAACTGGCCTCTCTGGGCCTGCCTTACAATGACCAGGTTCGTTTTTATAAAGGATCCGGCTGTCCGATGTGCAACGGCACGGCCTACCAGGGCCGTACCGGCGTATTTGAGATCCTGATCCTGGAGAAGGCCCTTCGGGCCGCCATCCGGGAAGGGGCCGGCAGAGATGCCCTGGAAGGAATACTGGAAAAGTCAGGTGATTTTATCTCCATGGCCAAAAGCTGCCGGCGGCTGGTGCTCAACGGCACCACCACTGCGGAAGAAGCCCTTCGCACCATCAGCACCACCGATCTGTAAGGGAGGGATATCCGTGGCGACGTATCGTTATAAGGCTCTTTCCTCCGAAGGCCGGAGCGTTGAGGGCATCGTGCAGGCCGAGACCGAGTTTGAAGCCGTAAGCATGATCAAACAGTCCTTTTCGGTCGTAGCCGAAATACGGAAGGTCTCCGAAGAAAGGTCCTGGAACCGCGACATCACCATCAGCAAAGTCCGCGAAAAGCCCTTGGCCATTGCCTGTTCTCAGATCGGTATCGCATTGGAGCAAGGCTTGCCTCTGGTACGGTCCCTGCAGCTCATCGCCAGGCAGACCGAGGATAAAACGCTCCGAAAGATCCTGAGTGAAACAGCCGGCGAAGTGGAAGAGGGAAGCACCCTCACCAGAGGCTTCGAGGCCAGCGGAGAAAAGAAACTGCCTTCCACCTTCATTGAAACCGTGCGGGCCGGCGAGGAAGCCGGCGATCTGGCCGTCGCCTTCCGCAAACTTCAAATTTATTATGAAAAAGCGGCAAAGGTTCGGAACAAGGCAGCCTCCGCCATGGTATATCCCATGCTGCTCATCGCAGCCTCCATCCTTGTGATCCTTGTGATCATGGGCGTAGCGGTGCCCATGTTCAGCAGCGCCTTTGCGTCCATGGGGATGGAGCTTCCTTTCGCGACCCGGATGCTGATCGGGCTGTCCGGCGCCGTCCGAAAAAGCTGGCTCCTGATCCTGCTGCTTCTTGCGGCCGCTGTGATCGGGCGCAAGCTCTATGTCAATTCCGAAAGAGGAAAGCTCCGGTCATCCAGAAAAAAACTTACACGGCCGATCGTTGGAAAAACAGCGGTCATGAAGAGCGCAAGCCAGTTTGCCAACACCATGGCCACCATGCTTGGGGCAGGCCTCCCCGTCAACCGGGCGCTGGCTGCCACCGCGAAAGCCATGGACAACTACTATCTTTCCAGGGAAGTGGCCAAAGTGGTGCTCGAGGTGGAGGAGGGCAAATCGGTGGTCGAAGGCCTGCGCAAGAGCGGATTTTTCCCGGATCTGCTCCTGGAGATGACTTCCGTGGGAGAAGAGACCGGCTCTCTGGAAAACACCCTGAGCATTCTGGGTACGTTCTATGACGGAGAAGTGGAGACCTCCAGCGCCAAAGCCCTGTCTTTGCTGGAACCGCTGATCATTTCCGTGCTGGCCGTATTCGTGATATTCATTCTTTTATCGGTTTATTTGCCCATGTTTTCCATGTATGGAAGCTTCTGATAAGAAAATATTCGGTGTGTGACAAAATCACGTAGACACAAATCGGTAAACATGGTATAAAACGTGGTATAATAATAAAGTAATGGTAATTCTCGCAGTTGACCCTGCGGTGTTATAGCAGAAAGACCTGTGCGGCCGACCGCAAGGTCGTGCCAATTTGTAGGAGGTACTACATATGAATATGAAAAAGAGATCAAAAAAAGGATTTACCCTGATCGAGATGCTGATCGTGATCGCCATCATCGCCATCCTGGCAGCCATCGCCATTCCCACGTTCAGTGCTCAGCTTACCAAGGCTAATGAAGCGGTGGATGATGCAAACTTGCGGACAGCCACCTCCCTGGCTGTAGCGCAGTATATGCTCGACAACGAAACAGGTGCGGTTAACTACTCCGCAATAGAGGGGACCGGTACAGGTGCCGAATCAACGTTGGAAATCTTAAAAGTTACGGACTTTACATCAGCACCGGCAAATGCGTATCCCAGCAAGGTAACTACAGGTGATTTTATTCAAGTCGTAATCACTGATGGAGAGGTAACATCAGCACAATGGAATTAACAGAATGATGAAAATCTAGGACAAAGGTATTTGTCAAGATCGTTTTCAACGGCAGACTGCACCAGTGCAGTCTGCCGTCTCTGCAAAGAAGGGAAATCGCAATGCTGCAGCTGCTGTCACCGGGACTTGTCGCCTATATTCTCGGCCTCACCGCCCTGCTTGGACTGGTCATGGGCAGTTTTTTGCATTGCTGGGCTTATCGGTTCGCACGGGGCGAGAGCGCTGTCAAAGGGCGAAGCCACTGTCCAAGCTGCGGAAAGATCCTGGGCCCTGCAGAACTTATTCCGGTCTTCAGCTATATCATTCAGAAGGGCCGGTGCCGCAGCTGCGGCGTCCGGCTTTCCTCTCGCTACCTGCTGGCTGAGCTCCTCTGCGGCGCTTACTTTGCGAGTGTGGTGTGGCGCTTCGATCTGACGCCGGAAGCCCTGAAATATCTGGTCTCAGGCACCTTGCTCTTTTGCATTGCCTGGGTGGACTGGGATATTCATGAGATCCCGGACCGGCTTGTCTTGGGCCTTCTTGTGAATCTTGCGGCATTTACTGTCGCTGCGGGCGGCCGCGTTGGGGAAAATCTCCTCTCCGGTTTGGTCGCAGGCTTGTCAGTGAGCCTCCCGTTGTTTATACTGGTAGTGATCATGGACCGGTTGACGGGCCGGGAATCCATGGGGGGCGGGGATATCAAGCTGCTGTTTGCCGTCGGCATGTATTTTTCCTGGCAGGCGAACCTGCTGCTGATCCTGACGGCTTGTATTCTCGGCATCATCCTGGCGCCGGCCCTTCGCAGGAACTCGCCGGACGCCGACGACCCGAAGGCCTTTCCCTTCGGTCCGGCCATCGTCGTTTCTTACTGGTTCGTTTTGCTCTGGTCGGAGCCGGTCACGAAGTGGTACGGAGCTTTTCTGTGATCCTGATAAAGGAGCCTGTATGATCAAGTCTTATACCGGGATCGACATCGGTTCGGGTGAAATCAAAATGACGGTCTGCGCCAACGGCATCATTCAGAAAGCCGCTCATATCGCCGTGCCCAGGGATTTGGTGAAGGGCGGCGACATTCGGTCCGAAGCGGTCATGGCGGTCCATTTGCGGGACGCCGGCCGCAAGCACCGCATCAAGGTCAAGGATGCAGCCTCCGCCGCGCCCCGCGGTTACCTTTTTGTCCGCAGGCTGAGTGTGCCTTTCATGACGGCAGAGCAGCTGGATCTGAATCTGCCTTACGAATTCCGGGACTACCTGACCGGCGATAAAAATCAGTACTTTTTTGACTACTATGTCGTAACGCCGCCGGCTGAGGGAGACAAAACCATGGACATCATGGCTGCGGTCGTTCGAAAAGAGGTGGCTCAGCGCCATGCGCGGATCCTGAAGCGGGCGGGTTATAAGCTGCAAACCTTTATTCCTGAGGAGCTGGCCTATGGAAATCTGATCCGGCACTATGCCAAGCGCCACCCGGAGGAAGCGGAGCGGGATCACTGCATCATCGATCTGGGTCACGACAGTACTCGGGTCCATTTGTTCCGGGGAGACGCCTTTGAGGTGACCCGGACCATCGAGCTCGGCGGAAAAGATATAGATGCCGCCATTGCCCAGGCTCTGGGGATCGACCTTCATGAAGCAAGGATGCAAAAGCACGAAAACAAGGATGGCGTGCAGGGCCTTCCGGAGTGTCTGGCTGTCTATTCGTCCATTTCCGTGGAAATCATGCGGGCGATCAACTTTTACGGCTTTAACTATCCTGAAACGAACCTGGAAAAAGCATATCTGTGCGGCGGCGGATCCAAGGTGGGCCCCCTGATCCGTCAGATCCGGGAAAGCATCGCGCCGGAGCTGGATGGCATCGTGCGCCTGATGCCGGACTCAGCCCGAAACATACCGGATCCATTCCTTTATCCCGTGGCTGTCGGGCTGACGCTCCAATAGGCGACCGGAGGATCTCTTGAGCAGGAAGAATCAAAAAAAGCAGGCGCTTCCCTCGAAGAAGACGCTGAATCTGATGCAAAAGGACCGCAGGACAAAGCCCCCAGGGCGTATCGTACTGGTGGTGTCGCTCTTTGCCGTGGTTCTATTCGCTGTGATCAAGTTTGGCGTGTTCGACAGGATGTATTCGCTTTACACTGCCAATTCCGAAGCGAGCAAAGCCGAAAGTGAGCTGGACGCGGCACGCAGGCTCACAGCCGGTTACGATGACATCCTGGAGGAATATCAACGATATACCTTCGACGGCTTTACAGAGGCGGAGATCGCCCGGGTGGACCGGAGCGATATCGTGACTCTGGTGGACGAGTTGATTTTGAGTGTTGGCTATTCCAAGAGCTATACCATTTCGGACAATACGCTCACCCTGGTTCTTCACAGCGTCACGCTGGCGGAAACATCTGCCCTGATCCAGGAGCTTTACAGCGACCCGTCCGTTCACGCCGTGGCCGTCACCACCGCCGGGAGCGATCCGGCCAGGGATGAGACGGTCAATATTCAGGTGCAGTTTAAAAAGGCGGGTGATCCGCAATGATGCGCAGAGAATTCACCGGACGGGAAAAGGCGCTGCTGCTGATCCTTGTGTTTATCGTTCTGGGTCTGCTGTATTATGTGGCTGTCCACCAGCACATAGCGGAAGACATCACCGGCGCCGACCTGCGGCTGCAGTTTGCCCAGTCGGAGCTGGCTGTGGAAGAGGCCAGGCTGGTGCGGATGGAGCAGATGCAAGAAGAGATCCGCGCATACCAGGACGATCCCTCCCGCAGTCTGGCGCCGATCCCGGATTACGATAATATCCAGCCGCTGATGATCGAGCTGAACCGTATCCTGGCAGAGAGCACAGGGTACAACTTGATTTTTCCGGATATCGATTTTACGGCGGGGCTGGCTCGCCGATCGATCAACATGACCTTCGGCGCATCGGATTATGCCAAGGCCAAAAGCATCCTGCGGGAGCTCCTGAACTGCAAATACAGGAACCTGCCGGGCATGGTGAGCTTTACCGCTCAGGGGCAGGCTTTATCGGCCGGCGCCGTGACCGTCAAGATGGACATTACGTTTTACGAGCTGTATCAGGAGACCGATAAGACCGTGCAATGAGGCGCAGCGGATATCGCGGCCCGTCGATGAAAAAAATCCGGCAGGGCATTGGCTTTTTCTGCGACTTGTGTTACACTTGACCCGGATTTGATTGAAAGGACGGATACGGAAAATGCCCCGACCCAGCAGCGAAAATCTTCGACAGCAATGCCAGCAAGGTTTCTTTCGACAGCAGCAGACCGGTTTGATCTGCGCGGCCTTTTCCATTGTATGAACAGCACACCTATAGGCAGTGCTGTTTTTTCGTCCTTTGAACAATAATGAACATCCATGTTGAGAAAGAGAGGAACTGAACATGAAAAAACCCCTGATCGGGATCACCCCGGCCTACAACACCACCAAGATGCAATACGATCTGCCTCCGGCCTACACGAATGCCATCATCAAGTCCGGCGGCATTCCGGTGATCCTGCCCTACACTTCCGATGCGGAAATCATGCAGCAGCTGGCAGATACCTGTGACGGATTTCTGTACAGCGGCGGCCATGATGTGGCGCCCTGGGTCTACGGCGCGGATCCCTGGTACGGTCTGGATATCCTGGCCCCCCTTCGCGACATGACCGAAGTAGCGCTGTTCAAGCCGGCCTTCGCATCGAAAAAACCCATGTTCGGCATTTGCCGGGGCATGCAGATGCTCAACTGCTGTCTGGGCGGCACGCTTTATCAGGATCTTCCCACGGATTATGCCAAGGCGGAAGAGATCCAGCACTGCCAGAAGGATATCCCGGTCAAGCCCAGCCATACCGTGCAGCTCGCAGCGGGACTGCCCCTGGAAAAGATCGCAGGCGCCGGCGAGATCCGGGTCAATTCCTTCCATCATCAGGCCGTAAAGGACCTTGGGAAAGGTCTTGTGGTGACGGCAACCGCCGCCGACGGCATGATCGAAGCGGCTTATCTGCCTGATCATCCTTATTTCTGTCTGGTGCAATGGCACCCTGAAGAGCTGTTCCCCCAATGCAAGGTTTCCCAGAGCCTGTTTGATCATTTTGTCAAGGCCTGCGCAAAATAAAGCCTTCCAAACACGCCCGCAACAGCAAAAGGCCCGCTCTGTGCAGAGCGGGCCTTTGTTTGTGTTTTATACGAATAGGCGGGATAAGCTAGTTCCCCATAAACAGTTCGATGTCTTCGTCGACTTCGCCGATGCCGGCAATGCCGAAGGTTTCCACCAGGACTTTGGCCACGTTGGGCGAAAGGAACCCGGGAAGCGTGGGCCCCAGATGGATGTTCTTGACGCCCAGGTACAGGAGAGCCAGGAGCACGATCACGGCCTTCTGCTCATACCAGGCGATATTGAAGGCGATGGGAAGCTTGTTGATATCGTCCAGTCCGAATACTTCCTGAAGCTTCATGGCGATGAGAGCAAGTGAATAGGAGTCGTTGCACTGTCCGGCGTCCAATACCCTGGGAATGCCCCCGATGTCTCCCAGCCCCAGCTTATTGTAGCGATACTTGGCGCAGCCTGCCGTCAGGATCACGGTGTCCTTGGGCAGCTTTTCGGCGAATTCAGTATAGTAAGCCCTGGATTTCATCCGCCCGTCGCAGCCCGCCATGACAAAAAACTTTTTGATGGCGCCGCTCTTGACAGCATCCACGACCTTGTCGGCCAGAGCCAGGACCTGATTGTGGGCAAAGCCTCCGACGATGGTTCCGGTTTCGATTTCTTCGGGAGCCGGCAGCGTCTTGGCCAGGGCAATGATCTCCGAAAAATCCTTTTTACCGTCCGGGCCGGGCAGGATGTGCTTGCAGCCGGGATAGCCTGTGGAGCCGGTCGTAAAGATCCGGGCCCGCACTTCTTCGCTCTTCGGCGGAACGATACAATTTGTCGTAAAGAGGATCGGCCCGTGGAATGTTTCGAATTCGCCCACCTGCTTCCACCAGGCGTTTCCGTAATTTCCGGCGAAGTTGTCATGCTTCTTGAACGCCGGATAGTAGTGAGCCGGCAGCATTTCGCCGTGTGTATACACATCCACGCCGGTGCCCTTTGTTTGTTCCAGCAGAGCTTCCAGATCCACCAGGTCGTGACCGGAGATCAGGATCGCCGGATTTTTACGGACGCCGATGTTGACTTCCGTGATGACCGGGTGCCCGTAGGCGGAGGTGTTGGCCTCATCCAAAAGAGCCATTGCCTTGACACCGTGCTCTCCGGTTTTCAGGACCAGCGCCACCAGATCGTCCGCGCTGAGGCTGTCATCCAGTGTGGCAGACAGCGCCTCGTAAACGAATGCGTTGATTTCCGGATCTTCCTTGCCGGCGTTGTTGGCGTGTTCGGTGTAAGCCGCCATGCCTTTGAGCCCGTAGATCGTCATTTCCCGGAGGGAGCGGACATCTTCGTTTTCTGTGGACAGCACGCCGATGGACGCGGCTTTTTCCAGCATGGATCCTTTGGAATCCACGGCAAAGCTGACTGCATCATGGAGATCTGATACGGCGTGTTTCTTTTTGAGATCGTCTCGGAGTCCGATCATTTTGCGGATCTGCTTTTCCAAAGATCCGTCATCAAAATTCGCATTGGTGATGGTCATAAAGAGGCTGCTGATGACCTCGTGGTTGATCTCTTCCAGATCCCCGGGGGCGAGTCCTTTCGCGACCACGATCTTAGAAATTCCTTTCAGTGTGTAAATCAGAAGATCCTGGAGCTTGGCGACCTCCTCGGTCTTGCCACAGACGCCGCGGACATCGCAACCCGTTCCCCGGGCTGTCTCCTGACATTGAAAACAAAACATACTCATTGCGGCTTCCTTTCTATTCTTCCACAGGTTCGAAATCTTCTTTTCCCACGGAGCAGACCGGGCACTGCCAGTCATCAGGAATGTCTTCGAATGCTGTGCCGGGGGCGATGCCGCCGTCTTCGTCTCCTACGGCCGGATCATAGATATAACCACAGGGGATGCATTGATATTTTTTCATGTGTTCCTCCTTTTCAGCCTTTGCGGGCCGGTGCTTTTGCGACGGGCGTCACAAGCTGCCTTGCGGCTGCCGGACTGCCGGGTTGCCATGATCATTGCCTTCTGAACATAATTATAGCAGAAGCTGCGGTATGAACCAACAAGAATCAATAACGATGGCGCTCTGTTGACTATTATAAGGCCCATGAAGAGATAGAATCGGTTGTTTTTCCAACATTATTGACGCGCGTTCCGCTTTCTTTTCGCAATGGCTTTGACCGGGCAGACTGCAGTGCAGTCTCTGCACTGATGACAGGACGCGGCATCGATTTCTGCTGTGCCTCCGGCTCCGGACAAATGGACTGCATCGGTCTGGCATGCCTTTTCGCAGAGCCCGCAGCGAATGCATGCAGCAGGGTCCACCTGTCTGGCGCTTCGGGCAAATCGCCCGAAGATCTTCTGCAGCACACCAAAGGGACAGATCCTGTTGTGAAATACTTCCGGGCGAAAAAACAATGCAGTCAGGGCCCCTGCTGCGATCCAGAACGGCAGCAGCGGCAGGGTCAGCTGGAATGTTCTTCTTGCAATGACTGTGGCGGTCACACTGATGGCCAAAGCAGCCCAGGGCAAGGCCTTGTTTGAAAGAAATCGGGGCGCGCTGCTCTCTTGCCAACCCCTTCGGCTTGAAAGAGTCGATACGGGCCGCATGACGGTGTGAATGGGGCAAACATAGCCGCAATACAATCTTCCAAACAGCGCGGCTGCCGGCAGGCTCAAAGCAAACAACAGCAACCAAAGCGTCATTTTCCCCTGGATCGTCAGAAAGACAAATAGCGCAAAAAATGCAAGTCGTATGGATGTATCAAAAGATTTCATGAGATCATTCTCCTTTCAGGCAATGGATCGCCACGCCGCGGAGCAGGCCAGCGCGGCAGTCTCCTGCTTGTATCAGGTCGAGTATATCGGTATAATGTCCGAATAAGTGTTACCAATGATACACATGAGGTGGAAAATGAGCGATCATCGGAGACTGGCTGTGGAAAATCCTCTTCTGGCGCCGCTGGGCGCTGAAACGATCCGAAAATGCCTTGAGGATGGGCGTTTTGTGATCAAAAAATGGCAAAAGGGACAGCTGCTCCACTTGTCTGACGAATTGTGCGTCCGCATGGAGATCATTCTGGAAGGGAAGGTGGCGGTGGAACGGATCGATGAAGACGGAAACCTGATGGCGGTCGCGGAATTTTCCCGGCAAGAAATGATAGGCGGAAATCTGATTTTTTCGCGGACCCCTCATTATCCTATGACGATCACGGCGAAGGAGGATACGGTGATCCTCAGTGTGGAAAAGGACCCGCTGCTTGCGTTGCTGTCCGAGTATCCGGCGTTTCTGAAAGCATTTTTGGAATATATAGCAGATCACGCCGCGCTCCTGAGCGACCGGATCAAGCACTACGCCAACAGGACCATCAGGGAATGTCTCACAAATTTTCTGTTGTATGAAAAAAAGCTTCAGGAGTCTGATTGCATCGTCCTGCCCATGACGAAAAAAGCCCTGGCCGAAAAGATCGGCGTACAGCGCACTTCGGTCTCAAGGGAACTTGCAAAAATGGAGCAGGACGGACTATTGGTGTGCAGCGGAAGATCTATCGACATAAAGCCGGCTCTCACAGAGAACGAATAATGTCAGCCCAGATGCGCTTCGTATCCTGAAATCCCTGATAATGAGTTTCGACCAGGCTGTCGTACTTATCCAGTTCTTTCAGGATGTTTTGAAAGGATCTTGTACCGAAATATCTGCAGACGGAAGGGATCGTGGCTTTCAGATTTGCCCGCATGCTGTCGATGTGCGTCCGGTATGTATCTTTATCCGTGATATAGAGCAACAGCGGCTTATATCTGATCCATCCCACGCAGGCCGCATGAAAGCGCCGGATCACTTTTTCGGAATTCCAGTGGATCGCCTTCAGCTTGGTGGGCAGCGTTCCGGAAAGAAGCTGGCTGTAGGCGCCGAAGCCGTCGTGAAAAGCGTAACAGGGAACCTTTCGGACGGTGCGGTCGCTTAGACAGGTGCTCAAGAACGTATCTTCACCCCGTGCGCAGGGAGGATTATAGAAAGGAAATACCCGTTCAGGTTTTGTCAGATTAAGGCAAAGGTTGGAACCGGAAATAAATTTTGCCTTGTTGATCTCGGGCACATCGGATACGGAGGGAGCTTGCAGAATATCGGTATCCGCATAGGATACGCCACCGTTTTTGATGATTTTCCTGATATTTTCCCAATTGACGATATCATTGCTCAGCGCTTCGATGAATATCCGAAAATCGTTTTCCTGCAGGTGTTCGTTAAAGTCCAGATGCGGTATCGGTGAAATGTAGCCACAGTGGTATCCGTGGGTGATGTCTGCGTTCCGAATGTTGTCCAGATGGGTCTTCAGGACGTGCTGTCCGCTCCAGATCACCGTGTCCCGGTTCCTTGTGGCCGCCATCGGGTATTCATCGTCATCCAGAAACAGCAGATAGTCGATATTGTTTTTCAATGCGTAATAAAGAATGATATTGCGCTGGGCGGCGTAGCCGCTCCCGAAAATCAGAGACAATTCCTCCGGACTTGCCACACCCTGATCTGCCAGCTCAGATTTGATTTTTTCAACTTCTCCTATGCCGATAAAGTATTTGCCGTCAATGAGCCGCGCGACGTCGGCGCTCATCTGGGTGTAGTCCGAGCGTTTGGTATTTTTGTATTTCAGATCGTAAGCTACAAATAGGTCGAGGCTTACTCTGTGGTCGTCGATCAGGCCGGATTCTTTCCAGTTGTAAACATAACTGCGCAGGATGCGCTGAAACTGCTTTCGGCCCGTGGCGAAGCCGATGCCGACTTTGATGTTGCCGTCTTTCATATCTTTCCCCCTTTATGCGATGTGACTGGGCGGCAGCCGGAAGGCCGCGCAAGGATAGCCGTTGTAAGGACATATGCAGATATTTAACGATTCATTATAGCACATAAAACGCCGCATTTCAAAAAAGCGTGTTCACCGGGTGGCGTCATCGGCTTAATCTATGCGACAAATCACGAATTTGCTGTATATTTTTTTGTGGAACAAGTATAATAAAACAATAGATTAAAGCGTATCTGGAGACTGGAATGAGCAACGGCAGCAAAACGAAAAATAGCGACCCATCGTCCGTACGAAAACCCCTGAGCACTGCCATGGTGCTCATATTCAGCGCGCTGCTGGCTGCCGACGCTCTCTATATAGCCGGTGCCTGGGATTCCGCCATGCGTGATCAGTCCAAAGAAGCCATGGAATTGGCCGAGGCTGCCGAGGCAGGCATTTTGGAAGTCGATCCTTCCCTGATCGCAGGGATCGACCGGGGCGAGCTCCCGGCGGGATATGATGTGCTCAAAGATAAACTCGCGTACTTGGTGCGGCTGGATAATGAGATCCGCTTCGCCTATATCCTGTACATGGATCAGGGAAACATTTACATCGCAGCGGATTCCGAGCCTCAGAGCAGTCCGGGCTATTCTCCTCCCGGGCAGCCGTATTATGAAGCGAATCCGGTCTACTACAGCGCTTTTTCCGGTGACAGCACCATCGTTACCCCGCCTGTCCGGGACCGTTGGGGACACTGGGTGAGCGTTCTGGTCCCGGTCAAAAGTCCCGACACGGGAAAGACCATTGCTTTGTTTGGCGTCGATTTTCCGGCGGAGAATTGGCCGGAGCGTGCCATGTCCCGAGCCGTGGAAGCCGGACTGACGGTGGCCAGTGTTCTTTTGGTCGTATTGGTATTACATATCATCGCTTATCGGAACGCCCAGCTGCGGCGTGAGCGGAACAAACTTCTGGAATCAGAAGAGCGCCTGCAGGCCAGCGAAAAGATGTTCAGGACCATTTTCGACCAGGTACGGATGGGTGTGGCCCTAGTCCACAACGACCGCTTCATGAGTCCGGTATTCGGAGACTTCCCAACGGTCAATCCCCGCTTTCTGGAAATCCTGGGGCAGAAGATCGATGATCTGGCCGGCCTGAAATGGGAAACGATCACCCATCCCGACGACCTGGCTGCCGACCTGGAGCAGTTTGCCCTTTTTAAGTCCGGACAGATACCGGGCTACAGCATGGAAAAGCGGTTCCTGAAGCCCGACGGAACCTGGGCCTGGGTGAACATGACGATCTCGCCTCTTTATCTGAGCACCGGGACCGATGCGGTCCATCTGTGTGTGATCGAGGATATCCTGCATCGCAAGGCTATGGAGCAGACCCTCAAAGACAGCGAACGAAGCAAAGCGATCCTCCTGGACAACTTGCCCGGTATGGCATACCGCTGCCGGTATGACCGGGACTGGACCATGGAATTCGTGTCTCAGGGCTGCAAAGAGCTGACGGGCTACGATCCGGAAAGTCTCCTCTACAACAGGGATCTCTCTTTTAATGACATGATCACGCCGGAGTACCAGCAATCTCTCTGGGAAGGATGGGAACGGGTTCTGGCCGTCCACGAGAAATTCCAGGAAGAATATCAACTCATCACTGCAGACGGGACCCGGAAATGGGTCTGGGAACAGGGACAGGGTGTGTATGACGAAAACGGCAAGCTGGTGGCTTTGGAGGGTATGATCCTTGATATCGATGACCGAAAAAAGCAGGAGCTGCGGCTTCGCTATGTGAACAACCACGACGGATTGACCGGACTTTATAACAGACATTACTTCCAGGAGCTGTTCGACCGGGACGCCGGCCGGGGCGGCCGCCGTGCCGTGATCCTGATCAATATCAGAAAGTTCAGCCTGGTGAATACGGCCTACGGATATGCTTATGGGGACAGGCTTATTTTGGAACTCGGCGAAAAGCTTCAGGTCTTCATCAGCCCCGAACAAGTGTTGTGCCACATCTCCATTGACCGTTTTGTCCTGTATGTGAAAAGCGGCGCGGACCGTGGTCAATTGGAAGAACTGTGCGGAAAGATCGTCTTGATCCTGGAAGAGTCTTTGGCCCACCGGATCCTGGGGGCCAGCATAGGCGCCGTGGAAGTCGCCGAAGCCGGCTGCGATGCGGATACCGTGATCAAGAACGCAGCCATCGCCGCTTCTGAAGTTGCGGCGGATGAAAACTTTGGCTATCGCTTTTATGATGGCAGCATGGCGGAGGCCGTAGTCCGAGAGAGCGTTTTGCGAAACGAACTGGCGGCAGAAGCCTACGGCGGCGCGCTTCAGCGTCTGGAGCTGGTCTACCAGCCCATCGCCGCCGTTTCGGACAGTTCTGTGATCGGATTCGAGGCTCTGGCACGTTTCCACAGCCATCAGTACGGGGCTGTGCAGCCCGCTGAGTTTATTCCCATCGCCGAGGAGACTCAATTGATCGTGCCCTTGGGGCGAATGCTCCTTCGGGAGGCCTGTCTTGCGATCCGGCGTTTTTCCGAAGAGTGCCATAAGCCCCTTTCCATATCAGTCAATGTGTCTGCTGTTCAGCTGCTGCGCGATGATTTCATCCCGGAGCTTCTGGAGATCCTTCGGGAGACCGGCGCAGACCCCGGATGCCTCGGGCTTGAATTGACGGAAACCGGTTTTGCCAGCACCTTCGATGAAATGAACAGAAGGTTCCGGGAGATCCGTAACGCGGGGATCAAGCTTTATATCGATGATTTCGGCATCGGATATTCTTCCCTGGCCCGGGAAGGGGAACTGAACGTGGACTATTTGAAGATCGATAAATTCTTTATCGACAAGCTGATGGAGTGGGACCCGACGAAATTCATCACCCAGGACATCATTTCCATGGCTCATAAAATGGGGCATATCGTCGTGGCAGAGGGTGTGGAGCATCCCCGGCAGCAGGAATTGCTGAAGGAATTCGGTTGCGATCTGTTCCAGGGGTACCTTTTCAGCAAACCGGTACCGCCGGCGGAAGCGGTGGCTTTTCTAAACAAGTGCCAGTAGTGGATCCCGGCCAGGGAGGGGTGCAAATGACTCAGCTTCCTAATAAAAAAGTCATGTCTATACGTTATAAACTGATGATCGTCTTCGTCGCGGTGACCGTGGTCATGACGACGCTGATCAGCGCTCTGATTTTGCTGAGCTGGCGCGGTTCGGCCATTGCCAATGTGGAGGATAAGGCTGCCGAACTCAACCGGAGCATCACAGCGCAGATCGAAAATTTCCTGCAGGTCCCGTATCACATCAACGACGCCAACAGCCGCCTGATCGAAAACGGCACGGTGGATATGAATGATCCGGATGAAAGAGACCGCTTCTTTGTTTCCATCCTTGCGTCCCATAAAGATGATGTGTACAGCTTCGGCTACGGCAGCGCCGCAGGCGAGTATTACGGCGCCCGCCGCAATGAGGAAGGCTTCGTGCAGATCATGCGCAACAGCCCCGAAACCGGGGGACAGTCCTGGTATTACCATGTGACACAGGATCAGACGGCGGGTGATCTGGCGGTTCGGGCAGGCGTTTTCGATCCCCGCACCCGGGTGTGGTACCAGGCAGCGGAGAAAGCGGCGGGGCCCGTCTATTCGCCGATCTATAAACATTTCATCATGCCGGATCTGACTATTTCCGCTGGCTGGCCCATTTACAGCAAGTCGGGAACGCTGATGGGCGTCCTGGCGACTCATGTGATCCTGTCGGACATGAACAGCAAGCTGGAAGATTTCGTTTCGGACCTGGATGGATACGCCGCAGTGATCGAAACGGAGACCGGCGATCTGGTCGCCAATTCCAGCGGGCAGCCCAATTTTCAAATTCAGGAGAAAGATCAATTCCAGCGGCTCAGCCTGCAGAACGCAGATCTGGAGGTCCTGACGGCAGCATATAAAGAATATCTCAACAAAGGCCGATCCAGCTTTGCTCTGCACGACCAGGCAGGAACTTATTACTTGCAGTTTACGGATTATTCCGATGGGGGCCTGCAATGGACAGTGATCACGGCTGTTCCCCAGGGACCCCTGCTGGCCGGCATCACTGAAAGCATCCGTAATGTCATCGCTATTATTATCCTGCTTGTGCTGGCGTACATATTTGTGTACCTTCGTATCAGCAAAAAGCTGATTGCTCCTGTAGACGAGCTGACCCGCTCCGCAGCGCGCATCGCGGAGGGGGATATCCATCATCGTGCCAAGATCCAGCGGGATGACGAGATCGGAAAGATCGCCGCATCTTTCAATGCGATGGCCGACGTACTGGAGAAAATGCTGGAGAACCTCGAAGACAAAGTGCGGGAGCGCTCCTGGGAACTTGCGGCGAGCCGTGAACAGCTGCAGCTGATCCTGGATTCCACCGCCGAGGGCATCTACGGTATGGATCACGACGGGCTTTGCACCTTCTGTAATGCAAAGGCGCTGGAGATGCTTGGATATGATTCTTCTGCCGATGTGCTGGGCAAAAACATGCATTGGCTGATCCATCACAGCAACCGCAGCGGTGCGCCCCTTCCGGAATCGGAATGCAAGATCTTCATCGCGCTGCGCTCCGGCCGGACCGTACGTTCCAGCGATGAAGTGTTCTGGCGGAAAGACGGCACGTTTTTTGATGTGGAATACCACACCAGTCCGCAGTACAAGGGAGACGGCAACTATATCGGCGCGGTGGTCACATTTATGGATATCACCGAACGCAAGGAGCGGGAATCCCAAATCGAATATCTGAGTTGCCACGATTCTCTGACCGGCCTGAAAAACCGTCGCTGTGCGGAGGACAATATCAGAGTGCTGGATGTGCCGGAGAACTTGCCGCTGTCCGTCATCTTTGCCGATGTGAACGGGCTTAAGATCACCAACGATATCTTCGGACACGCCGCCGGGGACGAACTGATCCGCACGGGAGCTGAGGTGCTCAGCGCCGTTGCCCGGGAACGGGATATCGTGGCCCGAATCGGCGGAGATGAATACATCCTTGTGATGCCCAACACCGGCCGCGCAGAGGCTGACAAGGTCAAAAGGAAGATCATCCAGCGTATTTCCAGGCGGAAGATCCGCGCGATCAAATGCAGTATTGCCGTGGGCTATGAGACCAAGACCGATCCCGCGCTTGCCATGGAAGAACTGATCAACCGGGCCGAAAATGAAATGTACAAGCACAAGGTCCAAAGCAAGCGGCAATCCGGCATCGATTCGGTGGAAACGATCCTTGCGTCGCTGCACGAGGCCAGTCCAAGGGAACGGATCCATTCGGAAAACGTCAAAGCGTTGAGCCTCTCCATCGGGCAAAAAATGAACATGGATGCTTCGAGCCTGAAAAGGCTTGGAGAGGCGGCATACCTTCATGATATCGGAAAAATCGCATTTACCGAAGACCTGCTCAAGGGCACCAACCTGAGCAGCCAGGAAAAAATACGCATCCAGGAGCATTCCGTCGTGGGCTACCGTGTTTTGAATTTATTCGATGATACCCTGGATCTTGCCGCCATGGTATACAGTCATCACGAAAATTGGGACGGCACCGGTTATCCCAAGGGACTGAAGGGCGAAGAGATCCCGCTGGAAGCCAGGATCATCAGAGTGGCGGAAACCTTTGACGCAAAGACCAATCCCAGCAGCGGAGGATCCGTTGAGAGGGAGAAAGCGGCGGAGATCATACAGGAGCTGTCCGGCTCCCGGTTCGACCCGGCCGTTGTCGCCGCTTTTGTTTCTGTAATTGAAAAGAAAGAGAAAGGGAGCCTGGAATGAAAGAAGAAAGTATCAAAATCGTTGGTTTTACGGGAAGTCTGCGGCGAGGCTCTTATAACAAGTCCGCTTTGCGGACCGCCGCGGCACTGCTGCCCGAAGGGACGGAGCTGGAGATCATCGACCTGTCCGGGCTGCCTTTCCTGAATGAAGACGTGGAGGCTGCCGGCGTTCCGCAGGCTGTTCTGCGCTTTAAGGAGCAACTGGCTGGCTGTGACGGTGTGCTGATCGCAACGCCGGAATACAATTATTCGATCCCGCCTGTTCTGAAAAACGCATTGGACTGGGCCTCCCGGGGCGACACGCCGCCGTTGTCCGGCAAACCGCTGGCGATCATGAGTGCTTCGCCCGGTATGTTCGGCGGCGCCCGCGCGCAATATCATCTGAGACAGGTCTGCGTTCAGCTGAATCTGATCCCCTTGAACCGGCCAGAGGTCATGATCGCCGCAGCACATACGAAAATCAATGAAGAGGGCGTGCTGACAGACGAAAGATCCCGTCAGGCAGTCAAAGGTTTGCTGGAAGCGCTTGTTCGAGAAATTCGCAGGAATAAAGGTCGATCATATGAATAAAATCAAAGTCCTTGCCCTGTTGTTTTTGCTGTTGCTTGCCTCCGGATGCGGCGCCGCCTCCCCGGACACAGACACTCCGCCGGACAGCGTACCTGTATCCATCGGCGTGGTGGATGCGTCCGAAGATGTGGTTCGGTGGGCGCAGTATGAGATCGAACAGTTGATAAGGATGCTGGAGGAAAGCGGTTTTCTCCCGACAGCAGAGCCGGAGACTGTATTCGTTGAAATTGCGGAAAGCCAGATCACCAATCTTCAATTGGAAAAAGAATTGCCATTTCATCAGAACGGCACACTGAGGCTGTACGCGCTGGATTTCCGGTTGCAGCCCGCAGCAACGATACCGGAAGGTATTTTTGTTCTGGACGAAGAAGGCTGGATCCCTTCGGCTCATAATTTCCGATATGCGGACGCAAACGGAGTTGAGTGTGAAAGCGGGCAGCTGTACCTTCTGATCAGCGATGACGGCGCGACCCTGTCAAGTATAGGGATCCGCAGGGCGCAGGGGGGACTCACCGATGCGTGGTGCACGGATCTCCAGGCGTATTTCGGATATCCGCCGGGTGTCTGGTTTGATCATTCCCCGGAGGCCCTTCAATCGATCATGGATTACTGGGCGTGGGATGAGGAATGGAGCTTCACCATGCCAAACGAAGATTGGTATGACGGGGATTGGAGCGTTGGGCTGGGGTATGCCCACGAGTGGGGTCTTGGCATTCCTTATGAATTTTTAGGGTGGGAGGATGCGCCGGCTCAGGATCTGGTTGCGTTGAGCTTTTCGACGGTCCGGAAGAGATCTTATGAAGGATTGACCGTTATCACCCTTGACGGCTTTTATGGGAATACGGAAGAAGGGATCGAATTCGCGCCGATCCAGTACATTGCCTGTACGCAGCCGGACTGCGCGACTGCCCGGGGCATCTCTGTGGGCGACAGTGCTCAGGCTGTACGGGAAGCTTATCCGGAGGTCTATCCAAACGAAGATTGCCTGGTCTATGCGCCGGAAGGGACCAACCGGTCCATCCTGTTTGTCGTCCGGGACGGCGTTGTCGTGCAGATCGATATGGCTGACGGACTGGACGGACAATATACGGCACCGGCCGGGATCTGACCCGGCCGGTGTTATAAGATCAATGGGTTTCGATGTAGCGGTTCACCGATTCGTGGTAGACATCGATCCGCGTCTCCTGAGGATCGGTTTCCTCGTTCAGCAGCAGATCGACCATGTGGTGGGCTGATTTTCCGCCGATAGTCATGGATTTGATACAGGACACACAATAGACGGCAACATCCTGACAGGGCATCTGGGCCGCCCTTTTTTTCTGCATCTCAGTCACTTTTTCGATGGAGACGTGGGGGTAGAAGTTGTCTCCGCAGCAGATGGACTTCGTGCCGCTGAACTCCGAGTCTACGACTTTGATGTTCATTTTCTTCAGAAGACTGCGCACCGCAGCGTGGACCTGGGGCTTGGGCCTGTAGGAACAGGAATCGTGGACCGACAGGGTCAGGCCGGAATGATCCGGCAGCGGAAGTCCTTCGATGCTGTCCAGCACCTCCCAGAGAGAAATGGTTTGGATCCCCTTATATAAAGAACGGAATCGTCTGTCGCACCCCGCGCAGTTGTTGATGATCGTGGCGCCTTCCGGGAGCCTGGGTTCGTGGTGGCAGCAGACATTGTGCATCTTGACCGGTCCGAACCGATCCTGCAGTATTTTCAATATTTTATGTTCGGATTCGGGTTTGTAGACACTTAAGGCGCAGCCTGGGTTGAACCAGCAGAGATCCATGTTGATGGAAGGAATCTCAATACTGGGGATTCTCTTGCCTTTATCGGCTGCTGCTTTATCATTGCTCATTTGCATATTCCTTTCTCACTCGTTTTTCTCAATATCATTCCTGCGCCGGCGCCGGTGTGTTTTCCGTCCTGTCCTGTCAGAACGCCGTTCACATACACTCGCAGGATCCCTTCGCAGGCAGCCTTGGGATTTTCGTAGTCCGGCACATCGCGGAGCCTTTCGTAATCAAAGAGCACCAGGTCTGCATACATGCCTTCCCGGATCAGGCCCCGATCCTGCAATCCGAGTCGTGCCGCCGGAAGCCCGGTCATTTTATGAATGGCTGTTTCCAGCGGAAATAATCCCCGGTCTCTGGCATAATGGGCGATCACCCTCGGGAAGGTTCCATAGCAGCGGGGATGGGGACGGCCGGTATGATCCAGGGGAACGGCGCTTGCATCGGAGCCTGTCATGACGAAGTGCCGGCCCATGATGTATTCGATATCTTCTTCGCACATGCCATAGTTGATTTCCGAGACCCGGCCTTTTTCATCCAGGATCAGGTCGAAGCATGCGTCAGCGGGATCCACGCCCCGAATGGCTGCGATTTCCTGGATGGACTTGCCGACTGTCCAGGCATTTTTTTCGCTTTCCACATTGGAGATGCAAATATTTCCCCAGCGCCCGAGATGATCAGCGTTGCATTCCTCTTTGAGTCTTTGGCGCACCTCCGGCGTGCGGAGCCTGTTCAGCAGCTCTTCCATTCCGCCGGCGAAGGCCCAGAAAGGAACATTGCTGTCGAGGGTCGTGGCGGAAGCGTTGTACGGATACTGATCTGCTGTTACATCGCAGCCCTCGCTCCGTGCCTTTTCGATCATGTCCACCGTTTCCCTGCAGCTGACATGCCAGTGAGATTTCCGGGTCACTTTATGGTGGGAGATCTGAAGCGGCACATGAGCGCGCCTGCAAACCTCCAGGGCTTCGCGCACCGATTCGACGACCTTGACGCCCTCATCCCGCATGTGCGTCGCGTAATAAGCGCCGTAAGGCTTCAGCTCCGCTGCCAGTTCGGCCATCTCGTCCATATCAGAGAAACAGCCGGGCGGATAGATGAGTCCGCTGGACAGGCCGAAGGCGCCGTCATCCAGGGCTTCCCGGAGCAGTTGCTTCATTTCCTCCAGCTCTTCGACCCGTGGTTTTCTGTCCTCAAATCCCATCACAGCCAGGCGGATCGTTCCGTGGCCCGCCAGCATGCCAAAATTGGTGCTCGGCTTCCTTGCTTCCAGGATGGACAGATACTCCGACAGTCCCCGCCAGTTATAATCGAGCTGCCCGGCATAATCCTTCAGCAGCTTTCGATATTCGTCTCTCACCGGGGCTGCCGAAATCCCGCAGTTGCCGCCGATCTCGGTCGTGATGCCCTGCAGGACTCTGCTTTCGGCAAGGGGATAGTTCAGGAGGGTGCAGTCGCTGTGAGAATGAATATCAATGAACCCCGGGGCCAGACAAAGATCGGCCCCGTCAACGACCTCCGCCGCATCAGCGTCCCGGAGGGCCCCGACGCCGCAGATCCTGCCGTCTCTGATCCCTACGCTCCCTCTGCGCCAAGGGGCACCTGTGCCGTCAACGATCCGGACGTTCCGGATCAAAAGATCATACATATTCCCCTCCCGCCATCCTGGGGCAGCGTCTGAAAAAGCAAAACCATCTACCGATCGATTCGTATCAATAGATGGTTTTCTTTTTGGCGGAGGACACGGGACTCGAACCCGCGGGGCCTTCTCAGCCTTACTCGCTTTCCAGGCGAGCTCCTTAGCCACTCGGTCAATCCTCCGTATACCGCGCCTTGCGCGGCAGATTGCATTCAGCAAAGTGTAGTGTAAACGATTCGTCAACAAAAATCAAGAAATAATCGCATGTTTCAGAAATTAATTCGGGATTTCATGGATTCGCGCGGCAACGGTTGAACCGGATGGAAAAGAATGATATTGTAATAAGGCGAATATCCCGCGGCATGCCGGCGCGCGGGATCAAAAATGGTCAGGAGGAAACAGTATGCTTCAAAAGAAAGATCCATTGAATCTTGCGGGTAAAGTCGCAGTCATCACGGGAGCCGGAGCGGGGATCGGCCTTGCGACAGCACAGCTCCTGTCAGCTTACGGCGCTGCCGTGGCCATCGTGGATGTGAGCGCGGCAGGGGAAGAAAGCGCGCGGGAAATACGGGAAGCAGGTCGGAAGGCAGAATTCTTCCGCTGCGACGTCACCAGCGAGGAACAGGTAAAGGATACCGTGGATGCCATTGTCCGGACTTTCGGCCGTATCGATATCCTGTTCAACAATGCGGGCGTCACCGTGCGAAAGACCATTGAGGATCTGACGGTCAAAGACTGGGATTTCGTCATGGGTGTGGGCCTGAAGGGACTGTTTCTGTTCTCAAAATACGTGATCCCTCAGATGCGCAAAGCCGGCGGCGGAAGCATCATCAACAGCGGTTCCGGCTGGGGCCTCAAGGGTGGGGACCAGGCGGCCGTGTACTGTGCGGTCAAGG
>CALLHZ010000051.1 GCA_938009115.1 uncultured Clostridia bacterium
CCGCCCCCAGGAAGACAGGTCGCAGGCCGCGCCTTTGGGAAAGCGCACGGCGCAAGGCGTGCTCAGGTTGAAGGCGTATTCCAGCATTTCCTGCAACTCTTTGCCGTCTTTAGGAGCCAGCACAGTCATGTTTGGCATTGAGGACAGGTAGATCAGATCAAACTGTCCGTGATGTGTTTCGCCGTCTTGCCCTGTGATCCCGGCCCGATCCACGGCAAATACCACGGGAAGATTCTGCAGGCATACCTCTGTCAGCACCTGATCGTAAGCTCTTTGCAGAAATGTGGAATACATAGCCACCACCGGCCGCATGCCGCTCAGGGCCAGCCCTGCGGCAAAAGAAACTGCATGCTGCTCAGCGATCCCCGCATCCACCACACGCTCGGGAAATCTTCTGCGCATCTCTCTCAGTCCCGTCCCATCCGTCATCGCCGCAGTGATGGCAACGATGCGCTCGTCTTCCGAGGCCATGCGCAGCAACGTGTTTCCAAAAATATTCGTAAAGGTATCCGCTGTTTCCGCTGACTCCGTCAGGCCGATTTCCGGGTCAAAAGAACCGGTGCCGTGATAGATGTCCGGCTTTTTTTCCGCGCTTATATAGCCTTTTCCTTTGACCGTCACCACGTGCAGGAGCACCGGCCGGTTAAGGCGTTTGGCCGTCTCCATCGCTTCAATCAATTCTGCGATATCGTGACCATCGATGGGACCAAAGTATTTGAAGCCAAGCTCTTCAAATACGGCAGCGGGCATCAGGGCATATTTTACAGCGTTTCGAAGCATCTCCAGTCCATGACCCAGCTTTGGCGCGGATTCCAGGCTGCGTTTCAGCCGGTTTTTAAAACTGAGATAGGATGAAGATGTTCGCAGGTTTTGAAGATGCCGGGAAATACCTCCCACATTTCGTGAAATGGACATTTCATTATCGTTGAGGATCACGATCAACGGGGTCTTTTGGATCCCCGCTGCATTGAGCCCCTCATAAGCCACGCCGGCAGTCAGGGACCCGTCTCCGATCACTGCAACACAGGCATGATCCTGACCAGAAAGGTCTCTGGCCCGGGCATAGCCCAATGCTGCGGAGATCGATGTGCCGCTGTGTCCGGCATCATAGAGGTCGTGAGGGCTTTCCGCCCGCTTTGGAAAGCCGCTCAGCCCGTCGAGTTGCCGGAGCGTCTTCAGTGCATCCCAGCGCCCTGTGAGCATTTTGTGCACATAGGTTTGGTGTCCGACATCCCAAACGATCTTATCCCGCGGCGTATCAAATACTTTCTCCAAGGCGATGGTGAGTTCCACGACACCAAGATTTGACGCAAAATGGCCGCCGGTCAACGATACCGTATCGATGAGCGTCTCCCGGATCGCTGATGCCAGCTGCGTCATCTCAACAAAGCTCATCGTTTTGAGCTGTTCTTTATCAATGGGGATTTCAAAGGACCGGTTCATAGAATTCCTTTCAGGCAAGAGGCTTCTCCAGGAAGTCGATCACAGCATTGAAGACCTCCGCCTCATCGTAGTATTTAGCCATGGCCTCTCGAGCGCGGGCAAGCAATTCTTTTGCTTTGGCTTTCGTGTCATCCACGCCAAAGAGAAGCGGATAGGTACATTTTTTGACCTTTTGATCCTGGCCGGTATTTTTTCCCAGAACTAAAGCATCACCGGTGATATCCTGCAGATCATTGACGATCTGGAATGCCAGACCAACAGATTCGCCATACACCCGCATATCATTGCACCGCTCCTTGTCTGCGCCGGCCAGATAGCAGCCGGCCAAGGCCGACGACCTGATGAATGCCGCAGTTTTGTTCAAATGGATATAGTCCAGCATCTCCTTGGAGCACTGGCGATTGACAGATTCCACATCTGCGATCTGTCCGGCAACCATTCCGCGGCAGCCGGTGCCCTTCGCGATCTCGAAGGCAGCCCTCACTTTTCGTTTCAGTACCGCCGGATCATCCAGAGACAAGAGCATGTCTTTGGTCATGGTTTCAAATGCTGCCGAAAGAAGCCCGTCGCCGGCCAGGATCGCCACATCTTCACCATATACTTTATGGTTTGTTGGTAACCCCCGTCTCAGATCATCGTTGTCGATGGCGGGCAGATCATCATGGATCAGAGAGTAGGTTTGGATATATTCCAGCGCACAGGCATACGGAAGACCAATATCGGCTTTTTCCCCGCAAAATTCGCAGGCTGCCAACAGCAAAACTGAGCGGAGCCTTTTGCCGCCGGCTGTAAGGCTATATCGCATAGCGTCATAGAGCGTCATGCTTTTGGAATCGATTTCAGGCAGAAAATCCAGAATGTGGACTTCCACCATTTCCTTCAGGCGATTATATTCCGGATGGTTCATAGCTCTTCTCCCAATTCTGTGATCGTGCCGGTTTCGGGCCGATACATTTCCACGCGCTGTTTTGCCCGCCCCAGGATCTCCGTGCATTGCCGATGATATGCCACGCACTTTTCGTATAAATCGATGCTCTCTTCCAGGGAAACATTCCCGGCATCCATTCGCTCGACACAATCCTGAAGTTTCTGCATGGCATCTTCAAATTTTATTGATTTCTTCTGTTGGGTCATGACCGCCTTCCACCTCCTCAATGATGCAATTCGCCCACCCGTCCTGCCAAAGAAGCTTCAGCCGATCGCCTGACGAGAGGCCGGCCGTCTTAACGACCCAGCTGCCTGCGGCGTTTTTTGCAACGGCATAGCCTCGCTTGAGTATTTTTAACGGGCTGGCCAGTTCGTACCGTAACGCCATCAGTTCAAGACTGCGCTCGGATCGATCCAGCACAGATCGTATTTTGTCATTTCCGGTTTCCATGAGCCGGGAAAGCGTTTCTCGATATCCATCCAGCCGATCAGTCAGTTTGTCATACATACTTGCCGGGGCCGTTTCTTCCAGATAACGGATCATAGGCGACAGATCGGAAACTGCCTGCTCTGCGGCCGCCGTAGGTGTGGCCGCGCGAAAATCAGCAGTATAGTCGGTGACGACCCAGTCGACCTCGTGACCCACTGCAGAGATGATCGGTACCACAGAAGCTGAGACAGCACGGGCAACGATCTCTTCGTTGAAGGGCCAAAGATCTTCCTGCGAACCGCCGCCGCGGCCCAGAATGATCAGGTCGATATCGTTCTTGTGTCCGTTTGCGGCCTCCAGTGCCTCCACGATGGATGCAGCCGCATCAGGGCCCTGGACCAGACACGGATAGATGCGGATATCCACCAGAGGATTTCTCCTTTGAACCGTGCTGATGATGTCTTGCACAGCGGCACCCGTAGGAGACGTCACCACTGCGACTCTCGCAGGAACCTTTGGCAGCGGTCTTTTTCGTGCCGCATCGAACAAACCTTCTGCTTCCAGCTTTTTCTTCAGATTTTCATAAGCTTGGTTGAGCGCCCCCTCGCCGGCAGGGTCCAATTCGCGAATATTGAGGGAATAAGTGCCTCCCCGTTCGTAGACCGACAGATTTCCGGACACAACGACTTGCATTCCGTTGCCAAGTATATAGCGGATTTTTTCAATTCGATCTGCAGACAAGAAACAGCCGATCCGGCTCGTTTCATCCTTTAGTGCAAAATAACAGTGCCCGCTGCTGTGGTGGACCAGATTGGAAATTTCTCCGGTAACGGTGACATTTCCCAAAATCGGATCTGTCGTCAGGATCCGCTTGATATAGCTGTTAATCTGCGATACGCTTAACGGTTTGATTGCCAAAGCGGCTGTCCTTTCAGCAGTGCAACACCTGCAGCGTTGTCGCCGCAAAACGCAGGGGGGCCGAACTGATATCCTTGTTTTCGGCAGTAATCGCGTAAATATCTGCTTGCTGCCACGCCGCCGGTGATCAGCACCTGATCGATCTTGTTCACAAAGCGGAGATGCTCCGCGACGGCCACAAGACTTTCTCCGATACGGCTGAACAAAAAAGCAGCCAGCGCCTCTCTGTCATATTGATTGGCACGCTCCTTGATTTGGGTTTCCGTACCCGACAAATTGATCCAGCTTTGCTCCCTGAAAACGGGCCCGAGAGGGTTTTTTTTCGGAAAAGCGGACCAACCGCAGGCAAGGGCGTCCAAAGCCTTTCCTGCAGGAAATTCAAGGCCCAGAAGCACACCTGTGCGATCGATCAGCTGCCCATAGGATAAATCTCTGGTCCCGCCGACCACTTCGTAAATGCCGCCGGAGATCCGGATCCATTCCAACGTACCGCCGGAAAGATGCGCGGCAAGAAGCGGCTTTCCGAAATCCACGTCAGCGCCCAGGGCTGCTGCGCGCAAGTGGCCTTCCTGGTGGCTTGTTTCATGACAGGGGATCCCAAGCGAATCGGAAAGGATCCGGGCTGCCGACACACCCGCCTGAAAGACAGGCATATAAGAACCTTTCACCGGACGCGGACAGCAACTGACGCAAATTCCATCCAATTCTCCCCGGTAGCGCTGCAGAGGACCCCGCAGCACTGCCGGCAGATTCTTCCAGTGCTGAAAGAGCGCTTCCGACTGCCGCAGCCCCCTTTTTCCCGGTTCCACCCTCAGCTGGATGCGTTCATCGCACAGGACTTCTTCGTCCCGGACCACAGCAGCAGAAGTAGTATAATTGCTGGTGTCCAGCCCAAGGTAGTACATTTGTTATGCTCCGGTTTCGGATAATTTTCCAAGGATACCGTTGACGAATTTACCGGAATCCTCTCCGCCGAACTTCTTGGCCAGTTCCACAGCTTCGTTGATCGAGGCGGCCCGGGGAATGTCCGGTTCATTCATAAACAGGATCTCTGCAACACAAAGCCGCAAGACAGCCAGATCCACGCGGGCCATCCGCGTGGTCCTCCATCCGGAGGCGACTGTGTTTATTTTCTCGTCGATCTCTTTTCGATGGGCGGCAACACTACGGTATACTTTGCTGAAATACTCGATCTGTGAAGACCGGTCCATATTATTTTCTACAAAAAAATCAAAGGCCCGTTCACTGAAATCGTTCTGCGCTTCCATCTGAAAAATCATTTGCATCAGAAGCTCTCTGGCCTCGCTTCGTCTCATTTTTGCTCCTCTCGGGTATCACTGGTATCGAACCCGACGCCCTGTACGTGAATATTGACACGGTGTATGGGCATTTCGGTGATTTCTTCCACTTTGCGCTTGACATTTTCCTGGATATCCCAGGCAACGATGGGGATCTTGGTGTTGTAGCACACGTTGACGTACACATCGATCACCAGTCCGTCTTTTTCTTCAGAAATGCGAATGCCTTTGGTCAGCGGATCACGGCCGAGTATGTTCTTTGAAAGGCTCTCGGACAGGCCGGCAGCCATATCGAAAACTCCTTCCGTCTGGCGTACGGCGTTCATTGCGCAGACGGCGATCACTTCATGCGGAACCTTTTCTCCACTGCTCTTCTCGCTCACGGTTATTCTCCTGACGCAGGCCCATGACTATTGTTGGTGTTCATCTTCCCCCTCCGGTTCCTTTTCCGTGACCGTCAGGGATATTTTTTCGATGCGGCGATCCCGGACGGACAGGATCCGAAAAACACAGTTTTCATAAGGGATCTCCCGCTCGATGGATGTATCTTCATCGGGGACCTCGCCCATCAGATCCATGACGAAGCCGCCTATGGTCTCATGATTTTCCGATTCCAGGCGGATTCCAGTCTCCTCTGCCAAATCTTCCAGATAATACAAACCGTCCACAATGTAGGTGCCCGGAGCGATCTCCTCCATTTTCGGCTCGTCATCTTCGTACTCGTCTTCGATGTTGCCCACAATTTCTTCCAGAATATCCTCGATCGTAACGATGCCGGAAAATCCACCATACTCATCGATCAGTACCGCTATCTGCATTTTGGACAGCTGCAGCTCGCTGAGCAGCTCGTTGATTTTTTTGCTTTCAGGAACAAAAAACGGCTTTTTCAGCAACGGACGGATGTCCACATTGTCGAAGCCTACCCGTCTTGCCTCGATCATGAAATCTTTCATATAAAGAACGCCGATGATATCGTCGGAGCCTTTATCATAGACCGGGATCCTCGCATAGCGCTCTTCCAAAAGCTCATCCACATATTCCGTAACAGGCACGTTGATGTTGACCATATATACGTCCGGACGGGCCGTCATGATCTCGTAGGCCAACGCATCGCCGAATTCGAAAATGGAGTGGATCATTTCTTTTCCGCTTTCATCGATGTCTCCCTGCTCCTGGCCGACTTCCAGAAGAGAAAGGATCTCTTCCTGGTAATACTCATTTTCCGAAGCATAATCCTTCTGCCGGAATATTTTCATCAGAAGCTCGACGGATTTGGAAAGAAGCTTCACAAAAGGCCCGAAAAGCATAGCCGCCGTCGTAATGGGCGTGATCGTGGCCAGCGCGATCCGTTCTGCGTAGAGCATGGCGATCCTTTTGGGAAACAATTCACCGAAGACCAGCGTAAAATAGGAAAGCAGCAGTGTGACCAGCACCACTGCCAGCTGCGGATTGACATGGATCTCCATACGAGCCAGAAGGACGATGAGATCGTCAGACAAGTTATAGGAAGCAAAAGCCGATGACAGGAATCCTGCAAATGTGATGGCCACCTGGATCGTTGACAGGAACGTGGTAGGCTGCTCCAGCAGCTTCAGCACCTTTTCGGCCCTTGCATCGCCGTCCGTGTCGTCTTCCGCAAGAATTTTCATTTTGGTTTTGTTGAGGGAAACCAACGCCATTTCCGCTGATGCGAAAAACGCATTCGTCATCGTGAGAAGAAGCAGAATCAGCAATTGAACGGTAACAGATAATCCTCCCGGGTCAGCTTCCATAGTTTGTTTAAACTCCTTTTTGGTTGATTAGCATTGAAATGATTATACCACAGCGCGCATTTTTTTTGAAGAGTCCGGCTATGGCAAGCTCTTGATGTACTCATCTTTGTAACGATAAAATTCTTCGGCTGTAACGGCAAAATTGTGCTCGATGGAACCGTAAGATTTTACGACGAAATACAAATAGTCCGTTTCCTCGGGATAAAGGGCGGCAAGAATGCAATCCTTGCCCGGCGATGATATGGGTCCGGGCGGAAGTCCTGCATATTTATAGGTATTATATGGCGAATCGATCTCAAGATCGCTGTAGAGCACGCGGTCCTTAGGCTCGCCTAAAAGATACTGGATCGTAGAGTCAAATCCCAGCTTCATCCCGATTTCAAGGCGATTGTATAAAACACCTGCAACTCGCTTTCGCTCCTCCGGTGAACGGGTCTCCTCCTCTACCAGCGAAGCGGCAGTGATGATTTCCCGTACGCTTCGCCCCATTTCTTCCGCACGCTCATAGTACTCATCTTCAAAGATCTCATCGAAGCGGGCGAGCATTTTTTTCGCAATATCACGCGCAGAAGCACCTGCGAATACTTCATAAGTGTCGGGAAAAAGGAAGCCTTCCAGCCGGTCAGGCCCCTCACCCGTCTGGCTCATGAACCGGAAATCGAAGTCTTCTTCTTCCAGGACCCTCAGGAATTCCGATTCATCGACAAGCCCAGCTTCCGCCAGGGCTGCCGCGGTCTGCCGGATCGTATAGCCTTCCGGAATGGTGAAACGGACCGATTCTCTGCGGGCATCCATCAAGGCGACCATCAGCGCTTCCATGCTCATGGACGGCGAAAGGTCAAAGGTGCCCGCCTGATACCGCCCATCGTATCCCAGCCATTTTGATTTTTGCTTGAACAGGAACGTGCTTTCTATGAGTCCCTGTTCCTCCAAAGCGGAAGCGATGGCTGTAGTGCTCATGCCGGGAGTCACCGTCAGTTCGATTCTATCCGAACTGCCAGGATCCACCGCCTTGTCATACCCTCGAATGTAGAGATACGACATGCCGAGGGATAACAGAAACAGCGCCGCGAGTACGGCAGGCCATCTGCCTATTTTCTTTTTATGTGCTTTTCGTCTGCTTGCCATTCTTCTTCCTAATATAAATTTCGCAGAATACAGGCCCTGCGAAATCGCCCGACTATTTCGAACGTCCCAGATAATCGCCGGTCCTGGTATCGATCTGGATGGTTTCACCCTCCTCGATAAAAATGGGGACCTGGATCACAGCGCCGGTTTCGACGGTAGCGGCCTTTGTTACGTTGGTTGCCGTGTCTCCCTTGACGCCGGGCTCGGTTTCAGTCACCAGCAGATTCACAAAGTTGGGAGCTTCTACCAGGAAGGCAACACCTTTGTAAAATTTCAGCGTCGCCATATCGTTTTCACGAAGATATTTCATGGCGTCTTCCACTTGTTCGTAAGGGATCGGCACCTGATCGAAGGTTTCCTGATCCATGAAATAGTACAGCTCTCCGTCATTGTAGAGATATTGCATCTGCTTGGTGTCGATGTGAGCCTTGGGAAATTTGTCGTTGGGATTGAACGCTTCTTCCCGGGTGGCGCCGGTCAGGATGTTGCGGTACTTCGTGCGAACGAACGCCGCGCCCTTCCCTGGCTTTACATGCTGGAAATCCAGCACTACATGAGGTTCTCCGTCGATGTCGAAGGTGACACCTTTTCTGAAATCGCTTGCATAAACCATCGTAATCCTCCATTTATTACAAAATAATCAAGTCTTTTGGTGACGACACGAAATTTATTATACCAAAGGGCGTTACCATTGCCAAGTCTTCGATGCGGACGCCGAATTTTTGAGGCAGATAAATGCCCGGCTCAATGGAAACGATTTGATTTTCCCGGAGCAGTCCGGGGTAGCCGGGCCTCAGTCTTGGAGCCTCGTGGATCTGGAGTCCGGTCCCGTGGCCAAGTCCATGGCCAAAATAGTCTCCGTACCCGGCATCGCATATCACGTCCCGGGCAAGCCGGTCTGCCGCTTCGCAGGCCAGTCCGGCGCGGATGCCTTCGCAGGCAGTTTTCTGGGCCAGCAGCACCAGCTCGTACACTGACCGCATTTCATCGGTGACACAGCCTATGGCCACCGTACGGGTCATATCCGAACAGTAGCCCTCTACTTTGCAGCCGTAATCCATGGTCACAAAATCACCCTTTTCGATGATCTTGCTTCCCGGTACGCCGTGAGGATAGGATGTTTTTGCGCCGGAAACACAGATGGTGTCAAAAGATAAGTCGTCGGCCCCGTTGGATTTTAAAAAGAATTCGATTTCCAGTGCCGCCTGACGTTCTGTAATTCCCGGCCGAAGGAAGCCGCACATGTGGACGAAGCAGGCGTCGGCGATTTCACAGGCGCGCCGGGTGGCTTCGATCTCCGATTCGTCCTTCACCTCACGAAGGATTTCCACCAGGCCTTCGACGGGTACGACCCTCTCCGGACCCAGGCGGTCCCGGAACACCAGATAATCAGAAAGGCTCAGATTATCTTTTTCCAGACCGATCCGCCGGGGTGCCTGAGAAAGAAAAAATGCGCAGGCGTCCTGCCCCACTTTGATTTCCTGGTATGTGTAAAGCTCCGCCAGTTCCAGGGCCATCTCCATGTACCGGAAATCGGTCAGAATGAAAGCGTCCTGTTCTGTGATCCAAAGGGCGCAATCCTTTCCGCTTTTTCCGGTCAAATAGGAAACGTTAGCCTCGCTCGTCACATAAAGGCCGTCGATGCCGGAATGGGGAATCTGTGCCCGCAAGCCGGCAAGCCTTTGCCTGAAGCGATCATTCAACGCGGATCACCTCGCCCAAAATGCCGTAAATATCCGAAACGACCTGGGTGAAAGCAAGCTCCGCCTGAATATACTGGGCAGCCAGCGGATCCGCCATGACGATCTGATAGAGAGACTGCACCTGGGCGATCAGGTCTTCCGCAGGCGTTCCGCCCAGCATCTGCTGCGTCTGCATGGCCATGTTCTTTTCCTGAAAATCATTGATCATGTCGGACAGAGCCTGATTTTCAGACACTTTTTCTTTCATGTGCTTGTATTGCTTGTATTGGTCGCTTTCCTTCAGCGACCGGGCCAGTTCGTGGGCCATATCGTATACGTTGTTCATGGATACCTCTCTTTCTAAATATCAAGGAAAATCGGCAGGATGACCGGATTGCGCTTCGTCCGCTTGTAGATGAATGTGCGGAGGGCTTCCCGCAAAGCGTTTTTCAACGCCTGGCGGTCCCGGATCCCCTCGTCCATGGAGTGCATCAGGATCTCTTCCATGTATAGTTTTGCTTCTGTCATGAGGTCGCTGTTCTCCCGGACATACACAAACCCCCTGGAAATGAGATCAGGACCGGACAGCAGTTCTCCGGTGCTGGATTGGAACGCGGCGGCAATAATGATCAGTCCCGCTTCGGAGAGGTATTTCCGTTCATTCAGCACGACGCTGCCCACGTCGCCCACACCCAGCCCGTCCACCATGACCAGACCGCAAGGCACCGTCGCCCCGGACCTGCGCGCTTTTTCCGCGGTGATCTCCAGGATATCTCCGTTGGTCATGTAAAAGATATTCTCTGCGGGCATGCCCATCGCTTCGGCGATCAGCGCGTGGCTGCGCAGATGCTTGAATTCACCGTGAACAGGCATAAAATACTTCGGCCGTATCAAGGTGTGGATCAGCTTCAATTCCTCTTCGCAGGCATGTCCGGAAACGTGCGTATCCGCGATGTCGTTGTAGATCACATCGGCGCCCTTTTCCAGCAGCGCGTTCACTACGTTGGAGACAGTCTTCTCGTTGCCGGGCACCGGTGTAGACGACAGGATCACCACATCGCCTTTGCGGATCTGGACAGCTCTGTGCTCGCTGTTGGCCATCCTTGTCAATGCGGACATGGGCTCACCCTGGCTGCCGGTCGTAATGATCACGAATTGGGAGTCTTTCATGGATTTTGTCTGGTTCAAGTCCACAAAATGGATGGGGTCGATATTCAAATATCCAAGCTCTGTGGCGATTCGAACCATGTTTTCCATGCTGCGGCCGGATATAGCGATCTTCCGCCCATTCTCGATGGCCGTTTCCATGATCTTCTGGACTCTGTGCACATTGGACGAGAAGGTGGCGATGATGATCCTGTGAGGGTTTCCACGAAAAATATTCCCAAGTGCGATGCCTACGGTTTTTTCTGAGGCTGTATATCCCTTTCTTCCGGCATTCGTGCTGTCTGCCATCAAAAGCAGGACTCCTTCGCTGCCAATGGCTGCCAGCCGGCCGAAATCGATCGGCTCTCCGTCCGCCGGCGTATAATCGATCTTGAAATCTCCTGTATGGAAAACCTTTCCCACAGGGGTATCGATGGACAGGCACAGCGCGTCTGCCACGGAATGAGTCGTATGGATGGTTTCGATCCTGAAGCAGCCCATGGAAAGAATATCCCCCGGCGTCACTTCGTGCAGGTCACCTTCCAGATTATGCTCTTTCAGCTTGTTTTTTATGAAGCCTACCGTCAGACGGGTAGCATAGATGGGCACGTTGAATTCCTTCAGGAAGTACGGCACAGCGCCGATGTGGTCCTCGTGAGCATGGGTAATGACCATGCCCCGGACCTTTTCCCGGTTATTTATCAAATAGGTGAAATCCGGTATGACGATATCGATGCCCAGCATTTCGTCGTCGGGAAAGGCCAGGCCGCAGTCGATGATTATGATATCGTCGCCGTATTCCAGCAGCGTCATGTTTTTGCCGATCTCATGAAGACCCCCGATGGGAATGACTTTTAATTTGTTGGTGCCCGAAGACTGTGCCCTTACCGGACGGTCTTCTTTGGATTTGGGCCGGGGCCCCGGCCTGGATTGGGGATAATATTTGCGCCCCTGTTTGTTTTCATTCATATCTTTACCTTTATCGCTCGATGAGCGTTCTTTCCGCAGCCGTTTCTACCCTTTCACGACTACGTTGAGCAGTTTGCCGGGTACTGCGATGTATTTGACGATTTGCTTGCTTTCCAGCAAGTCAGCGACTTGTTTTTGCGCCAGAACTGCCTGTGTAAAAGCCTCCTTGTCCAGACCGGAGGATACAGTGGCGTGCTCTCGGACTTTCCCGTTCACCTGCACGACGACTTCAACGGTATCCCGGACCAGCGCGGAGGGGTCGAAGACCGGCCAGGATGCTTGGTAAACAGAACCTTCCTGGCCCAGGGCAGCCCACATTTCCTCGGCAACGTGTGGAATAAAGGGAGACAGCATGCGAACCAGGCATCCGGCAGCTTCGGCCAGAAGACCCAGGTTGATGTCATCCAATTCCTTGTATCGGTACATTTCGTTGACCAATTCCATGATGGCGCTGATGGCAGTGTTGAAATTGAAGCGCTCCCGGATATCTGCGGTGACCTTTTTGATCGTGCTGTTCAGCACATAACTCAGGGACAGGTCTTCCGGCCCCTCTGCTTTGTACATCGCCGGGATGCCTTTTGTGATTTCCGCCATCTCCTCAACGAGGCGATAGACCCGGTTGATAAAGCGATAGCTGCCTTCCACGCCGGCATCGGACCACTCCAGTTCTTTCTCCGGAGGAGACGCGAAGAGAATGAAAAGCCTTGCGGTGTCTGCGCCGTACTTTTCGATGATTTCTTCGGGACTCACAACGTTGCCCAGGGACTTGCTCATCTTGCTTCCGTCTTTCAGGACCATGCCCTGGGTCAGCAAGTTGGTGAAAGGTTCTTCCACGCTGCAGAGGCCAAGATCATAAAACACTTTTGTGAAAAATCTGGAATACAGCAGATGAAGAATGGCATGCTCCACGCCGCCGATATATTGATCCACGGCCATCCAGTAGTCCGTCTTGTCTTTTGAAAATGCTTCTTTTTCGTTATGGGCGTCGCAATAACGCAAGTAGTACCAGGAAGAATCCAGGAACGTGTCCATGGTGTCCAGTTCCCTTCGCGCCGGCTTTCCGCACACTGGGCAGCTGACTTCGGCGAACACGGCGCTGGTGGCCAGCGGCGACTCGCCTTTTCCGGTAAAAACGACATCCGTGGGAAGCTTGACTGGAAGATTCTCTTCTTTCTCCGGCACCCATCCGCAAGATTCGCAGTAGATCATCGGTATAGGTGTACCCCAATACCGCTGTCTGGATATGAGCCAGTCTCGCAGCCGGAAATTGACAGTCTTCTCGCCGATGCCTTTTTCGGCCAGGTCCTTTGTGATCGCTTCGATCCCGCTCAGATTGTCCATGCCGTCGTATTTTCCGGAATTGATCATGCGGCCTTTTGCGACAAAAGCGGATTTTAAATTGTTCACATCCACGGCGGGGTCTTCGGGATCCACTACCGGAATGATGTCCAGTTTGAATTTTGTGGCAAATTCAAAGTCCCGTTCGTCGTGGGCCGGCACGCCCATGACAGCGCCGGTGCCGTAATCCAGCAGAACATAGTCGGAAATGTATATGGGCACCTCCTTCCCGTTGACGGGGTTAACGGCATAGCAGCCCAGGAATTCTCCGGTCTTTTCGTTGGTGGTCGACGTTCTTTGAATGTCGCTCATGCGGGCGCATTTTTCGATGTATTCCAGGACTCTGCATTCCTGGGGCGTCCCTTCAGCCAGCTGTCTGACATAGGGATGCTCCGGGGCCAGGACCATATATGTCACGCCGAAAAGCGTGTCGACTCTGGTGGTGAACACCCGCAGCTTTTCTTCCCTTCCCTTGATGGCAAAATCCAATTCAGCGCCCTCGGATTTTCCGATCCAGTTTCGCTGCATGGTCCGCACCTTTTCCGGCCAGCCCTCCAGTTTGTCCAGATCCTGCAACAGGCGATCCGCATAGTCGGTGATCTTCAAGTACCATTGGGACAAATTTTTCTTTGTGACTTCGGCACTGCAGCGCTCGCAACGGCCTTCGACTACCTGTTCGTTGGCAAGCACCGTCTGGCAGGAAGGACACCAATTCACAGGATTCTCTTTTTTATAAGCAAGCCCTTTCTTGAAAAACTGAATAAAGATCCATTGCATCCACCGGTAGTAATCTTCGGAATAGGTGGCAACCTCCCTGCTCCAGTCGTAAGAAAATCCCAGCTGCTTCAGCTGCGCGCGCATTTCGGCGATGTTCCGGCTTGTCCATTCCGCAGGATGAGCGCCATGCTTGATAGCGGCGTTTTCAGCCGGAAGGCCAAAGGAGTCCCAGCCCATGGGATGCAAAACGTTATATCCCTGCATTTTAAGGAATCTTGCGATCACGTCGCCGATGGAATAGTTTCGTACATGTCCCATATGAAGCTTTCCCGAAGGATAGGGAAACATTTCGAGCAGATAGAACTTTTCCCGGCTCTTGTCTTCCACTGTCGTGAAAAGACTGTTTTCTTCCCATTGTTGCTGCCATTTGGGCTCGATATTTTTGAAGTCGTAATACTGTTTCATAATGGTCCTCTCGGTGTGCTAAAACTGTGCTTATTGAAAATCGTTGAACGGGTGATCCACGACGGGGCAATCGTTCCAGATCTTTTCGATTTGATAATGCTGCCGCTGCTCATCCGTAAAAATATTGACGATCACATCGCCGTAGTCCATGAGGATCCATCCGGAGTCCCCTTTGCCCTCAATGTGCCTCACCAGCGTGTCCGCTTCCGCAAGACGATCCTCCACTTCTTCGCTCAACGCCTTCATTTGGCGCTGGCTGCCGGCCGATGCGATCACGAAATAATCTGCAAAGCCTGAGGTCGTGCCGATGTCGAGGATCACGATGTCCCGTGCTTTTTTTTCGTTCAGCGCCCGGGCGATAAATAATGCGATTTCTTTATTATTCATTGGCATTCTCCTTTTTCAGTCGTTCTTCTATATCTTCGATGGCCTGGATGGAACGTGGATGAAACGATATCCCTAAGCTTTCCACATAAGCCTTTGTATGAGTCATCAGACGGTAGATGCACGGGTCGATGTCTTCGGAATCCATACAGCGCAGTTCATCGATCCCCGGAAACTGTCGTCCGTCTTCGATGGAATCCGCCAAGTAAATGACCTTTTCCAACAGACTCATCCCCGGTCGTCCTGTGGTGTGATAACGTATCGCATTCAGGATATCTTCGTCGTCAATGCCGAAGTCTTTGCAGAGGGCATCGGCGGCAATGGGTCCATGCTCCAGATTTCCCGCTTCCCGGTAGGCATCGTGAAACCATGCTGCGATTTCAGCTTTTTCCGGGTCGGCGCCATATCGATGGGCCAGTTCCTGGGCTTTGGCCACTACGCCTTCCGTATGGCGATAACGGCTTTCGCTCACTTTTTCTTTCACGAACTCCTGAAGGCGCCTGGCCGTGTTTTGATAAAGACCCTTGCAGTAGATATATTCGATCACCTCGTCCGGAAGAAGAAATTTGACGGATTTGCCTGCCGCCATCCGGTCGCGAAGGTCGCTGGCGGCGATCTCAAGTTCCGGGATGCGAATGTACCGGGCCTTTAACGGATATCGCGAGGCCAGATCCTGAAGTATGGCTTCCAGCTTCTTCTCGTCATATCCTTTCCGCAGGCCGATCAGGAAAGAAAATTCACTTAACAGTTGGCGCGAGCAATTCCATTCTTCGATGTGCATAAACGCATCGGTCCCGATAATGAAATACAGTTCCGAATCCTTTCCATACTGTTTTTCCAGCGTGCAAAGCGTTTCGTAGGTATAAGAAGGCTCATCCTTGTCCAATTCTATGGTAGAGACCTCAAAATCCCTGTGTTCGCCGATGGCCAGCTGGAGCATGCGGAGACGGTGAACAGGATCAGCAGGCTTGTTCCAGATCTTAAATGGCGAAACAAACGCAGGCACAAAGAGGATCCGGTCCAGACCGGCCTCTGTTTTGATTTGTTCGGCCAGTATCAAATGGCCGTAGTGCACCGGGTCGAAGCTTCCTCCCAGCACCCCGATTCGCTGCTTCATTGTTTCGCTCCTGCTGTACGGTATCACTCCGGTGTAACTGTGATAGCGAGTTCCTTCAACTGCTCCTCGCTAGCGACAGTGGGCGCATCGGACATGGCGCATACGGCATTCTGATTTTTAGGGAACGCGATGACCTCGCGAATGCTCTTCTCTTTGCAAAGCAGCATCGCCATCCGGTCCAGTCCGTAGGCCAGACCGCCGTGCGGCGGCGTTCCGTAATGGAAGGCATCCAGGAAATAACCGAATTTGAGCTGGATCTCTTCTTCCGTGAGATTCAGGACACGAAACATTTTTTGCTGCAGCTCGCGGTCATGGATCCGGATGCTCCCTCCGCCCAGTTCCACACCGTTGAGCACGATGTCGTAGGCATTGGCCATGACCTTGCCCGGGTCTGTATCCATGAGCGGAATGTCTTCCGTTTTCGGCGAGGTAAACGGATGATGCTTCGCCATATAGCGATGGTCTTCCTCTGAGTATTCCAACAACGGAAAGTCCACGACCCAGAGCAATTGATAAATGTTGTCGTCCAGCAGTCCCATTTTCCCCGCCAGGTCCCGGCGCAAAAAGCCAAGACTGTCGAAAACTACGGACTCTTTGCCGCTCACGATCAGGATCAGGTCGTTTGCCTTTGCGCCGAAAACCCCGGCGATCGAATGCAGCTCATCTTGTCCGAAGAACTTGGAGACGCTGGAGCCGATTTCAGGATCTCCCACCCGGAGCCATACCAAGCCGCCGGCACCGAAAGTTTTGATCGACTCGGTCATTTTATCGATGTCTTTGCGGCTGAAATGCTCCGAACCGCCTTCCACGCAAATGCCCATCACCCGGCCTCCGGCGCTCAAGGCGTCGGTAAACGCCTTAAACTCGCTTCCCGAAACCTGGGCTGCAAGATCCTTGAGTTCAAATCCGAATCGAAGATCCGGCTTGTCCGATCCGAAGCGTTCCATGGCATCCTTCCAAGTGAGTCGCGGAAGCGGCAGCTGGATCTCTTCATCCAGAATCTCATTAAATATGCGCTTTAAAAATCGCTCCTGGATGTCGATCACATCATCCTGATCCACGAAGGACATTTCCAGGTCGATCTGGGTAAATTCGGGCTGTCTGTCCGCGCGAAGATCTTCATCCCTGAAGCAGCGGGCGATCTGCATATAACGATCGGTGCCGGCCAGCATGAGCAACTGCTTGAACATCTGGGGGGACTGGGGCAGCGCGTAGAATTTTCCGTGATTGACCCTGCTGGGCACCAGATAATCCCGGGCACCTTCCGGTGTCGGCTTGATCAGGATCGGCGTCTCGACTTCGGTAAATCCTTCGGAATCGAAGTAATCCCGGGCGATCTTGCACAGCTTGTGGCGCAGCGCAAGATTTCGTTGCATCGAAAGCTTCCGCAGGTCCAGATATCGATATTTCAGCCGAAGGTCTTCCGATACATTGTCGTCATCTTTTATATAGATCGGAGGCGTATCGGCCTGGGAGTACAAGACCAGATCTTCGGCGATCACTTCCACGTGACCGGTGGGCAGATCTTCATTGATCGCCTCCCGGAGCGCCACGGTCCCCTTGACGCCTATGACATATTCGCTGCGCAGGCTGTCGGCCAGGGCAAATCCTTCGGGCTTCATCGTATCGTTGAAAACGATCTGGACGATCCCGGTTTTGTCCCGGAGGTCGCAGAAAATCAAACCGCCCAGATTCCTTCTTTTTTGAACCCAACCGTTCAATACGATTTTGTTGCCGATATCATCCTTGCGAAGCTCGCCGCACATATGAGTCCGTTTAAAAAGTCCTTCCATGGTTTCCTCCCGATCAGCGTATCTCCGCTGCAATCTCTTCGAATTTTATTTCCTTTTGTGTCGATTCTTTCATATTGCGGAGCGTCACCACGCCTCTGTCCAGTTCATTCTCGCCGATAATCAGTGTATAAGAAGCCTCGCTGCGATCCGCGTATTTCAACTGTGCTTTCAAGTTGCGGCCCATGACATCCGTCAGGACCCTGAACCCTTCCGTGCGGAGGTTTTGCGCAATAAGCAGAGCTTTCGATTCCGCTTCACGGCCCAGGGCCGCAATAAAAACATCGCAGGTATCCGGTTTGGGGATCGCGATGCCTGCCGCCTCCAAGACCAGCAGCAACCGCTCGATGCCCATGCCGAAGCCGACTCCGGGTGTGGGCGGCCCGCCGATCTCTTCGATCAAATGATCATAGCGGCCTCCGCCGCAAACCGTCGCCTGAGCGCCTATTTTATCGGATACGATCTCGAAAGCGGTCTTTGTGTAATAATCTAATCCCCGCACGATCCCTGCATCGACGATATAGGGAATGGACAGCGAGGTCAAGTTTTCCTTAAGACGATCAAAGGCGCCTCTGCAGTCCTCGCAGATGTAGTCCATCATGCGCGGAGCGTCTCTGGTGATCTCCTGACAGGTCGGTGACTTGCAGTCCAGGATCCGCATGGGATTGCGATCAAAACGGTCCTTGCATGTTTCGCACAATTGCTCGAGCTTTGGCCGCAGGTAATCCTGGAGTACCTTTTTATACTCCGCTCTGCAATTCGGACAACCGATGCTGTTGATCCGCAAAGAAAGGTCGTCGATACCCAGCCTGTCCAAAAATTCCATGGCTAAAGCGATCACCTCCGCGTCGGCCAGCATATTGTCCGTCCCAAATACTTCGATACCGAACTGGTGAAATTGACGCTGCCGTCCCTTTTGCATTTTTTCATACCGGAAGCACGGCGTTACATAATAGTATTTGGCAGGCATAGGATCGGCATACAGCTTGTTCTCGATAAAAGCCCGGACCACAGGAGAAGTCCCCTCGGGTTTCAGCGTGAGACTGCGTCCTGCCAGTTCAAAGGTATACATCTCCTTTTGCACGATGTCTGTCGTATCGCCCACACCTCGTCTGAACAGCTCCGTATGTTCAAAAATAGGAGTCCTGATCTCCGTGTAGCCATAACGGTCGCAACACGCCCGGAAAGCTTCTTCCACCCAGTGCCAGCGGTATATTTCCGAGGGTAATATGTCTTTTGTTCCTTTGGGTATGCTGATGGTCATTGGATTCCGATTTCCTTTCGATGGATCATCTCATCGATGCGATCGATGTAGATTTCGTAATTGGTCACGTTTGCGATGCGTTCGAGCCGGTTTTCCTGCGGGTAACAGATTTTGCTGATCGCGCCGGCCCCCATGGCGATGATGCTTTGATCTTCCGCCATGATCCTGATGTTGTACAAGCTCTCTGTTCCGGGCAGCGCGTAGCCTACGTTTTCCAGGTTTCCCGCCATATGCTTTTGCCTGTACAAGTAATAAGGACGATATCCGGCGCCGTGCAGCGCGGCCCTTGCCATCTTCAGCATTTCCGCAGTCACGCCGCCCTGCCGGTAGGCATAATCCTGGTCTTCTTCGATCAGTCTGGAGGCGCGCTTGACTGCCAGCGTATGGACCGTGATATTCTCAGGCTTCAAGAGAAGCACTTGCTCCAGTGTGTGATTAAAATCATCAAGGCTTTCCCCGGGCAATCCGGCTATAAGATCGGCATTGATGAACGGGATGCCGCTGTCCCTCGCCAGTCCGAAGGCGTCTCTGATCTGCTGAGCGTTGTGAGATCGGCCGATACGATCCAGTGTGACATCCGACATCGTCTGGGGATTGATGCTGATGCGCTTTGCTCCGCATTCGGCGATCGCTGCAAGCTTCTGCCGGTCGATCGTATCCGGCCGGCCACATTCAACGGTAAATTCCCGGGTCCGTTCAGATCCAAACCGCCCGGATACCTGCTGAAGCAATCCGCAAAACGCCGCGGCATCCAGGCTGGTTGGCGTTCCGCCTCCGATATATATGGATTCTGCATGCCAATTTCTTTCCGCAAGGAAATCTGCCACCGCATCGATTTCTTTAGAAAGCGCCTTCAGATACTCATCCGCTCTTTCGGAGGATATGATATTTGAAGGGAAAGAGCAGTATAAGCACCGACTGGGACAAAACGGTATGCCGACATAAATGCCGACTGCGGGCGGCGCCTCATCATAGTTAACAGAATTCTGTGTTCCGTATACATCAAGAAGCAACTCTATTTTCTCATCAGATACCTTGTACTCGTTCCGCAAGACAGCCCGTGCAGTCTCAACGGAGCAGGTCTGAAGCATCTCCGACAGCAGCTTCACCGGACGAACACCCGTCAGTATCCCCCATTCCAGCGTCCTGCCGGTTGCCCGTGAAAAATAATCATAGACCGCTTGTTTCTGGATGTTGCCGTCATCCCGATTTTCTTCGATCCGGAGATCAAAGGTCCCATCCGGATCGGGCTCGATCACAAACGCATACTCTGAGGAAGGCAGAAACATATTTGCCAGCTCGGCCAAACGGTAGCGGCTTTTGGCATCGGGAACTGCAATTTTATACAAAAGGATTGTACCTCGCCTCGTAACCGATGCTGGTCTCCTCTTCATGGCCCGGAAGCACGCGGATGTCCTCTGGAAGAGTCAGGAGTTTCTCACGGATCGATCGGATCAGCTGCTCGTGATCGCCACCCGGAAAATCGCTGCGTCCTATGGATGCCCGAAACAGCGTGTCGCCGCTGAAAAGCGTTCTCCCCAGCAGGATGCACATCCCTCCCGGCGTATGCCCGGGAGTTGACAGAAATCGGACCGTCGTGTCTGCAACAGTCATTTCCTGAGCGTCATCCACATAGATATCACATTCGATCCCGCCGGCACCATAGCTGGCCTTTCTGTCATTCAGGAATTTTCGTTCCTTCTTTGAGGCGATCGTCAGGATATCCGGCCACACTTTTTTGAGATCGAAAATTCCGCCGGTATGATCGCCGTGACCGTGGGTCAGAATGATATATTCAGGGACCAGTTCTTCTTTGATGATAAATTTTTTCAAATCCGGAGATACATCGCCCGGATCCACAATGAAAGCTTTCTTGGTGGACTCGTTCCAGACCAGATAGCAGTTGGTCTGGAGATAGCCGCAGGGAAAAACATCGATGTTCATTCAAAACTCCTTCTTGCTGTCGATCAATATCGTGACCGGCCCGTCATTATGGATGCGGACCAGCATATCTGTCTGAAAAACGCCTTCCGCCACGCCCAGGCCTAACGAGCGCAATGCGTTGCAGAAAGCCCTGTACAAAGCTTCTGCCTCTTCCGGTCCGGCTGCATTTGTAAAACTGGGCCGCTTTCCCTTCTTGACATCCCCATACAGGGTAAACTGTGATACAGCCAGGATCTCGCCGCCGGTATCCAGGACCGACCGGTTCATTTTTCCTTCTTCGTCTTCGAAAATGCGCAAGCCGGCGATCTTTTCCGCCATGTAGCGGACATCGGCTTCCGTATCCTCTTTCCCGACGCCCAGCAGCACGGTGAGGCCCTTCTGGATGCAGCCGGTCATCTGTTCGTTGGAAGTAACATCACTGTAGGTAACGCGCTGTACGACTGCTCGCATGATACACTCCTATTTCCGATCCGTTTCAGGAATTTGTTCTGTATACGTCCACCACGCTTCGGATCTGGCTGAACCGGTTCAGGATCTTGATGATGTGCGCCGTATTGGTGATCGCCAGTGTCAGCGTCATGGTGGTGATTCCGGACTTATCAGTCTTCGCATTGACGCTGGTGATGTTGACATCCATTTCCTCGCAAGCCTTGGAGACATCGGAAAACAATCCCTTCCGGTCCTCTGCCAGCAAACTGATCTCTGCATCATATGCGATATTTGCTTCGCTGGCATCCCATGCCACTTCAATGAGACGCATCTGTTCATGTTCCGGCAGGGAAAGCATATTGATACAGTCCTTGCGATGGATCGACACCCCGCGTCCCTTCGTGGTATAGCCGATGATATCATCCCCGGGTACCGGATTGCAACATTTGGCAAAACGGATGAGCAAATCGCCAACACCTTTCACCGTCACGCCTTTGGTATGCTCACGGCGTTTGGGCTCTGCGGCTTTCAGCTTTTCTTCTTTTTTCTCTTTTCGCTTCAGATCCGCTTGCTTTTCTTCGTGATAAAAGCCTGCGCACATGAGAAGCGTCCGGTTCATGAGAGGTCCGCCATAGCTGATGGCCGTGTAGAGGTCTTCTATGGAAGAATAGCCCAGGGCTTTGGCGGCCCGGCCGATGTATTGGTTCTTAAGAACCAGCTGGAGATCATAGCCTTTTCGCCGGGCCGCTTTTTCCAGCATTTCCTTTCCTTTGTCCGAACTCTGGGGTTTGTTTTCCTTTTTCAGCCATTGGCGGATCTTGTTCTTCGCAGAGTTTGTTTTGGCGATCTTCAGCCAGTCGATGCTGGGCCCTTTGGAGTTGGAGGATGTTACGATATCGATGATCTCGCCGTTCTGGAGAATATAATCGATCGGTACCATTTTACCGTTTACTTTGGCGCCCACGCACTTGGCACCGACGGCCGTATGGATCTTGAAGGCGAAATCCAGCGGCGTCGAGCCGGCAGGAAGCTCCATCACGTCGCCCTTCGGCGTAAATACGAACACCTGATTGGAAAACAGATCCAGCTTCAGCGTTTCCATGAACTCTTTCGGGTCGTTCAAATCCTGCTGCCATTCCAGCGTCTGCCGGATCCAGGCCAGCTTCACCTCTTCGTTGTCGGACTGGATGCCCTCTTTATATTTCCAATGAGCTGCGATACCGTATTCGGCGATACGGTGCATTTCCGCCGTACGGATCTGGATCTCGAAGGGATTGCCGGTTTGTCCGATCACGGTAGTGTGCAGGGATTGGTACCGGTTGGGCTTGGGCATGGCGATGTAATCCTTGAACCTGCCCGGGATCGGCTTCCATTTTGTATGGACAGCGCCCAGAACGCCGTAGCAGTCCTTGATGCTTTCCACGATTACCCGGATTGCGGTCAGATCAAAGATTTCATCCAACTGCTTCTGCTGGAACTGCATTTTTTTGTATATGCTGTAATAATGCTTGGAACGTCCGGTGATCTCATAGTGGATCTCCAGTTCGTCCAACATCTCCTTGATCTCTCCGATGACGCGCCGAATGGCCTGTCCCCGCTCTTCCTGGCGCATGCTGACGGCGGCTTCCAATTCTCCATAAGCTTCCGGCTCAAGATTCTTGAAAGCGATATCTTCCATTTCGAACTTGAAGGCGTAAATACCCAGGCGACTGGCCAGCGGGGCATAAATCTCAAGCGTCTCGATGCATTTCTCGCGGATCTGCTCATCATTCATGTAATTGATCGTGCGAAGATTGTGCAGTCTGTCCGCAAGCTTGATGATAAGCACGCGAATATCCTTGGACATCGCCAGAAACATCTTTCGGATGTTTTCTGCCTGCCGGTCTTCCCTGCTCTCATATACCAGGGAGCCCAGCTTTGTGACGCCGTCCACCAAAAGAGCAACCTGGGGGCCGAATTCCTTTTCCAGATCCGAAAGCTTGTACTCGGTGTCTTCCACTGCATCGTGAAGCAGTCCTGCAGCCAGCGTGTGGTCGTCCATACCGAGTTCCGCCAGGATGTTCACCACGGCGACCGGATGTGTAATGTACGGTTCGCCGGATCGTCTGAATTGTTGTCTGTGCAGCTGCTCTGCCTTCCGATAGGCTTTCTCGAGAAAGTCCGCGTCATAGTTGGGGTTCAGCGCAAGCAGGCTGCGGATAAAATCCTCCATAGGCATCCTTTATGTCCGGCGGTTTATGCGCCTCTGTATTTGGATTTTCCGGTCAGCTTCGTGATCGTATAATACAGGCCCGAAGCGATGGTGATCGAGGACAGTGTACCGAAGGCCACACCTGCGATCAGAGGCATGGCAAAGGCTCTGACCGAGCTTCCGCTTAAAAACACAAGGGGAAGAATCGCGACCACCGTGGTCAGCGATGTCATGAGGGATCGGCCCAGGGACTGTGTGATGCTCGTTTCGATGATCGAGTCGAGTTTGTTCTTTTTGAGGTAGTACTGGTTTTCCCGTATCCGGTCAAAAACCACGATCGTATCGTTGATGGAATAACCGATCACGATGAGAAGTCCTGCAATGAAAGGGCTGTTCATTTGGACATGGAACAATCCGTAAAAAGCAAACAGCATCAGCGCATCGTGAAGAAGCGCCAGGATCGCGGCGACGCCAAATTTCCATTCAAACCGCACAGCTATATATACGAGCATGGCTGCCGAAGAAAGCAGGATCGCTTTCAGCGCACTGGCTTTCAGTTGAGAACCCACGGAGGGGCCGATCAGGCCCGCCTGTTCCACAAAGGACTCTTCCGGCGTCGTTATCGAAAGTCCGCCCCGGATGGCAGCGGCCAGCTCGTCACGTTCGTCGCTTGTCAGGACTGCCGTGGTCTTCAAGATGATTTTTTCATTATCAGCGCCGGCGTGCTGGATATCCGCATCGATCCCCTGCTCAGCCAGTACGTCCCGGATCTCATTCACTTCGATCGCATGGCCGGTGTTGAACTGAAGCACGGTTCCTCCCGTAAAATCGATCCCCGTATTGAAGCCGCGCAGACCGCCTACCGCCAAACCGACAGCAATGATCGACGCTGAAAGAATATAGAACTGTTTACGTCGGCCCACAAAGTTGAAGTCACGTGCAGCCTTTGGGTTTTCTGCCGCGACGGCGCCGAACGCTTTTGCGGTGCCGAATCTGCGGCTATCCGCGATCAGTTCCAGGAGCAATTGGGAAACCACGACTGCTGTCAGGAGACTGGCAAGAATACCGATGAGCAATGTGGTGGCAAATCCTCTTACGGATCCTGTGCCAAACTGATACAACACCACGGCGGCGATGATCGTCGTGATCTGAGAGTCCAATATGGTGGATATCGCTCTTTTATAACCTGAATGTACTGCCACGCGCACGGTTTTACCAAGTCTTATTTCTTCCCTTATCCGGGAAAATATGATGACATTGCTGTCCACCGCCATGCCCACGGACAGAATGATACCGGCAATGCCGGGCAGCGTCAGAACCGCATTCAACCCGATCATGGTCCATACCAGAATCAGGATATAAAGGATCAGCGCCAGATCGGCCACAAGGCCCATGATACGATAGCATGCCAACATCAGCACCAGGATCAGGGCGATACCGATGACGCCGGCTATGACGCTTTGCCTCGCGGCATTGAGACCCAGCGTGGGCCCGACTATTTCTGTCTGGACCTCGGTAAGCGGAACCGGGAGAGATCCGCCACGGATCAATGCAGCCAGGGAAGAAGCCTCCTCTTCCGTAAACCGCCCCGTGATTTGACTTTGCGTCCCGGTGATGACCGTTGTCACGGCCGGATCCGAAATGACACGCTCATCCAGGTAGATCATGATTTGATTATCGTTATACTCCGGGTCCGTAGAATGGATCGTTCCTGCCAGGATCGCCCGGGTGGCTGCTTCGAAAGCTGCGGCCCCTTCCGGATCGAACTCCATAGCAACCATGTAAGTCCCGACTAAACTCGGCTCATACCCCTCATAGGGTAAAGCCTTGGCATTTTTTACATTTTTGCCGCTGACGACCAAAGCTCCGTCGGCAGTCCTGAAATGGAGCTGCGCGGTCTGACCGATCATTTCGATGGCGGATTCCGCGTCGGCGGCCCCCGGAAGCTCTACACGAATGCGATTCTCATTTTCAATGGCGATCACCGGTTCCGTCAGTCCGAACTCGTTGACCCTGTTCTCCATGACAGCCTGGACTTGTTCCATTAATTGTTTCAGTTCAGTGCCGGTCAGATCAGTCTGGGCTTCCATTACGACGGAAACACCGCCGACCATATCCAGACCCAATCTCATCCGCTGGGCAACCGAACCTTCGGCGCCCCATCCTATAAATGAAAAATATCCGGCAATGATCGTAGCGATTATCAGAATGGCAGCCAATATTTTTTTCATATCTCAGTATTCCTCGTTTGAACGAAGGCAAAGGCTTCGAAATCAATAAATTACAATATGTTAGTTTACTACTTTTCAAGCATATCTTCAAGATATTCTGGTAAGCCGACGCGATTCGTCCTACATACAAAAACAAGGCACGTGCTGTCGCACATGCCTTGCCGGTTTTGTGCTATTTCCCGGTGCTGTCGCTTTCTTCTTTGGCACCGAGTTTTTTGATGGTCCTGGGCGTGGGTTTGGATTCGGCTTCTTTGGTCTCCTCTTCGGGCTCCGGCTTCGTTTCTACGATTTTGCTGCTCTTGCCGTCGCCGACGATTTTCTGGGATATGGCCCACTTGGCGACCTCCAGACGAACCTTTTCGGCTCCGACCTGGATGGTAAAGCGGTCCTCCCGGATCCTAACCACTTTTCCGTAAATTCCGCCGATCGTCAGCACGTCGTCTCCGACCTTAAGGCTGTCTCTCATGGCATTGACTTCTTTTTCGCGCTTCTTCTGGGGGCGGATCAGAATAAAGTACATCACTGCAAAGAGCAGGACTAGCATTATGATCTGAATAGTAAACTCGCTCATTGGAATCCTCCTGTTAATAACTAACGACGTAATTATATAGCAATATATGATAAAAGGAAAGCATTTTTCTTGATTTTATGATCGGCCTGTGTTACCATGGCAATGTTCCGCCGGCGTGATGGAATTGGCAGACGTGCTGGACTCAAAATCCAGTGGTGGCGACACCGTATCGGTTCGACCCCGATCGCCGGCACCATCCAATACTGTATCGATCATCGATACAGTATTTTTTAATACAAAAGCGGCTCCTGTCGGAGCCGCTCAAAGCACATCACATTTTCGCAAAATTTATTCTTCCGCAATGACTGCCTTCCCGTCATAAAAATTACAATTCGGGCACACTCTGTGCGGAAGCTTCGGTTCGTGGCACTGTGGACATACGGATAGCGCAGGTGCAGACTTAACCATATTCGCAGATTTTCTGGAACTCGTTTTTGCTTTGGATGTTTTTCTCTTTGGTACTGCCATGTTGACACCTCCTTTTTCCGATATTAACTTCTTGATTATATAGAGACAACCGATCGATGTCAAGTGCTATTTGGAGACGATCTCGTAGGTGTCCTTGGCGATCATCAGTTCCTCGTTGGTGGGGATCAGCAGGATCTTGACCGGACTTTCGTCTTTGCTGATGACCTTTTCCTGACCCTTTACTTCATTGCGCTTCGGACAGAGCGCAAGCCCGATGTTCTCCATGTCTGAACAGATCATCCGGCGCATCAAAATGCCGTTTTCACCCAAACCCGCAGTAAAGACCACTGCATCGGCCCCGTTCATTTCGGCCATGTACGCGCCGATGTAGAACTTGACTTTATTTGCGTAGACTTTCAATGCCAGCTCCGCCCGTTCATTTCCTTTCATTGCAGCATCCTCGATATCTCTGAAGTCGCTGCTGACGCCGGAAATCCCCAGAACGCCGGACTTTTTATTGAGGATGTTGTTCACCTCTGAAATGGACAGGCCTTCCTTCTGGCAGATGAAATCGATGATCGCAGGATCGATGTCTCCGCAGCGTGTTCCCATGACCAGGCCTTCCAGCGGTGTGAATCCCATGGATGTATCCACGACTTTCCCGCCGTTGATGGCTGTGATCGACGCGCCGTTGCCCAAATGGCAGGTGATGACCTTCGTGTCGGCAATTTCTTTTCCAAGCATTTCCGCGGCCCGCTCGGACACATACCGGTGGCTCGTTCCGTGGAAGCCGTAACGCCGCACACCGTACTTTGTGTAATATTCGTAGGGAATCGCGTAAATGTAAGACTCCGCCGGCATCGTCTGATGAAAGGCTGTATCAAAAACCCCCACCATCGGCGTGTTCGGCATAAGCTCCTGGCATGCGGCTATGCCAAGAAGATTGGGCGGGTTGTGAAGCGGAGCAAGGCTGACGCAGTCCTGCAGCGCCTGAATGACATCGTCGGCGATCAACACGCTGGAGGCATATTTTTCTCCCGCATGCACAACCCTGTGGCCCACCGCGCCGATCTCGTCCATTGAAGAGGCGACGCCGTAGGCATCATGCAGCAGCGTGTCCAGGACATGAGCAATAGCTTCTTTATGATCTTTCATGGGCACTTCCAGTATATATTTATCCATGCCTGGTTTTTCATGTTTCAGAACGGATCCTTCGATCCCAATCCTCTCCACAAGACCTTTGCAGAGCAGCGTCTCAGTTTCCATCTCCAGCACCTGGTACTTGAGCGAGGAGCTTCCGCAATTGATGACGAGTACTTTCATTCTCATTTCTCCTTAGTTTATTCACAATTTAGTAAAATCACCGATAAATATTATACTCCGCGATGAGCAGAAGTGCAAATAATTTCTGTTTCCTTGTTGGAGACATAAGGCTTCCTGACATATTCGGATCCCTGGTAAACAGTTGTGCCTTTTATTATGCTGTAGATGTCCGATGCCAATGCATCCCAGGCCAAAGAGTCACGGATCGATCCTCCGGCCGCCATCCACTGCTTCGGGTTGGTATAAACCGGCATACCGGCTGTCTCCCTTCGCATTTGACGAAGCAGCGCTGCGCCGCGCCGGCTGAAGCCCAGAACGCGGCCGTAAAAAGCCTGATCCTCGCATATTTGCCGATATCGATCCTTATCCATCCCAAGCAATGCCTGCACCATGATGCGGGCGATCCTGGCATAAGTATACCGCTTCGTTTTGACCCCCATGACGATGTCTTGAACCGTGACACCCCGGATCGCCGCTTGCTTCAGCCTGTTTTCCACCCCTTCCGTCACGGAGATCAGTCGGCCCAGCTCATCTTTGGAATGAGTCTGCAGGGTGTACCGCAACAGCGCCGCATAACGATCGCTGTCGGCCGTTCCGAAAGGTTCTTCGCAGGCAAGTACAGCAGAGGAATCGGCCGGAAGAAATCCGCGCCAGGTCTCCCAGGGCGAGCCTTCCAGGATGGCTCGCCGTATCGAGCCCGCAGAAGCGAATCCCTGGCTTGAACCTTCCTGGTCATGACCGGGCCCGATGCGCTGCACCGGAAAAATTTCGAACGCGGCTTTCGAGCGCCTGATCTGTTTCATATATTCCAGGGCCAGGATATCATTGGAGGCCCGAAGCAGCCCCCGATGCTTTTCGGAGCGGAGCTCCGGATGAGATGAGGCCGCGCGTTCATAAGCTGCAGGGTAAGAGATCCCGTGACTCATCGCCGTGCGCATGGCAGCGGAAAACGATTCACTTTCTTCTGCCAGGAGGTCTGCGGTGCCCTCCAGCAAGGACCGTGAACCGCTCTCGCTCCCAAAAGCCAGGTCCGTTACGATCCCGGTCCCTTTCAGAACGCCGATCCCTCCCCGAGCAAACTCCTCGCCGCTGTTGACTGCGTAGCATACCGGCAGCTCCAATACCAGGTCGACGCCGTTTTCCACTGCGCAGGCCGCCCTGATCCATTTGTCCCACATGGCAGGTTCCCCACGCTGCACAAAATTGCCGCTCATCACGGCAATGATGCCGTCCGGCTGCAAATCCTTGCGCACAGTGTCGATCAGATAACGGTGCCCTTTATGAAACGGATTGAATTCGGATATGATCCCTGCGACGCGCATCGTTGCTCCGTTAAAACAGCCGGTGCCTCGCACCGGCTGAAATGATCATTCGCCTTTATCGATTTGGGTCTTATAGATCTGGTCTTTCACTTCGTTGCGGCTGGATGAGATATTCTGGTTGATCTTATCAAAAGTATTCTGAAGATCATTGTACATATCGGTGAAATACATGGCGTAAAGCTGGTCCATTTTTTCCTGAAGGTTGTACAACATACCGTCCGTATAGTCGAGTATGCTCATCTTCATGATAGAAGAATGCTCCTTTGCTACGCGAAGGATCTCTTCGGCACGGGCTTTGGCCTTGACCGTGATCTCGTCGGTCTCCACCAGTGATTCCGCTTTGGCCATGGCTTCTTTGAGAAGGGATTCGCACTCTGCCTTAGCTTCGTCCAGGATCCGAGTCCTCTCATTCTTGATCCACTGCGCCTGCTGGATCTCGTCGGGCAGTTCGATCCTGATCTCCTTGACGATCTCTTTGATCTCCGCAGGATCCACAACGACCTTCTTAAACATCGGGACCGACGAAGCCACTTCCATGATTTCGTCCAGCTCATCCAATAATTCCAATACCTTCATGCTATTCCCCTTTCGCTGTTAATGCTTTTGATTTCATCATTTCCAGAACACAATCCGGCACCAGGCCGGAAATGTCTCCGCCCAAGGCAAAGACTTCCCGCATCAGGCTGGAGCTGATGAACGAATGTTCCGGGTTTGTCATTAAAAAAATCGTTTCAGCCTTATTATTGTATAGCCGGGCATTCATCTGCGCCATCTGGATCTCGTATTCGAAATCCATCGTCGCCCGCAAGCCCCTGATGACGACCGTGATATCGTGCTTTAAAACATAGTCGGCCAGCAGACCGTCAAACCGGTCGATCTGAATATTGGACAGATGGGCTGTCGCTTTCCGGATCATGTCCATTCGCTCATCTCCGCTGAAGGCCGACGCTTTGGACGGATTATGAATGACGCCGACCACCAGGACATCGCAGAGCCGGGAAGCCCGGTTGATCACATCCAAATGACCTGCTGTGATCGGATCGAAGGATCCTGCATACAGTGCTTTTTTCAAAGGCTTACCCTCTTTCCCCTTTTGCATAGATGCTGATCGATGTGGCACCATAGCGCTTCTGCTTCCAAAGCACAAGACTTCCGACTTCTTCGGGCGGCGCCTGTCGCACTCTGTGTTCGCACACGACCAGGACATCGTCTCTCAGGCTTTCCAGTCTTGAGATGTCTGAAAGGGCTTTCGTGAGCGTCTCACCTTCGTAAGGCGGATCCAAAAAATAAATGTCCACACCCTCCCGTATCCGCATCAGGTTCTGCCGGTAATCTCCTTTGAGCAAAATGCTCCGGTCTTCCATCCCGCAGGCCTTGATGTTCTCCAGAGCAAGAGCGAGGCTGTCCTTGGAAATGTCCGAAAAATAGGCTCTTCCGGCGCCCCGGCTCAGGGCTTCCAGCCCCATGTTCCCCGTTCCGCAAAAAAGATCGGCGACCACTGTCGTCTCGCTTATATACGGCACGATCATGCTGAACACAGCCTCCTTGACGCGGTCCGACGTGGGCCTTACGTCATCTCCCTTGGGCGTTTTCAGTTTTCTGCCTTTGCAAATTCCGGCGATAATGCGCATGGGTACCTGCCTTTCTTTCAAGACATTTTAGCATGCGCAGGATAGGGTTTCAAGCGCAGGGAACGAAAACTAAAGCACCAGTGATTCCCTGAGCTCGAATTTCCGTTGAAGCGCCTCGGCAAAGGACCGGTTCTCCTCAAGGCTGAGCGAAGGATCGATACGGAGCAGATCCATCGCATCGGCTCTGCTTTCAACAAACACAGCATAATGCTTGACAGGATCCGCCAAAACCAATTCAGGCAGACCGTGCTGACGGACGCCGAACCATTCTCCGGAGCCTCGCAGCTCCAAATCTTTTTCCGCGATCACGAAGCCGTCGTTCGTGCTGCAGAAGACTTCGGCTCTTGCTGCTGCGATCTCATTCTGCCCGTCGCTGACGATGAGGCAGCAGGATGGATCATTTCCCCGCCCCACGCGGCCGCGAAGCTGGTGAAGCTGGGCCAGCCCGAACCGCTCGGCATTTTCGATGAGCATAACTGTGGCATTCGGCACATTGATCCCGACTTCGATCACGACAGTGGATATAAGCACCTGGATTTTTCCATGATAAAATTTATCCATGATACGGTCCTTTTCGACCTGAGGCAAGTTACCGTGGAGCAGCGCGCAGGCAAACGCCGGAAAGCGATTTTGAACTTCGGCGAAAAGAGACTCTGCGGAACGGCTGTCCAATGCATCGGAATCTTCGATCAACGGAGCCACGATATAGGCCTGATGACCTTTTTTTACTTCCGAACCCAGGACATTGTAAGCCTGCTCCCGGTTTTCAGCAAGAAAGGATACTGTGCGGATCGGGAGCCGCCCGGGAGGCATCTCGTCGATGACCGACAGATCCAGATCACCATACATGACGACGGCAAGCGTCCGGGGGATCGGCGTAGCGGTCATGACGATCACATCCGGATTTTCTCCTTTCTGAGAAAGCTTCAGACGCTGATTCACACCGAAGCGATGCTGCTCGTCGGTGATCACAAGGCCCAAGCGGTGAAATTTGACGCCCTCCGAGAGGATCGCGTGGGTGCCGACGATGACATCCACCTGCCCGTTTTTCAGCTCCAGCAGCGCTTGAGAGCGTTGCTTTGGCGCAAGAGAGCCCGACAAGAAAGCGATCCGCACGCCAAGAGGCGCCAAATCAGCGTTCAGCGTGGCAAAATGCTGTCTGGCCAACAATTCCGTAGGCGCCATGAACGCCCCCTGATAACCGGATTTTGAGGCCTTGTAGAGGGCTGCCTGGGCGATGAGCGTCTTTCCCGAGCCCACATCACCCTGAACAAGGCGGTTCATCGCCCGGGCCGATTCCATATCCTGCTCCACTTCGGCCAGTACGCGCTTTTGGGCTCCCGTAGGCGCGTAGGGCAGCCCTGCCAGAAAACCGGATATCGGTGCGTCTTTTGAAAATACGATGCCGCTCTGCCCTTTGCCAAAGCGCTCTCGGGAAAGCTGAAGAGCCGTTTGGAGAGAAAACAATTCTTCGTAAACCAGGCGGTAACGCGCTTCCCTATATTTTTGCTCATCCTCCGGGAAATGAATGTTCCGCAAAGCATATGTCAGACTGCATAGTTTCTTTTTCTCTAATACAGTCTTCGGAAGTGTCTCTTCCTGGTATATGTCCACTGAAAGCGCTGCAGCGACATGACGGCGAAAGTCCTTTTGCGTCAGTCCGCGGGTGAGCGGATACACCGGTTGGATCCCCCCGGGGGCCTGGTCCCGGAAAGCCATGAAATCCGGGTGGAGCATTTGCGCTTTTCCGTTACCCACACGCACTTTCCCATAGAAACAATAGGAGCCGCCCTGACAAAACGCTTTTTCCATATGCCCGCTCATAAAAAAGAGGACTTCCATCCGTCCGGTTTCGTCTTCGACCAGCAAGCGCAAAGTCCGCTTTCGCCCGTACCCTTTTCCGGGAACCACCATTAGGATTTTTCCCCCGGCCAGCACTTTTTCGCCGTCTTTCATGGCAGAAATCGCCCGGCGGTTTCGCAGGTCCTGATATTCCCGCGGGAAATGAAACAACAGATCCCGGGGAGAAAAGATCCTCAGCCGGCCATAGGCCTCTGCCTTTTTGGGGCCGACGCCAGGGAGACTTTCCATGCCGCCGCCTTTGGTTTTCCTGCTCATAGCTTCCCTGCCCTGTTATTTAGTAATGTCCGGTAATCCACGCGGATATTGCGCTTTGCCACATTTTTTGACAATATGCCGGTCACGACGACCTCGATATTGTCGATGGGAAGCTCCAGGTATTCCAGTATCGAATATGCCAGACGATCCATGATGCCTGCCGTCACTTCGCTGATGCTGCTCCCAAATCGAAGCATGATATATAGCCGGATAAAAATGCCTTTTTCCGACATTTTAACGACTTTTTCAGCCAAAGCGTCATAATTGCGCAGACGGATCGTCACATCGGAAACAGCGCCCTTGTAATTGGCAAGCCATGCTTTGTCCTCGCAAGAAAGAAAAGCATCCGCGATCATTTCGTCCACGACGGAATGATTGATGCTTACGGCGCCTATGTGATTGACTTCTCTGTATAGCATGTGCTGTCTCCGCCATATCATTCATCTGAGAGATATTTTATCACATAACAAAAATATTGCATAAAAAAAGTTGTACAGATCGAAATCCATGTGCTATAATAACGTTTGTTTGAAATCACGAGGAGGCGGCGCGCCTCTTTTCATGAAATATACCATCCCCCAGTGGGTGCAAAAGGAGGTGCAGAATATGTCCAGGAAATGCGAAATTTGCGGCAAAGGCCAGGTTTCAGGAAACAATGTCTCCCATTCCAACAGACACACGAGAAGAAAATGGAATGCAAATATTCAAACGGTTAAGGTCAATGAGAATGGTACAGTAACCAGGAAGAATGTATGCACGAGATGTATCCGTTCGGGAAAAATCACCCGTGCCATGTAGCGCAATCGAAAAGGACGGCCGAGGCCGTCCTTTTTTATTGCCGTGGCAGCCTTATTCTTGTTGCATTTGACCCTCAAGTCTCTTGATTTCTTCAAAACGCTTGATTTTCGCGGTCGTGGTTTTCACCGTAGGTTCATCGTTCAGCACCAGTCGCTTGATATGTTTGTAGGCCGGCATGATCGCATTGATCCCGTCGATATCCTTCTGGACCATATCCTGAAACTTTTCACGATCCAGCCCTTGTCCGGTCTTCAGATCAGGGAACATCTCCAGGACCGTGTCCTCCTTGTACACCAGCTTGGCGCTGATCACATAGTCATCTCCCTTTTCCCAGCCAAAGACCATCGTTTCCTCAAGATATGTCAGCCGGTTGAGCAGGATCTCCATTTCCTCGGGATAGACATTCTTTCCGTTCTTCAGAACGATCACATTCTTTTTCCGTCCGCACAGGAATAAAAATCCGTCTTCATCGATATACCCCAAATCGCCTGTAAAGAACCAGCCATCCTTCAGTACTTTGTCTGTTTCTTCCTGATTTTCATAGTATCCCAGCATCACGTTGGGAACCTGCGCGATCACTTCCCCGATACCTTTTTCTCCAGGTTCGTGAATGTCCAGTTTGACGTTGCACATAGGGATCCCCACGGAGCCAGTGCGTATATTTTTCGCATTTTCCGCCGTCAGCACCGGCGCCGTTTCCGTCAAGCCATATCCCTGGATCGTCAGGATGCCCAGATCGTTGAAGCCTTTGGCCACCTCCGGAGCGATTGCTGCGGCGCCGCTGATCACGAAGCGCAGCTTTCCGCCCAGCTGTTCAAGAACCGAATGAAACACCTTGCGCCGTATGTCAATGCCGAACTTCAGCAAAAATGAGGAGAGTTTCATCATCCGGCGGAGCAAAGCGTCTTTTCCCTGCTTTTTTGCCTGCTGGAATATCTTTTTGTAGATGGCTTCAATGATCAGCGGAACGCAGATAAATATCGAAACTTCATATTCTTTCAGGTTCTGGGCAATATACTTGAGTCCGTCGCAAAAAACATTCGTCGCGCCCTTGGTCAGGATGAACGTGATGCCTGTAGAGCTGAACGTATGATGGAAAGGCAGGAAAGCCATGTTCACATCGGAGGGAAACACTTCTTCGCAGCAAGTAAGTGCATAAATGTTGGAAGCCAAATTGCGGTGCGAAAGCATAACAGCTTTGGAGACGGAAGTCGTTCCGGAAGTAAAAAGGATCAGACTCATCACATCAGGGTTGATTTCCGTGGCTTCGTAGGAACGGTCGCCCCCGGACAGCAGTTCGGCGCCCTCCTGTTTCATTTGCTGAAAATCCGCATAACCCTCACAAGTATCCATGGAAATCATCAGCGACACGCCGGTGGTTTTCTTTTCTTCAAGCGCTTGAACATAAGCCAGATGCTCCGGATCGAACAACAGCACATCCGCGCGGCTCCGGATCAGGCAAGACTCGATTTCTTCCAGCGGAAGACCTTTGTCCAAAGGCACGACCACCAGCCCGCCGGTAAGTCCGGCAAAATATCCCGTGATCCAGGGATAGCTGTTTTTTCCGATGATCGCCAGGCGTTTTCCACCATACCCTCTTTGGATGAGCCCAGTAGCCAGCGCCGTGATATCCTTGCCAAACTGCTCATAGGTGATCGATTCGTACTCCGCCTTGCCTTTTGCGGCATGTTTCAATATAAATGCATTGCGCTCTCCATGAGTACGCACGGTGGCTTGCATCAGCTGCCTTAAATCGCCGTATTCCACTGCCGGATACAGCATCGCTCTGTCGTTCAATGTGATTCCTCCTGCTCGCAGTCATCAATAAATTCATGCTTCATGAAAGTATATATAGTTTTTAAAACTATATTAACAGGAGCCCATAACGATGTCAACGATTGACCCGGTTGCGCATCTGTGGTACCATCTCGTCGTGAATGATATACCGGAGGACAAGCAAAAATGAATGAAAACGTTACCATACGGCTGCCCCGCTGGGCCGAACTCCCGGACATCGATCTTTACCTTGAACAGGTATTGTCCTTGCTGGACAAGTGGTTGGGTGATTCATTCCTGCGTGAGGAAAAAAAATTGATGACCAAAACCATGGTCAACAATTACGTGAAGCAGCAAGTGATCGCACCGCCGGTAAACAAGCGTTACGACCGGCTTTCCGTTGCATCGCTTTTCGCTGTTTGCATCCTGAAAAACGTATACCGCATGGACGACATCGCCAAACTGATCCATCTTGCGCTGGAAGTCAACGCTCCGGAGGTTTCTTATGATCGCTTCTGCGACGCTGTGGAACAGGCGGTCAGCACAGTTCATTCCGGAAACGCGTTTCCGGGACGTGAAAATCTTACGGAAGCTCAGTATCTCCTTCAGGTGATCGCCCGTTCTTTTGCCTGCACTTCGTATGCCCGGGCTTCATACCTTTCGAAAGTATAGCGCAGCGCAGCTCAGTCCTTCCATGCGGATCCGCTGACCGCCGACAGCCACAGGCCCGCTGGACAGGATCCGCTCCGGTTGAATCGGGCACGGCTCATCCAATACCGCTGATCCCTTGTGGACAAGGACCTTTACGGATTCGGCGGCGCCGTCCCGGGTGAATTCGACCCAATCATCGCCTCCGCGAACCCCGATCAATTCCATCTCCCCCAGGCTCCTGATTTCCCGGCGAAACGTCAGGAGGTTTTTATAATACGCCGTGATCTCCGCGTCGGCGAGCTCCGGCTGAAAGCATTTGCGATTCATGGGATCTTTCCCGCCTTCCATCCCGATTTCGTCACCGTAGTAAATGCACGCCGCACCGGGCATAAATGCCCAGATCATCAACGCGCAATATAATCTTTCTCTGCACTCGGCATCCGTCCCGTTCCCGGACAAGGCCGTCCGCAGCCGGGGCGTATCATGTGTGCCCAGGATGTTCATCAAAGTCATGAAAGCAGGCTCCGGATAATGCTCCCGCAAAGCTTTCATCCGCCCGGATAGCTGAAGGCCTGTTTCGATGCCGCAGAGAAAGTTAAGGATCCCGTCCTTGAGGGGATAATTCATGACGGTATCCAGCTGACCCCCGGCCAGATATCTCCTCCGCGCACCGTACGCCACTTTGTTGGAGGCGTCCTCCCACACCTCGCCGATGATACAGGCCTCCGGATCGAGTTCTTTGACCCTGACGCGCAAGGCGTCCAAAAACCCATCGGGCAGTTCGTCGGCCACATCAAGACGAAAGCCGGAAGCTCCTGCCCGGAGCCATCGCGCCACCACGGAATCTTCGTGGCGGATCATATAATCCAGTACTTCCGGATTCTCCTCCCGAAGATTGGGCAGCGTATCGATCCCCCACCAGCACGCATATTCCGCCGGCCAGGATGTGAAGGAATACCAGTCGAAGTAAGGTGATTCCTTGCTTTGATAAGCGCCAAGGCTGTCGAAAGCTCCGTCCTTGTTGAAATATCGGCTGTGGCTGCCCGTGTGATTGAATACGCCGTCCAAAATAATGCGGATCCC
>CALLHZ010000052.1 GCA_938009115.1 uncultured Clostridia bacterium
AAACGCAGAAAGAAGGAGGTAAATCTATGAGTCTCAAAAAGTTGACGGCCGTACTTCTGATGCTGGTGCTGGTGGTATCCCTGGCAGCCTGCGGCGGTGGCGGCGGCGGTGAACAGGAAGCCAGCACGGAGTTGAACATCTATATGTGGAACGAGTACATATCAGATGCGCTCATAGCTGATTTCGAAGCGGCGAACAATTGCACGGTCAATTTGTCCTACATGAGCGACAATGCTGATGCGATCACCAAGCTCACAGCAGGCGGCGGACAGGAGTACGACCTGATCATGACCTGCGATGCTTACATGGAATCTCTGGTGGCCGGCGATTATGTGCAGCCCATCAATTTTGACAATGTTCCCAATGCCACAGCCAACATCAACGAAGCGTACTGGGCGGCAAAGGAATATTGTGTACCTTATTTGATGAATTACATTTACGTCGTCTATGACACAGAAAGATGCCCCATTGAGATCACGGGTTACAATGACCTGATCGATCCGGCCCTTGCAGGACAGATCGGTTCTGTGGACGGCGCCCGGAACCTGTTCCCCATCGCATTGGTGGCGCTGGGATATGACCCCAACTCCACGGTGGAATCTGAGATCTCCGAAGCCTATGAATGGCTGGTGCAGTATAACGAAAATGTCGTGGCTTATGGCGGAACAGAGCTGAACATCACCAACGGCACCGTCAGCGTCATATTCACCTACGACGGCAATGCTTCCTGGGCTATGTCCGAGCTGGGTGAAAACAACAACCTGGTCATCGCGCCCTTCGAGAGCGACCCTGTCCAACTGGGCTTTGACCTGTATGTGATCCCCAAGGGCGCAGCCCATGTGGATCTGGCGGAAAAATTCCTGAATTATATCTGTGAACCGGAAGTCATGGCGGCTAATCTGGAAGAGTTCCCTTACTCCTGCCCCAACGACGCGGCGGTGGCAGTAGCTTCCGACACTTACAAAAATGACCCGGCAAGAGACTTTGGTTACAAGCAGAATGTGTTCTTCCAGGAAGATGTGGGCGAAGCCATCACGATCTACAACGACTACTATCAGATGTTAAAGGTGGGAGAATAATTTGCTGAAATTTGACGAGAAAAAACTGATCGACAGTGTGAGAGGCGCCCTGGCGCTGCGGGGAAGGATCGAAGAGATCGTGGATGGCGTTTGCCGGGAGGGATATCGTAACATCCTCCTCCTTGGGATCGGCGGCACCTATGCGTCTTGCCTGCAGACAGCCGTTCATATGAAAGAAAAGACCGGCATTGAAGTGCTGGTCGAAAACGCGGCTGAATACCTTGCCACAGGCAACAAGCGGGTCGGAGAAGGGACGGTGGCTATCATTTCATCCGTCACCGGCAGTACTTCGGAAATGCTGGAGGGCGTTGCCAAGGCCCAAAAAGCCGGCGCCAAAGTTCTGGGCTTCATCGATGTGGAAACGGCAGAGTTAGCCAGGATGGCGGATTGGGAAATTGCCTATCCCGGGAATGAACAGCTGAAGTTTTTTATGGCTGCGGACCGTTTTATGTTCAACGCAGGGGAGTTTGAAGAATACGAGGTCATGTACGACGAGTTTGACAAATACCTTCCCGAGGCTCTGGCCGAGGCGGAAAAGCAAGCTGATGATTTCGGCCTTTGTTTTGCCCGTGAACACATGAATGATCCGATCCACTATTTCGTGGGCTCCGGGAATCAGTACGGCGCCACGTATTCTTACGCCATGTGCTATTGGGAGGAAATGCACTGGATGCGAACCAAATCCATCCATTCCGCGGAATTTTTCCATGGCATGCTGGAGATCGTAGAACGGGACACTGCCGTGACGGTTTTCGTCGGCGAAGACTCGCAGCGGGGCCTGAGCGAGCGTGTTGCCGGGTTCCTGCCCAGAATAACAGCCCGGTGCACGGTCATCGATACCAGGGATTATCCTCTTCAGGGGATTTCCGATGCGCATCGCGGCGCTGTGTCCCATCTGGTGATGCATGCCGTGACCAACCGCATCGATGCGCACCTGGAGAAACTGAACTGCCATCCCATGGAGATCCGGCGCTATTACCGCCAGCTCAAATACTGATCCGCTTCGCAGCATTTGCCGCCAAGGCGGCAGGCCTATAGACGGGTTTGGCGCCCCGGAATGAGTCCGATCTTCTTTCGGACTCATTTCTTTTCATTGGCAAAGAAAAGCAAGCCCAACACCTACATATGTACGCAATTTCTCAGTGACATTCTCTGGTTTTGATATATAATATACCTTATAGCATCGTGTCAGCCGTAAGAAACAGGATTCGATCAATTCAATGATTGCCCATAGCAAAGAGAAAACCATTTATGAGATACGTACCTATTTCCTGTGTCCGGGAAGGACTGATTTTAGCGGAAGATCTGTATAATGACATCGGAGAACTTCTGCTGGCACAGGGGAGTGTATTGACGCGAAAAAACATACAATCGATCAAGCGATTCCAGTATACATGCATTTATATCAACGACGAGATATCCAAAGGCATCACGATCGAAAGCGTCGTGCCTGCAAGGATCAGATCCAGGACACTGAAGCAGATCAAGGATATATTCATCGACTACGAACAGGGTGGCGAACGGCTTCACGAAAATCTGGACGTCATCAAGCTCCAGATCGAAAATATCGTTGACGAGCTGTATTCCAACAAGGAGCTTATCGTCAACCTGGTCGATCTCCAGACTTACGACGATTACACCTACAATCACTGTGTCAACGTGGCGATCCTTTCCATCGCTTTGGGTGTTGGAATGGATATGAAAAGACAGGAGCTTTGCGACCTGGGCTTTGCGGCGCTGCTTCACGACATCGGTAAAGTCTTTATCGACAAGGCCATCGTCAATAAACCCTCCACGCTCACAGAAGATGAGTTTGAGCAAATGAAAAACCATTCGCTTTTTGGCTATACGCACATCGGCAGCGACTATAAGGTCTCCAGCGAGATCCTTATGGCAATTCTGGATCACCACGAGCGCTATGACGGGAGCGGCTATCCCAACCAAAAGAGCGGCGAGGAAATCTCATGGTACGGACGTATCATAGCCGCTGCGGACGTCTATGACGCGCTGACCTCTGAGCGCCCCTACCGAAAAGCCGTGTTGCCCTCGGATGCCGCAGAATTCATCATGGCCTCGAATGCGGCGCAGTTCGACTCCAAGGTTGTGGAGGCCTTCGTCCGGAAGATCGCTGCCTATCCTGTGGGCACCTGTTTGCAGCTCAGCAACGGCTACTCCGTGATCGTCACGGCAAATCACAAGGAATCCGGGCTGCGGCCAAAAGTGAGAGTATACAATGAAAAGGGGATCGACGTGGAGCCGTACGAGATCGATCTTTCAGATTCCAAATACTTCAATACTACGATCGTTGCAATCATTTAAAGGGATCACAGCCCATGATGAACCAGTCCGCCGACTACTACAAAATCCTGCAGGTCCACAGTGATGCCAGTCAGGAAATGATCGATGCTGCTTACAGATGCCTTTGTAAATTGTATCACCCGGATGTGAATCACAGTCCCGATGCTTCTGAGCGCATGCAAGCCATCAACGCTGCTTATGCGGTGATCGGCGATGCCCGAAAGCGCAGGGAATACGGAAGGGTATGGAAGAAATCTGGCCAAGGAGCCGCTGCCGGCGCCGATGCGTCGC
>CALLHZ010000053.1 GCA_938009115.1 uncultured Clostridia bacterium
ACGGAGAACTGAAGCTTCTTTATAACAGCGCCACGTCTGAGTATTCTCTGAGCTATAAAAAACTCGGAGATACGGCGGATACCGTTGTCTCGGGCGTAGTGGCCGGAGACACAGCAACCTTTGCCGTGGATGCAACCGGAGGTGGCTCTGTGAATGTCACTCTTCCGGTAGGCGGCGCAGGCGCCATTACGGTTCCGGCCACCGGCACCCTCACGCTGGGCACCGTGACGGCAAAGGATCTCGACATCAGTCTCAGCACATATGATAAATCCGGAGCAGAAGTGAAACTCCAGCTCGACGACTGGGCCATTACTTCGCCTGAAGACACATTTACGCTGGGAGATTTTACGTTCACTGTCAATGCCGCACAGTTAGGTTCCGCAGAAAATATGACGGGCGCAGAGATCGGACGGGTCGGCCCCGGTGTGGGAACCACGGAAAAAATCGCCAATCTTGCGGCGGTCAAATTCACCAATCCTGATGCCCTGTCCCAGAGCGGGGAAGGATATTACGTGGAAACCACCAATTCCGGCAGCGCCGAGGCAACGATCGCGGGCAGCATGGGCACAGGCTCCTTCCGGGCCGGCGCTCTGGAGATGTCAAACGTGGACCTGTCCAAAGAGTTCACGGAGATGATCATCGCCCAGAGAGGGTTCCAGGCTAATACCCGAATGATCACCGTATCGGACGAAATGCTGTCCGAACTGGTGAACATGAAGAGATAATATGAACCGGTAAATTATAGCGATAACCACACTTTTTCCCGGGCAGCTAAAGCAGGCTGACCCGGGGAAAAGTGGGACGAGGGAGCGCAGAACATGATCACCCTGACAAAACTGGACAGATCGAGCAAAGAGACATTCGTTTTAAACTGCGATTTGATCGAAATCATCGAAGAGCGGCCCGATACGACCATCAGGCTGGTCAATGGAAAGCATTTCGTTGTTTCCGAGAGCGCCCTGGAAGTCGTTGAAAAGATCGTGGCTTTCAAAAGGAGCATCTACACGGTCATCGTAGCCGCCAACGGCTTACAGGAAGTGTAAGGATATGGATCTTACTACGCTGGTCGGCCTGGTCGCATTAATCGCCGCGCTGATATTCGGAATCGTTTTCGGAGACGAGGGCATCAACATGGCCCTGCTCATGAATTTTTTCAATGGACCGAGCATATTCATCGTCCTCGGCGGTACCGTCTTTGCCTTGCTTGTGGCATTTCCGATCAAGTATTTCAAGCTGCTTCCCAAGCATATCAAGATGATCCTGGTCAAGAGCAAAAAGGATCCCTACGAATACGTGGAAATCATCACGGAACTGTCCCGGGAAGCCAGAAAGAAGGGTCTTCTGGCGCTGGAGGACATGGCGCTGAGCTTCGAGGACGAATTCCTGAAGGAAAGTGTGCTGCTCATCGTCGACGCCATCGAACCTGACAAGCTGAAAAACTGGTTCAATCAGAAGCTGGATTATATGGCCAAGCGAGACGAGGATGAGCGAAAAATCTATTTGCAGGGCGCTGCGCTGGCTCCGGCTTTCGGCATGATCGGCACGCTGATCGGACTGGTAAACATGCTCAAGTCCATGAACCTTGACGAAGGCCCCGGAACGCTGGGCGCAGACATGTCCGTTGCTCTGATCACAACCTTCTACGGCTCTGTGTTGGCAAATGGTATCTTTGTTCCGCTGGCCAACAAGCTGGAGATCGTCCAGGAGAAGGAAATGCTCCTCAAGGAAATGATCATCGAGGGCGTTATTTCCATCAAGGAGGGCGAAAACCCGAAGTTCATTCAGGAAAAGCTCCTGAATTTCCTGGATCAGAAAAGCCCGGGAAAAAAATCCAAGAGCATCGAAGGCGAGGCTGGTGAAGAGCCCGCCGGAAAACGGAAGAAATGAGAAAAAAGAGCAAGACGAGCATCAATAAGGACGCCTGGCTGGCGACTTACGGGGACATGATCACACTGATCCTCGTGTTCTTTGTGCTTCTTTACTCCATGTCCTCCATCGATCAGGAAAAATACAAGTTGCTGGTGAAGGCTTTTACTGCCGATCCCAAAACACTGGAAGAGATCAGCATGGAGGAAAGCGAATCAACGGCGGAGAATCTGGACGCGGCGACCAACGCGGGCGAAACGGTGGAGCTTGAGGATATCCAGGATCTTGCAGACCTTTACGAATATCTTCAGGAATATGTTGAAAAAAACAACCTTCAGCATTCTGTGCATGTAGCGATGACCGACAATATGGTCTACGTAAGGTTTGCTTCTTCCCTGTTCTTTGAGCCGGACCGGGCTGTTCTCAAAGAAGGCGGCCGCACGATCCTGGATCACGTGGGCAAGGCACTGGGGATCGTGGAGCCGACGATCAAGAATATACGGATCGACGGGCATACGGCGGAATCTGCGCCCGGGGATGAGACGGTCAATGACAGGGACCTTTCCACGGAACGGGCAAACGAAGTCCTGAAATTTCTGGAAGGCTCTTACATCGACGACCCTGCAAAGCTGTTTGCCGTCGGATATGGAAGATACCGGCCGGTAGCCCCCAACGACACGGAGGCGAACCGTGCCAGAAACCGGCGCGTGGAGATCCTTGTTTCCAAAGAAGACACTCTGCAGGATACGCTGGATAAAATCTATGAGGCCGAACAAAACCAGAAGCAGGAGCAGTAACTATGCCGGAAATCCTATCCCAAAACCAAATCGACAGTCTGCTTGGCAGCCTTATCAGCGGAACCAAAGCTGCAGAAGCCGCAGCGCCGGAACCGGACATCAGGGTCAAGCCTTATGATTTCAGAAGTCCGAAGCTCTTTACCCGAGAACAATTGAAAATCCTTTTCAGTATCTATGAAAACTACGCAAAGCTATTGTCCTCTCATATCACCGGCGTCCTGCAGACGTATACTCATGTGGAGATCGTGAACATCGAGGAGCAGCACTACGCCGAGTTCAACAATGCGCTGCCCGATTCCGTGCTGATCGGCATGATCGATATGAGCACCAGCGATGAAGAAGACGAAGGCCTTGTGATCATGAATATATCCAAGGAGATCGGCTTCTGCAGTATCGACAGACTTCTTGGCGGCGTGGGCAAAGCGCTGGACGGCGACCGGGAATACACCGACATCGAAATCGGGATCCTTGAATATTTCATCAAAGGCATGGTCCATCTGATGAAAAACGTATGGCTGGATTTCCTGGAGCTGACGCCGAAGCTGATGAAGCTGGAAACCAACTCAAGGATCCTCCAGGGTGTGGGCGCTGATGAAAACGTCATCATCGTGGTCATGAACATCCTGGTCAATGAAACCTACGGCAAGATCAACATCTGCATCCCGGCAGTCACATTGGACACTTTATTCAAGAAGAAGAGTGCCCAGACCAAAAAAAATGTGCGAAGAGCCGATCAATTGACGGAAATGCAGAGGAAGGCGGACATCATCCGCGAAATCAACGAGACCGAATTGGAGATGAAGGGCATCCTTGGGACTGTGGAGCTGCTGTCTCATGAGCTGATCAACCTGGAGGTGGGAGACATCATCAAGCTGCACAAGCCCTCCAATGCCCTGGTGGAAGTGATGGTCGAGGAAACGACCTGGTTCCGGGGCGAGATGGGAGCCTTTCACAAAAAGAGGGCCATTGCCATAAGAGAAATGTTAGAGAGAGGAAGTGACCCGAATCAATGAACAGCAATGAAATGAACGGATATCTCCTGAGCGAAATGGAGATCGACGTGATCGGGGAGGTCATGAACATCAGCATGGGCGCTGCGGCGACGGCGATGTCCACGATACTGGATAAAAAAGTGAACATCACGACGCCCAGAACAGAAATGATCCCATTCGAAAAGTTTGAGTTTTCTTATTTGGAGCCGGTGATCGGTGTGTTGATCAAGTATGTCGAAGGCATTGACGGCTCCAATGTCCTGCTGTTGCGGGAGGAAGACCTCAAGAAAATCCTGCGGCACCTGCTGTCGCTGGACCCTGAAGAGCCTGTGGAATTCGATGAGATCAGTATCAGCGCCATCTGTGAGATCATGAATCAGATGATGGGATCTGCTGCCAGCGCCCTGGCGACATTCTTGGGTACGGTCGTCAATATTTCACCGCCGCAGATACTGGATGTGGCAGATCCTTCCCAGATGAGAGAGCTTTTCTCCCTGAAGGAGGATGTGATTGCCAGCATCAAGTTCAATCTGATCATCGATGATCTGATCGAAAGCGAGTTTCTCTGTGCCATGGATCCCAATCTGGTCAAAGGGATCGTTAAAATGTCTCTGGGAGCGACTGAAGTGGTCGAGGAAAACGTTGTTGCAGTCCCTGAAATACCTGTTAAGCCTGTGCCCAACGAAGCTCCGGTTGCCGCGCCGGTCTTCAGCATGGCCTCCGAAGCCGTGAAAGAGCCTGTCGTGCAGGTTTCACCCTATCAATATAAACAGTTTGGTCCTTCCGGGAGCGCAGAGAAAGAAAACGACTACAGCGACAGCAATCTGGATCTGATCATGTCGGTGCCGATCCAAATTACAGTGGAGTTGGGCCGAACACGGAAAAGGATCAAGGACATCGCCGAGCTGATGCCAGGCAACATCGTAGAGCTCGACCGCCAGGCAGGGGACCAGGTGGATATCCTGGCCAACGGGAGGCCTATCGCCCGGGGCGATGTAGTAGTTGTAGACGACAACTACAGCGTCCGGGTTACTGAAATCATAAAAAAAGACGGTTCTTACGGGAAGAAAAACGCCAAAGCAAACGGATAAAGAAAGGAACAGAAAATGAGCAAGATACTGGTCGTTGATGACGCCGCATTCATGCGGATGATGATCAAGGACAACCTGAAAAAGGCAGGATATGCCGATTGTATGGAAGCCGCTGACGGGGAGGATGCTGTTGCCAAGTGCCGGGAAAGCATGCCTGATCTGATTCTGCTGGATATCACCATGCCGAAAATGGATGGCATCCAGGCCTTGAAAGAGATCAAGCAGATGAATCCCGGTGCAAAAGTCGTCATGTGCTCCGCCATGGGGCAGGAGGGCATGGTCGTCGAGGCGATCAAGCTGGGCGCCATGGATTTTATCGTGAAGCCCTTTAAGCCGGACAGGCTGATCCAGACAGTCAAGAATATTCTCGGAGACGCGTAGGAGACAGCATGAAGGATGTTCTTGAAATATTTTCATATCTGATTCCGCTGGCCGGGGCGGTTTGCGTTATTATACTGACCTATTACGCAAGCAAGTGGTATGCGCGGAAGATGGGCCCCTTCGCCGGTGGCAAGCATATCAGAGTACTCGACAGGCAAGCCGTCGGTAAAACGGCGTCCGTTATAATCATCGATGTCCAGGGGACCCAATATCTGGTGGGTGTCAGCGAGCAATCGATCTGCGTTCTGAAGGAACTGGATGAGCCGATCCCGCTTCAGGCGGCCACGGCACCGGGCAGGCCCGATTTTCAGTCAGCGCTCAAATCTTTTTTGCGGAAAAGCGGCGATCATGAACAGCGGTCGTGACATGGCGCCGGGAATGGCCAAAAGAATGTTGCTGCGCCTTGCTTTAATGGCGTGCATCACATCCATCGTTCTCCTGCTGGCTCCGGAGGCCTACGGGACGAGTCCCGTAGAGATCGCCATCAACGGTGAAGGATCGGACACGGTCAAAGTGATCATGATCCTGACGTTGATTTCTGTGGCGCCTTTCTTGCTGCTGATGATGACGTGTTTTACCCGGGTGATCATCGTCTTTTCATTTCTGCGAAGCGCCCTGGGCCTGCAGCAGACTCCCCCGAACCAGATACTGATCGGTCTGGCGCTGTTTGTTTCCTTTTTTATCATGACGCCGGTATTGCAGGAAATCAATGAAACTGCATTGAAGCCTTACAACGAGAACCGCATTGAAACCCAGGAATTTCTGGACAGGGCGGCGATTCCGCTCAAGGAGTTCATGCTGATGCAGACAACGACCGGCGAAGTGGAAATGTATAAAAGTCTGTCATCCGAAAATTGGGAACAGACCAATGCCCAGGATCTCCCGCTGCATGTCGTGGTGCCTGCGTTCATCACCAGCGAATTGAAAAGAGCGTTCCTGATCGGCTTTCTGCTTTTTATACCTTTCCTTGTGATCGATATGATCGTGGCAAGCACATTGATGTCCATGGGTATGATCATGCTGCCGCCGGTGATGATATCTCTTCCCTTCAAAGTCATGTTGTTTGTGGTGGTGGACGGATGGGGACTTCTCATCAAAACGCTGATCATGACCTACAATTGATGG
>CALLHZ010000054.1 GCA_938009115.1 uncultured Clostridia bacterium
GGACAGGTCGGCCATCGGGTCGTTGCGTATGCCAAGCACCAGCGCGTCGGGCAGGGAAAGACCCGTAAACAATTCCGCCGCGCGCTTCGCCTGAGCTACCAGCATGACCAGTCCGCCGGCGCAGGGGATGCCAAGCTGTTGCGCCTGCAGGATCAATCTGGAATGGAAAGGATTGTAGATCACATCCAGCACTCCCCGGCATTGGGGAAAGTCATTCAGATCCAGCGGCCGCACCTCAGTATCGGGGTACATGCCCAAAGGCGTAGTATTTACGATCAGCTCCGCGTCGCTGTGGAGGTCGAGGTTGCCGTAATGATCCGGGCCGCTGCGGGAGATCACCACGGGGCGGCCGCCCCGGTCCCGGACAGCCGTCACAGCCGTCAGGGAGGTGCCGCCGCTTCCCAGGATCAAAACTTTTTTGCCGCTGAAATCGATGCCCGCATGGTCGGCCATCATGCAAAAACCGTCGTAGTCGGTGTTGTCGCCGCAAATCGAACCGTCCCCCATGCGCACCAGTGTGTTGACGCTGCCGATGCGTTTTGCCTGCTCCGATAGCCTGTGGCAGAAGGGGATGACCGTCTGCTTATAAGGGATCGTCACATTCAGTCCCTGCCAGTTCCCCTCTTTGATAAAGCTTTCCACATATTCGGGGGCGAGAGGCAAAAGCTCGTAAACGTAGTGTCCGAGCTTTTCATGGATGAGTTTGCTGTAACTGTGCTCCAGTTTTTCTCCGATGAGTCCGTAATGCACTTTAATACTCCGAATAAGCGCCAAGGAAAACGAAAGGATCGCAATAGCCTTTCAGATCGCCTAAAAATTGCAGCACCTCCGGCGCGTAGATGCTGGCGTCGATGTCGAAGTAGAACATGAAAGCAAAATCGGTACCCTGGATGGGTCTGCTTTCGATCTTGCAGATGTTCAGGCCCAGAGAGGCGAACTTGGCCACAGTCTGGTAAAGGGAGCCCGGCGTGTGAGGAATGGCCATCATCAGACTGATCTTGCTGGCCCCCGGGAAGATCTGCAGCTCTTTGCCGATGCAGATGAACCGGGTATAATTGTCATCGCTGTTCTGGATATCATGTTGCAGCGGCGAAAGACCATAAAGCCGGGCACAGGCCATGGAAGAAATGGCCGCAACATCCTTCCTGCCGCTTTCGGCTACTCGCTTGGCGGCAACAGCGGTGTTTTCGCAGGATATAAACCGGATCTCCTTGTGGGCGTTGATAAAATCACCGCATTGTCCCAGAGCCTGTTCATGGGTCCAGATCTCCCGGATGTCCTCCAGCCGAGCGCCTTCATTGGCCAGCAGGGAATGATTGATCTTCAGCTTGCTGCTGCGAACGATGGAGAAGCGGTATTTCTTCATCAGGTCATAGACTTCATTGACGGAGCCGTAGGAGCTGTTTTCGATAGGAAGGATGCCGTATTTGCACAGGCCCTTGTCTACGGCGTTGAACACCGATTCGAAGCTGCTGAAGTACATGATGCTGGGCAGGGCGAACATTTTGTCGCAGATCTGCTGGGAATAGGAGCCTTCCACGCCCTGACAGGCCACGACAGCCTTCTGTGGAAAAAGAAGCGGCGTACTTTCGATGGCGGCCCGGATCTTCTTTTCCAATGCAGTCTCTTGGGCGATGAGCTTCACCTGGGCGGATCGGGACAAGTCAAAGAGGGTATTGAAAAACACTTTGGTGTAAATCGCCAGCTCGTCTCCGTTCTTTTCGGTCATCCGGTCCAGGATCTCCCGTTCCCGTTCCCGGTTCAGGACATTCAGCCCGTTTTCTTTTTTGTATCGGGCCACATCAGTGGCCAAATACATCCGCTCTTTAAAAAGGTCCGCCAGCTGGTCGTCGATGGGGTCGATTTTTTCTCTGCATTCTTCCAGGTTCATCATCGTTTGTCTCCTAAGTACAAGTCATAAATGGCAATGGCTGCGGCGGCTTCCACGCAGGGGACCGCCCGGGGCACGACACAAGGGTCATGGCGCCCTTTGACGGTGAGCGTGACATTGGCTCCGGCGGAAAGGTCCACGGATTCCTGGGGTTGGCCGATGGAGGGCGTGGGCTTGAAAGCGACCCGGAAAATCAAGGGCATGCCCGAGGCAAGGCCGCCCAGGATTCCGCCGTTGTGGTTCGTCTTCGTGCGGACTTGGCCGTTTTCGAAGAAGAAGCCGTCGTTGTTGAGGCTTCCCCGGGCTTTGGCCGCGCCAAAGCCATCACCGAACTCGATGCCCTTGACGGCGGGAATGCCGAAGACGGCTGTCGCGATACGGTTTTCCAGTCCTTCGAAAATCGGCTCTCCGAGGCCTGGCGGCAGGCCCAGGACGCAGCATTCCACAACCCCGCCTACGGAATCTTTTTCTGCAACAGCCTCCAGTATGAGACCTTCCATACATTTTCCTGCTCCGGCGTCCAGAACGGGAAAATCGGAAAGCGCCAACGCTTTGAAATCTGCCGGTGCAGTCCCGACCGGATCGAAGGGTCGGTCTTGGACGGAACCGATGGAATGGATGTGCGCTCCGAGATAAATACCTTCCTTCTCCAGAAGCTGGGCGCACAGCGCGCCGGCAAACACCAGCGGCGCCGTGAGGCGGGCCGAGTGGTGGCCGCCGCCCCGGATGTCGTTGGATCCCTTGGTTTTCATGAAAGCAGTGTAATCGGAGTGGCCGGGCCGGGGAATGTTTTTCAGATCGTCGTAATCCCCGGAGCGGACGTCTTCGTTTCTGAAAATGGCGCAAAGAGGAGCCCCGCAGGTCTTTCCGCCGGCCAGTCCGGACAGGATCTCCGGCAGATCGGTTTCTTTCCGGGGCGTGGAAAGGGCGCTTCGGCCGGGCGCGCGCCGCTTCAGCCAATGCAGGATCCTGTCCATATCCGGCTCAACACCGGGAGGCAGCCCGTCGATGACCACACCCAAAGCCTCTGAATGAGACTGGCCGAAAAGTTGGATCCTCAAATTTTTTCCGAAATCAGACGACATGGGCGTCACCTCCAAGGGTATTGTAATCAGAAAAGAATGCAGGGTAGGACTTGGCCGCGGCCTGGGCGTCCCTGATCACTACCGGGTTGCGGCAGAGGGTGGCGGCAATGGCGGACGCCATGACGATGCGATGGTCTCCAAAGCTGTCCACGATGCCTCCGTTCAGATTTCCATGGCCCTGGATGATCAGGTGGTCGCCCTCGCTTCGGATATCTCCGCCCAGCGAAAGGATCATGGCTTTGACCGATTCGATCCGATCACTTTCTTTAAGCCGAAGGCGGCCGCAGTTCCGCAGGAAGGTCGTTTCTTTTTTTCCGCAGGCCAAAACCGCAAGGATAGGCACCAGATCGGGGATCTCCCTTGCGTCCGTGTCGGTTTCGCCGGTTTGGAGGATCGTGCAGATCCGGCGGTCCGGCTGCAGGGAGTCCTCGGAAAGGCCCAGGACCTCTATATCGGAGCCCAATGCCGAAGCAGCCAGCCAAAAGGCGCTGTTGCTCCAGTCTCCTTCTACAGTGAAGGTTTTCGGCGCCCGGTAGGTCTGTCCCCCCGGGATGTGCCAGCCTGAGTCCCCCGGTTCGATACAGATGCCGAAATGCTTTTGACAATCCAGAGTCATGGCCACATAGGCGCTGCTTTCCAATCCGGTGGTCAGGACCAGCTGACTGTCACCCGCCAACAGGGGGAGTGCCAAAAGCAAGCCGCTGATATATTGGGAGCTGATGTTGCCCGGTATTTCGTAACGGCCGCTTCGCAGTCGGCCCGAAAGACGGAAGGGAAGCGTCGGTTGGGAAAAATGGCTTCCGTGTTCAGCAAGGAGGCTTAGAAGGGGTTCCATGGGGCGCAGGGGCAGGCGGCCCCGGCCGATAAAATTCACTTCGAGCCCCAGGGCGGCTGCCACCGGCACCAGCAGACGGAGCGTGGTGCCGCTTTCGCGGCAGTCTGCGGCGCCTGCGCCCCGGACGATCTCCAAGGTCTGCTTTGTGGCGGTCAGATCCTCCGAAGGATTATCTACGGAAACCAGTTCCGGATGCCCGCTCAGGGCGGCGCATATCATTGCCCGGTGCGCATGGGATTTGCTGGGGATGCTTTGGATCTTTCCCTTCAGGATCGAGGGTTTTATCAGAATGTCCATGCTACTCCAATCCGCTCCGCAACAATTCTTTGGCTTCGTCGAGTTTGAGCGGCACCAGCTCGCAGGCGCCGATACGGCGGGGAAGGACCAGGGTGATCCGGTCTTTTCGCTTCTTTTTATCTGAGCCGATCAATTCCAGCAAACGGTCCGGGTCTCCCTGAACGGTGTCCCAAAGGCCTCGGACTTCCAGTACTCTTCTGAGGGCCTCCAGCGTGCCTTTATCCGCAAAGCCGCTTTTTTCCGCAGCCTTGGTGGCGGCGATCATGCCCAGGGCCACAGCGCGTCCGTGCCGCAGGGTGTAGTTGCTCTGCAATTCCAGGGCGTGGCCCAGCGTGTGTCCGAAATTCAGCAGCGCCCGGCGGCCCTGCTCCTTCTCGTCCTGCGCCACGATGGCGGCCTTGAAGAGGACGCAGCGCCGGATCACTTCTGCTGCCTCGATAGAGGTCTTGCCCAACAGCTCAAACAATTCCGGATCGCCGATCACGGCGCACTTGACGGCTTCGGCCGTTCCTTCGGAAAAAATCTCGACCGGCAGTGTCTCCAGTGTTTTCGTGTCGCAGAAAACGGCTTCGGGCTGCCAGAAGGCGCCGGCCAGATTCTTCCCCTTGCTCAGATTGACGCCGGTCTTTCCGCCCACGGAAGAATCCACTGCGGCCAAAAATGTGGTAGGGACCTGGACGAACCGGAGCCCCCGCAGGTAACAGGCGGCCGCAAAGCCCGCCATATCGCCTGTTACGCCGCCGCCCAAGGCGACGATGACGTCGCTCCGGTCAAAGCCGCTTTCAGCCAGGAATTCCAGCATATTCTGCAGCGTCAAAAGCGTCTTTTGCTCCTCGCCGGCGCTGAAAACGAACTTCGATATTTCGTGACCCGCTGCCTCCAGCGAAGCCGCCGCCGCTGCGCCATAAAGTTCGTCCACGGTGCTGTCGGTGATTAAGGCTATTTTACACTCCTGCAGCCCAGAAGGCAAAAGGCGTCCCAGCTTGTCCAGCAGGCCAGGGCCGATCATGACAGAATAGGGCGGGGTCGTGTTCACAGTCACGGTGTTCATTCTTCCATGTCCTCTCTGTCTGCCATTTCCTTGAGCTGGCGGCCCTCCCGCAGGAGCGCAAGCAGCCGCTCTTCGTCCTTTGATGCCACAGCGTCCCGGAACGCCTGAAGGTGGGTCATCATCCCGTCGATCTCATCGGTCAGGTGACCGGCGTTTTCCAGGAACAACTCGCTCCACATCGTTTCGTTCAGCCGGGCCACACGGGTCATATCCTTGTAGCTTCCTGCGGAAAAACCGTGCTGCAGTTGGGCCGTAGGGCTCTTGATATAAGCGCTTGATACCACATGGGCCAGCTGGGAGGTGAAGGCGATGCGCCGGTCGTGCTCCCGCGCCGTGGTGATTTCCACATTGCCGAAGCCCAGGGCGCCCCAGAATTTTTTGATCATTTGCAGTCGTTCAAGGCTGATCCCCTTGGGGGGGACCAGAAGGATCGAAGAGTTTTTGAACATAGCGCCCTGGGCGTTGTCAAAGCCCCAGCGCTCTACGCCGGCCATGGGATGGGCCCCTACGAAGCAGTAGCCGTTTTCCTCTGCATGGGGAAACAGCTCGTCGCAGATGGATTCCTTGACGCCGCCGCAGTCCATAATGATGCAGTCGGGCTTCAACCGGTGGAAGTTGTCCTTGACCCAGCGGATAATATCTCTGGGATACAAGGCGATCAGGATCATATCGCATACGCCGATGCGCTCTTCCGTCAGTTCCAGGTCGATGGCCTCCAGCAGTCTGGCCTTGTGGACGGTACTCACGTTGATATCGTAGCCCAGCACGGTATCCGTGGTCTCTTTTTTGATGGATTTGGCGATGGAGCCTCCGATCAGGCCCAGTCCTACGATTCCAATGTTCATAGCAGCTTCTCCTTCCCGAAAGGCTATTGACTCATTTCTGCCGATTGCATGGCGAAGGGGCGAAGGGCAAACACAGCCCGGGCCACATCGGCAAATTTTTCCGGCGTCAGGGATTGCGCGCCGTCGCACAGAGCGTGCTGCGGGTCGTTGTGGACTTCGATCATGAGCCCGTCCGCGCCTGCGGCCGTAGCGGCCAGGGCCAGCGGCTTGACCAGCTCTGCGATGCCCGAAGCGTGGCTGGGATCCACCATCACCGGCAAATGGGTCTTCTTTTTCAGCACGGGAATGGCCGAAATGTCCAGGGTGTTTCGCGTGGCGTTTTCAAAGGTGCGGATCCCCCTTTCGCAGAGGATCACGGCTTCGTTTCCACCCGCCATGATGTATTCGGCGCTCATCAGAAGCTCTTCGATGGTGTTGGCCAGTCCCCGCTTGAGCAGGATCGGCTTGTCCACATGGCCCAGCTCTTTGAGGAGCTGGAAGTTTTGCATATTTCTTGCGCCCACTTGGATCATATCCACTTCCTCGAAGTATTTCAGCTGCCCGATCTCCATGATCTCCGTGACCACGGGGAGTCCGGAAGCTTTCTTGGCCTTGATCAGCAGTTCGATGCCGTTGCCGCCCAACCCCTGAAATGCATAGGGCGAGGTGCGGGGTTTAAAGGCGCCTCCCCGGAGCAGCGTCGCGCCGCCGTCACGAACGCCCTGGGCCACCTGGGTCATCTGGTCTTCGGTCTCGATGGAGCAGGGGCCTGCGCAAATGGCGAAGTGTCCGCCGCCGATTTTAACGCCGCCCACATCCACGACCATGTCGTCGGGATGGAATTTACGGTTGGCGTTTTTGTAAGGCTCCCGGATGCGCTTTACGTCTTCCACGATATCCAGGGATTTGATCAGCTCCATGTCGATGGTGGATGTGTCCCCCACCAGTCCGAGGACCAGGTTGTTGATCCCGAGACTGGAATGGATGGTGATGTTCTGACTGGTGAGCCATGTCGTCAGATTTTCCAGTTGCTCCTGATCGGGATCGGCTTTCAATACGACTATCATTTTTAACCTCCGCCTAATAAAAAACTCCCAAGCGTTCTGCTTCGGAGTTGCAATCCATTGTGTAAGAGCGGCCGCCTTACAAATAAGTTACTCGTCTTTCGCTGCAGAACGCAAACATGCTTTGCGGTAATAATATCCTGCAAAGCTAAAGTAAAAGTATTCTGCTGCAAAGCGGCTGGTTCTCATTGTCTGGATCTCCTGTGAATATTGGATGTATGTTAGCACAAAAAAATCACGCTGTAAAGAAAGTTTCGAAAAAAAACGGCCTCCGCGTTTGCGGAAGCCGTTGAAAGTTTAAATTACAGCTTTTTGATCTCCCGGATGATGGCCTGGACCGCCTGATCCACCAGCTCGTGAGTGGTGGCCAGGTTCATGCGGACGAAGGGGATAAAGTTGTCCCCGCCGAACCATTCGCCGTAGTCGAAGGCGATGCCGCACTTGTCCTGCATAAAGGTCTTGACTTCTTCCTGGGTCTTGAAATACTTGCCGAAGTCCATCCAAAGCAGGTAGGTTCCCTGCAGATCAGCGACTTTCACATCGGGGATCTCTTTGGCAAAGGTGTCGCGCACATATTCGAAGTTGCTGTAGATCTGTGCCTTGACCTCTTCCAGCCAGGCCCTTCCGCCTCTGTAGGCAGCTTCCACGGCTACGAAGCCGAAAGCATTTCCGTCGTAGGTGTGGATCCTTCTTTGATATTCCAGATAGCGTTCCCGCAGCTCATCATTGGGAATGATCACGATGGAGTTCTGCAGACCGGCCAGGTTGAAGGTTTTGGAGGCGGCAGTCATGGTGATGCAGAATTCGTCGTAGGCGCCCAGCGTCGCGGTGGGATAGTGCTTATGCTCTCCATAGACGAAGTCCTGGTGGATCTCGTCGGAAATGACCAGCACGCCGTGCTTGCGGCAGATCTCCATGAGCTGGCGCAGCTCTTCGGGGGTCCAGACCCGGCCGATGGGATTGTGGGGCGAGCTCATGATAAAGAGTTTGACGTCGTTGTCCACGATATCCTTTTCGAATTTTGCGAAGTCGATGGTGTAGTCCATGCCGTTGCGGACCAGGTCGCACTGCACGAGCTTGCGGTCGTTCCACTTGGCGGCGTTGATCATGGGATAGTACACCGGTGTCAGCAGGATGACGGCGTCGTCGGGCTTGGTGGCAAAGAGCAGGACCCAGTTGAAGGCGGGTACGATCCCCGGCGCGAAGCAGATCCATTCTCTCTTGACGTCATAGCCGTGATATTTTTTCTCCCATTCGATAAAGGCGTCATAATAGCCTTTTCCCGGAGAATAGTACCCGAAAGCTGCGGTATCGATGTACTTCTTGAGGGCGTCGGTGATACAGGGGGCTTCCTTGAAGTCCATGTCGGCTACCCACATTGCCAGCAGATCGGGATTGCCGAACTGGGAGTCCAGTGCGTCCCATTTTGCGCTGTCGGTCCCGCGCCGGTCGATGTATTTCAGTGCCATGTTCATTCCTCCTATTGGTTCAAAATGAATATAATGAAAAGTGTATATGGACAATGAGCCCGAGGGCCGGGGCTCTCGCAAACTCTGCCAACAATGATATCAAAAAAAAACATCAGCCGCAAGCATTCCGGCGATCAATATTGTATGCGGAGAAGAATTGCTGTATGATATTCCGGCAAGGCACGAAGGAGCATTGGACTCCACCGTGACCCGGAAGGAGAAAAAAATGAAACAGAATTCAAAGATCAAAGCACAGCCGTTACCGTTCAAAGCACAGCTGACCGTCCGCGGCATGATCATCGGCGGACTGGGGGCAGTCATCCTCACCACGAGCTCCATGTATGTGGCGCTCAAGCTGGGAGCCTTACCCTGGCCGATCATCTTCGTTGCGCTGGTGTCCATGTTCTCACTCAAGGCGCTGGGGCATACCAACATCAATGAAATCAACGTGACCCACACGGCCATGTCGGCCGGCGCCATGGTGGCCGGCGGCGTGGCTTTTACCATCCCGGGTCTTTATATGCTGGATCCGGCTGCGGAAGTCGATATGCTGACGCTTCTGCTGGTGGTGCTGGGAGGCGTGCTCACGGGCTTGATCGCCACGGGGATCATCCATCATCATTTTATCGTCGAAAAAGAGCTGCCTTATCCCATGGGCCAGGCTGCCGCCGACACCCTGATCATCGGAGACGAGGGCGGCAAAAAGTCGAAGACCCTCTTTTCCGCTTTTGGCGCGTCGGCAGCTTTTACATTCCTGCGGGACAAGCTTCTGTGGATACCCCAGACCGTACCGGTGAGCAGCGGGCTCATCAACGCCGGCGTGGCCGCCTTTGTGTGGCTGTCGCCCATGCTGCTGGCCGTGGGCTACATCATCGGGCCCTTATACATTTTCGTCTGGTTCCTGGGCGCTCTGATCGGCGACTTGGGCGTCGTTGTGGGCGGCGTATCTGCAGGATGGTGGGATCTTGCCACCGCATCGGCTGTCAAGACATCCTTGGGCATCGGGGTCATGGTGGGCTGCGGTGCCGGCATCGTAGTCAAGGGCATTCTGCCCGCCGCCGGCGAAATGATTCGAAACATGCTGAAAAGCAACAGCGGAAGCGCCATGAACATCCGCATCGTCCCCTTTGTTCTGGCGGCCTGCGCGCTGCTGTTCACTCTTGGCGCCGGCATGAGCCCTCTGGCGGGGATCCTGACTATCGTCGGCGTATGGCTGGCCTGCTCCATGTCTGCCCAGGTCGTGGGACAATCGGGCATCAATCCCATGGAAGTGTTCGGGGTCATCGTGCTTCTGCTGATCCAGCTGGTGGCAAAGCTGCCTCAGTCTCAAGCCTTTTTTGTGGCTGCCGCCGTGGCTGTGGGTTGCGGACTGGCGGGAGACGTCATGAACGATTTTAAGGCGGGACATCTCCTGAAAAGCGATCCGAAAGCCCAATGGACCGCCGAATGCCTGGGCGGCCTGATCGGTGCTTTCGTTTCCGTGGGTGTGTTTTATGTCGTCCTGCGGGCCTATGGACCGGAAGCCTTCGGTCCCGATAAAATGTTTCCGGCGCCCCAGGCGGGTATGGTCGCCGCCATGGTCGGCGGGATACCCCACATGTCTTCCTTTATAGCCGGATGCATTGCCGGCCTGGTTTTATATCTGCTGAAGCTTCCGGTCATGACCCTGGGACTCGGCATCTATCTTCCGTTCTATTTATCGTTGACAGCGATGCTGGGCGGACTGCTGAAATATCTGACGGATCGTTTCGCCCCGAAGTTCGCCCAGTCGGGCCTCGGTGACATCATTGCCCCCGGACTGTTGGGCGGCGAAGCGGTGGTAGGGGTCATCCTGGCGTTGTACCAGGCTTTTTCCGGCATGGCGTCCATCGGCTGACAGAGGTATTTGAATGAGAAAAACAAAGATTATATGCACCATCGGACCGGCCTGTGCCGAAGAGGAGATCCTTCGGCAGATGTGTTTGGAAGGGATGAACGTGGCCCGGCTGAATTTTTCCCACGGCACCCACGAGGAGCACCAGGTGAAGATCGACCGGATCAAAAAGATCCGGGAGGAACTCAATTTACCGGTGGCCATCCTGCTGGACACCAAAGGGCCCGAATACCGGATCCGCACGTTCCGGGACGGGAAGATCTTTCTGCGGGAAGGCGACTTGTTTACCTTCGACACCCGGGACGTCCCCGGCGACCGGCACCGGGTCTCGGTGAACTATGAAGGGCTCACCAAGGATCTGTCGCCCGGCGACCGGATCTTGCTCAGCAACGGCTTGCTGGTCTTTGAGGTCGTCGAAATCGAGGGGAGCGAAGTACGCTGCAGGACACTGGTGGGCGGCGAGTTGTCCGACAGGAAAAGCATGAATTTCCCCGGCAAAGTTCTGAAGCTGACCTACCTGAGCGAACAGGACAAAAAGGATCTGCTCTTCGGGGTCCGCAACGAGGTGGATTTTGTCGCGTGCTCCTTTGTTTCCACACTGCAGGACGTCCTGGATGTGCGGACATTCCTGGACGCCAACGGCGGCAGGGAGATCGAGCTGATCGCCAAGATCGAAAACCGTTCCGGCGTGGACAATATCATGGAGATCGCCACCGCCTGCAGCGGCATCATGATCGGCCGGGGCGACATGGGAGTGGAGATCCCCTTCGAGCAGCTGCCCGCCATTCAGAAGCATCTGATCAACGCCTGCCGGATGATCGGCAAGCGAGTGATTACCGCTACGGAAATGCTGGAATCCATGATCTACAATTCCCGTCCCACCCGGGCAGAGATCTCCGACGTGGCCAATGCCGTCTACGACGAAACCAGCGCCATCATGCTCTCCGGGGAAACGGCCGTGGGCAAATATCCGGTCCTGACCCTTCAGACTATGGGCAGGATCGCCGAAGAAACAGAGAAAAACATCCATTACAAAAAACGGTTCCAGAACATGGAGTTTATCATCCGGGACATGACGGACGCTGTATCTCATGCCGCCTGCAGCCTGGCTATGGATATCGACGCGAAAGTCATCGTATCCTGTACCATATCGGGCATCACTGCCAGGATGATCTCCCGGTTCCGGCCGCCCATCGATATCATGGCGCTGACGCCTTACGAAAGCACCCGCAGGAAGCTGGCGCTGTCCTGGGGCGTCACTCCGCTCATCGCCACGGAGATGAACGCCACGGACCAGCTTCTGGACATGGCGCAGCGGGTGGCCACGGAGCAGTGCGGACTCAAAAGCGGGGACCGGATCGTCATAACCGGAGGCATGACCAACGCTATTTCGGGGAACACTAATGTGCTAAAAACCGCTTGCATTTAGCAAATGTCATGGTATACTGTTAGGGCATTCGTTTCGCGCAAAAGCGAACCATTGCTCTCTGCCACGGAGGAACCGTGGCCATTCAGTCCATAGGGAGGTGAAATAATGAATAAGTATGAGTTGATGTTTATCCTCGATCCGATCCTGGAAGACGCCAAGAAGGAAGCGGCGATCGCAACAGTCAAAGAGATCATCGCTGCCGACGGGGAAGTCTCCGAAGTGAACATCTGGGGCAACAAAAAGCTCGCTTATCCGATCCAGAAGAAGAACGAGGGTTATTACGTCGTAATGCAGTTTACGGCAAGCCCCGAGCTTCCCAAGGAATTGGACCGGCGGCTCAAGATCTCGGACAGCTTTATGCGGCATCTCATCATCAATAAAGATGAGAAATAGGAAAGCGGTGACAGTATGAATTCGGTATCATTGATCGGAAGATTAACCAGAGATCCGGACATCCGGTACGGCGCAGGCAGCCAGATGGCCGTCGCCCGTTTTACCATCGCCATCGACCGGGGCAAGGACAAGAACGGGGAGGACCGGGGAACGGACTTTCCGGCCATCGTCTGCTTCGGAAAAACGGCGGAGCTGGTGGAGCGGTTTCTGGCCAAGGGCCGTCTCGTGGGTATCCAGGGACGCATCCAGACCGGAAAATACGAAAAAGACGGACGTACCGTTTATACGACCGACATACTGGCTGACCGTGTAGAATTTTTAGACTGGGGAGACAAGAACGAAGGAGAAGGCGGCGGCAGACCAAGCGGTTCGCAGCCCAGATCCGAATCCCAGGTACCCGAAGGATTCGGCGCGCTCACCGACGACGACATTCCCTTCTAAAAAGCTTCAGAAAAGGAGGATATCCATACCATGGAAAGAGATAGAGAAAGCAGAGACAACAGAGACAGGAAAAAGAGCTACGGCGGAAACAGACGGCGGAAAGTCTGCCAGTTCTGCGCCGACAAGACCGAAGACATCGACTACAAGGATGTTGAGACACTCAAAAAATATGTGACCGAGCGGGGAAAGATCCTGCCCAAGCGGATCACCGGGACCTGCGCCATGCACCAGAGAGCTGTCACTACAGCCATCAAGCGCGCGCGGATCGTAGCCCTGCTGCCCTTCGACGCAGATTGATTACGAGGGAAAACCGGAGCCTGGCTCCGGTTTTTTGTTTCAATAAATGCTTTTTGTGGTATACTGTAGTATCTATGCGGTAACACCACCTGCCGCTTTGAAAGGAGCGCAGCATGGCAAGCAGACTTATGCATAAAATCATTGAGCCATACCTGAAGACCGATCTGGTCGTGATGGTTTTTTTGTCTTTCTGCGTGCTTTGGTTTAGCCTGCCCGCTGGATTGCTGTGCCTTCTGCTCGTTGTCGCCGTGCAGGTGTATCATGGAAAATATACGAAAAGCAAAGCCTTGGACCAGATCGATTCCTACGAGGAGAACTTGTCAGCGGATCGGGATGAGATTTCCCGGGCTTTTACGGAAAACAGCCCGCTGCTTCTGAGCCTCATCGACATGGAAGGCCGTTTGCTGTGGAGCAACCAGCGGTTTCACGCTGTTTTCGACAGCGAAGAAGTTTTTTACGATAAAGTCGACAAAAATACCATCACCGGCTTTTTCGACAAACCCGAAAAGCAGATGCTTATTCCTGTGGAAGACCGGATGTACCGGGTCACCGCAGGCGTCGTGAACAATTATGACCGGGATAAAAAAATGCTTTTCTGGGCCGACGTCACCGGATATCAGATCGTCAGGGAGCTCTTCGGCGCCCGCCGCCCTTGCGTCGCCTTCATCAACATCGATAATTATGACGATCTGCTGGCCAGCTCGCCTTCCGACGAGCAATCCTCCATCACCGCAGGCATCGACAGGATGATCCGAAGCTGGGCCCAGACCATGGACGCCGCGATTTCCAGAACGCGCAGCAACCGTTACGTGATGCTGTTCGACCATCAGCATCTGAACGCTCAGGTCGAGGATAAATTCCCCATCCTCAATGAGATCCACCAGATCGAAACGAAAGCGGATTTTCCCACATCTCTTTCCGTGGGCATCGGCGCCGGGGCGCGGACTTTCATCGACCTTCAGAACTACGCTTCCGATGCGTTGGATCTGGCCCTGGGCAGGGGCGGAGATCAGGCTGTGGTCAAGCGCAGCGGCGGAGACATCGAGTTTTACGGCGGCGCCCTCCTGACCGTGGAAAAACGGAACAAGGGCAAGTCTCGCATCGTGGCCCACGCCCTGCAGCAGCTGTTCAGCGCTTCCGACCGGGTGCTGGTCATGGGGCACACCCGCCCCGACATGGACAGCTTCGGCGCTGCCATCGGCATCTGCCATATGGCCAAGCGTTTTGCCGCCAACGTGGATATCATTCTGGATGACGTGGGCGAGGCCATCGAGATCGTGCACGAAGCCGCCGTATCCACCGGACGCTTCAGCTTCATCACGTCACAGCGGGCCCTGGAGCTTGCCCAGCGCAATACGCTGGTAGTGGTGGTGGATACGCATATCGGCAGCCTGACCGAGTGTCCCAAGCTTCTTGGAAAAACCGACAAGCTGGTGGTGATCGATCATCACCGCCGCTCCAAGGAGGCCATCGACAATGCTACGCTGGCTTACATGGAGGTTTATGCCTCCTCTACGTCGGAGCTCATCACGGAGCTGCTTCAGTACTCCGGAGACCGGTTGGAGATCGGAAAGTTCGAAGCCGAAGCGCTTTTAGCGGGTATTACGGTGGACACGAAAAACTTTACTGTCAACACCGGCGTGCGGACCTTCGAAGCGGCTTCCTGGCTCCGGCGCAGCGGCGCCGATATCGCCGTGGTCCGCAGTTTCTTTAAAATGCGATTGGATTTCTTCCAGAAAAAAGTGAGTCTCATTGCCAGCGCGGAGATCCTGGCCAACGGCGTGGCGGTGGCTTATACGAAAGACTTTGATCCGGCCATGCAGGTCCTCACTTCCAGATCGGAAGAGCGTCGCGTAGGGAAAGAGTGTAGATCTCGGTGGTCGCC
>CALLHZ010000055.1 GCA_938009115.1 uncultured Clostridia bacterium
GACCACCGAGATCTACACTCTTTCCCTACACGACGCTCTTCCGATCTGGGCGTTGTGTTGTTGGGTGAGCCTTTTGGGTTTCGCAGCGCCTTGGGCGCGCTTTGCGTCCTTTCGGCAACCATTCTGCTGGGGCTCGAAAGAGAGCCCGCCGGCAACATGGAGAAGGAGGCGACATGAGCATCAGGAGCTACAAACGACTGGGGATGCTCTTTGCCGCGGGTGCAGCGATTTGCTACGGGATATCAGGCATTACAGGCAAACTGGCTTACGGCAGCGGCGGGAATACGATCTCTATCCTGACCTATCGCAATATGATTTCAGTCCCGTTGTTGTATTTCATCCTGCGATTTCGCGGGATATCACTGCGTGTCACGAAGAAGCAGCTGGCAGGATTGGCCTGGCTGGGGGCGCAGGGCGGATTTCTTACCGCCATGCTGATGTATTCTTCATTTCAGTATATTTCCGTTGGCCTGGCCACCTGCACACATTTTTGCTTTCCGGTGATCGTTGCCTGTATTTATGTTTTCGTTTTCAAGGAAAAGCTGAGCCGAACGAAAACCGCAGCCTTGATCCTGGCCTTTGCAGGGGTTTGGTTTTTTCTGGAGAGCAATGCGGTAGTGAATCCCAAGGGTCTGGCCCTGGCCTTTGCATCGGGCGTCAGCAATGCAGTGTTTCTGACGGTGATGGATAAACTGGGCCTAAAAAAGCTGAACGGATTCGTCGTATCGTTTTACGGATGCATATTTGCCGGTTCACTGCTGGCGATATACGGGTTTGCCGCAGGGTACGACCTGACCGGAGGTATGGCGCCGCTGGGGTGGATGTACGTCGCCATCGGCGCTGTGCTGATCTCCGCACTGGCCAATGCAATGGTGCCCTCGGCTGTAAAGTATGTGGGCCCCACGGTATCGGGCATTTTCGGTATTTTGGAGCCTGTGATTTCAGTACTGCTGAGCGTAGTGATCCTTCGGGAGCCCTTCGGTCTGCGCAGTCTGCTGGGCGCAAGCCTGGTGCTCACAGCCGCGGCCTTGCTGACTTTGGAAAAGGAGCCGGTTGAAATTCGCCGGATCGTGGAGGAACGATGATTATCAAGAAAGAAATCGCGAAGGATATACTGCGGAAAATCAAGATCCTGGCCTTTGATATGGACGGGACCCTTTTGAACGAAAAAGGTGCGCTGTCGGAGGCCAACGAAGCGTCTTTACGGCGGGCCATGGAGAGGGGATATCACATCGTTATCGCCACAGGACGTGGATATTCCGCTTTTCCCGAGGCTGTGCTCAACATGGAAGGGATCCGCTTTATGATCTCATCCAACGGCGCGCATATCGTCGATCAGCAGACCCGCGAGACGATTTATTCCAACTTGCTCACCCGGGACGCGGTGGAAGCGGCCATGCCCTGGATCGCCGACCCGGATGTGATGCGGGAGGTGTTTTTTCATCACCAGGTGTATGCCGACAGGCACTGCATGGAGGATCTGCCCCGTTACGGCGTGCTTTCGGAGAAAAGCCAGCATTACGTGCGGACCACCCGGAAGCCTGTGGAGGACGCCGTGGCGCTGATCCGCGAATACGCAGATCAGCTGGAGAACATCAACCTCCTCTTCCCCGATCAGGAAAAGCGCCTTCGCTACTGGCAGGAGCTGAGCCGGATCCAGGGACTGACCGTGGTCAGTTCCATGCCTTACAATATCGAGCTGGGCGGTGCGACCACCTCTAAAGCTACGGCGCTGAAAGCCCTGGCGGAAATGCTGGGACTGAGCCATGACAATATCATGTCCTTTGGAGACAGCTCCAACGATGCCCAGATGCTGGCTGCCGCGCAGATTGCCGTCGCCATGGGCAATGCAGTGGAGGAGCTGAAAGAAGCGGCCGATGTGATCACTCTGAGCAATGCGGAGGACGGAGTCGCCTATGCGCTGGAGCGGCTGCTGGGTCTGTAGCCTGAAGCAAGCCCGAAAAAAGAGCAGCCTTGCGGCTGCTCTTTAGCAATTTTTGAGGTAATCGATCTCCTGTTTTGTCAGTTTCCGGTAGTGACCTTGCTTTAACCGTCCGAGACGAACATCCCCGACGGCAGTCCGTTCCAGGGTCCGGACCGGATGACCGACAGCTTTGCACATTTTCCGGACCTGGCGATTGCGCCCTTCGAAGATCCGGATCTCCAGCGTCGTTTGATGCTCCTTTTCCCCGATGACCTGGACCAGGGCCGGCGCGGTCTTTCGCCCGTCGACCAGTACGCCCTCCCGGAGCAGCCGAAGTTTTTCCGAAGAAACGATGCCTTCGACCTCTGCCACGTAGGTTTTGTAGACATGCTGGGAGGGATGCGCCAAATGCTGAGCCAATTCTCCGTCGTTGGTCAGGATCAGGAGCCCGGTGGTGGCGGCGTCCAGCCTTCCCACTGGAAATATCCGCTCGGATACATCCCTCAGCAGCGAAAGCACCGTCGGGCGGTCTTGCTCGTCTGCCGTGGTCGTTATGTATCCGGGCGGTTTGTTCAAGGCATAATATACGAGGGCTTCACGGTTGGTGATGACCTTCCCCGCGACGCTTACCACGTCGTCGGGCATAACGTCGTAGCCCGGTTCCCGCATGGTTTTGCCGTTGATCTTGATCTGGCCGTTGATCGTCAGTTCATCGGCTTTGCGCCTGGAGGCGATGCCGGCCTGCGCGATGTATTTGTTGAGCCTCATCGATTACTTTCTCTTGGATTCTTTAGGCGTGACGCAGACGCCTTTGGCTCTGCAGACCACGATGGGTTCTTCCAGAAAATCCGCCGCCGACGCGCTGATATCGGTGCGGGCTGCGACGACTTTTTTGGCTACGAATTCCATCACTCTTGAGGTGTTGCCGATCTTCGTGATCTCGCCGTAGGCTTCGATGTAGTCGCCCGCATAGGTGGGGGCAAGGAATTCGATTTCATCGTAACGGAAGAAGAGTCCTTCATCTCCGTCAAGCTTGATCAGCAGCTCAGTGGCCACATCGCCGAACAAATGGACCATATGGGCTCCGTCGACCAAATTTCCGCCGTAATGGGCATCCTTTGCCGACATTCTCAGGCGGATCGTGGATGTAATTTTTTGTTCCATTTTTATTCTCCTTTTCTTTTCAGAGACCGAAAGGGCCGCCGGGCTCTCCCGGATCAATACACTATGCATTTATATTGCAAATTGCGTGCCAATGAGGTATGCTGTTTCTTGATCGAAAGTGAACCGAATTCGTTTCACTTCTTTGCGAAAATCCAGACAAGAGAGGACAGCATGGAGAATTTTTACGGGATCAAGCGGGTGATCGAACCAAAAGAGGTTCTCCCCATTTCCGCCTGGAAGATCGACAACAGTAGAAAGGTGTATCCCGATGAACTGAGGCTGAAGGTGAAGCGGATCCACATCGAGAGCGCCGGTTTTCGTCAAATCTGCGTGGAGTCCGGAAACGACGAAGCCAGGATCAAGGAACGGATCCGCGACATTGTCATCAAGCGGGGAAAGCTGCACAATCCCATCACAGATACAGGTGGTTTGGTCTTCGGCACCATCGAGGAGATCGGGGCTTCTTTTCATAACCCGCAGGGACTTCGGGTCGGTCAGGACGTGATCTGCAATGCGTCACTGGCCGCTATTCCGCTCTATCTTCAGGAAATCGGCAAGGTGCATTTTGGCTTGTCTCAAATTGAAGCTGAAGGATATGCTTTGATCAATGAGACCCTGCCTCTGATCCGTAAGCCCGAAGATCTGCTGGTGAGCCTGCTGTTATACACGCTGGACGAATCCGGAACGCTTTATAGTGTCCATAAATGCGCCAGAGACAAGCATCGCAGTCTGGTGGTGGGAAACAGCCTGCTCACCAATCTGCTCTTCGGTCTGGCGATCCGAAGGGCTGCCGGTCCCGGCGCCGAGATCGTTTGCCTCTTTGATAATAACACGGATCTTGGCGCCCGGAGCAGCCAGCTGCGGGTGTTGCTGGAAAAAACATTTTCTTCGATTCATTACGTCAATATTGTCAAACCGGTAGAGTGCCTGGAAAATCTGGATATCGGCCTCTTCGACCTGTCGGTGAACTGCGCAGACATGGCCGGTGCCGAAACCATCAATATCCTTTCGACCCGGGACGGCGGCGTTGTCTATTTCGCCAACATGATCAACAATTACAACATCGCTTTATACATCACGGAGGTGATCCGCCGCCGGATCGATATCCGCTGCGGCGAAGGATATGATCCGGAATATGCCGCCTTTGATATTGCCCTGCTCCGGGAGATCGCTCCTTACATTCCGGAGGGCAGTCTGGATGGCTACACCCTGGCCGATAACGTAGGCTACGCCCTGCGCAAAAATATCAAGCAGCAGCGAACCAGCCTGGAGCAGGCCGGTCTGACCGATGATTTCATCTGTGACAGCAAGGCTATGCGCAGCGTGCTGGAGGAGATCCTTTCAGTGGCCAAATATGACTGCAATGTGCTGATCACCGGCGATACAGGCGTTGGAAAAGAGAAAGTTGCCTCCATGATCCAGAAAAACAGCACCCGAAGCAACCAGCCCTATATCAAGATCAACTGCGCTTCCATTTCGGAGCATCTGATCGAGTCGGAATTTTTCGGCTATGAAAAAGGGGCATTTACCGGCGCCAATGCATCCGGCAAAAAGGGTTATTTTGAAACAGCGGACAACGGGATCATTTTCCTGGATGAGGTGGGAGAACTTCCTCTGGATATGCAGGCCAAGCTGCTGCGGGTCATCCAGGACGGCGAATTTTTCCGGGTCGGTGGCACGAAGCCCGTCAAGAGCAACGTGCGGATCCTTTCGGCCACGAACCGGGACCTGGAAGAGCTGATGGAAAAAAAGCTGTTTCGCAGAGATTTGTTTTACCGGCTGAATGTGTTTCCGATCCGGGTACCGCCTCTGTCGGAACGGCGGGGTGAGATCCCGGCTCTTCTTCGCCATTTTCTCCTTCGCTACAATGAGAAGTTCGGCACCGTCAAAAGGCTGGAGGAGGACGCGATCCGCTATCTGGCGTCCTGCGACTGGCCGGGTAATATCCGGCAGCTGGAAAACACGTTGCAAAGGCTTATGATCAACGCTTCTTCAGACACGATCACGCTGCTGGACGTGATGGGAGAGCTTCGCGGCGATATCCTTTCCTCCCGGGCGGA
>CALLHZ010000056.1 GCA_938009115.1 uncultured Clostridia bacterium
GACCACCGAGATCTACACTCTTTCCCTACACGACGCTCTTCCGATCTAACCTGCTTTATACGGCGGTCACCCGGGCTCGGCGGGGCGTCATCCTGGTAGGCCTTCGTGAAGTCTGCTCCGCCATGGTGGATAACGACACCATCGCCGAGCGCCAGTCCGGTCTGGCTTACCGCCTGAGAAAACTATGGGATCTGATGGATGCCCGGGCGTAAAACGGCTTTTCTGCGACAACTGCGGGGGCTGCTGTACCCGGAAAACATTTACTGCATGTGCTGCGGCGACACCATCGACGGTTCCAGGATCCATGGTCTTTGCGACGCCTGCGTCCAACAGCTGCCCTGGACGGCGCAAAACCCTTTCCGCCCGGTGATGGACGATTTTGCTTTTGACGATATATGGCCGGTGGTGCGCTACGGTGCCCATGTGCGGGGCATTCTCCACGGCCTTAAGCTTCACGGGCAGACCTATATCGCCCGGAATCTTGGAAAGCTTTTGGCTGAACGGGTCATGATGGAGGAGGCAGGCTGGGATCTCATCACGGCGGTGCCGCTTCATAAGGACAAGCAGAAGAAGCGGGGATATAATCAGGCTGAGCTGCTGGCCCGTTATGCCGCTGAAGGATTGGGCGCTTCCTGCCGTTCCGAGATCCTGGCCAAACCCCGGTCCACCGGTTCCCTCCGTCTGGCAGACAGCCGGATGCGGCGGCACATGCTTGCCGATGCCTTTGCGGTGCCGGAAAAATACAGGCAAACTGTTGAAGGAAAGCATATACTGTTGGTAGATGACGTTTGTACGACAGGCAGCACCGCCGATGCCTGTGCCAGAGCATTGAAAGATGCAGGCGCCGCAAGGGTGACGCTTCTGTGCTTTGCCGTCAGCGCGGGGGCGCGAAGAGAGGAGACCGGTGAATGATGTAGCAAAACGTTTCGAACAGCGTCCGAAGGCGGGGATTGCCCGGGTCTGCGGTTGAAAGTCCATGCCGGCTATGGGCAAAAGGACCCACGTAAGCCGCGCGCAGCGCGCGCGGTGATCATGGCATAGTTTAGATGTAAGTCCTCGGGGATACCCCGGTAAAGGCGAGTGTGGGGGCAAAGACCGGGTCAGCCGGGCAATCCGCGCTTTCGGAAAATGCGGTTTCTTGCGAATGATAAAAGGAAACGGCGACGGAACGGCGTATATCATCAGTAACACCAAAAACCCAAAAGGAGGTCCGACGATGAAAGTAAATATTACTACAAAAAACTTCAATGCAAGCGACCAACTCAAGGAAAGGATCGAAAAAAAGTTTCAGAAGCTGGACAAGTATTTCTCTAAGGAGATCGTAGCCAATGTGATGCTCAGCAACGAAAAGGGCAACCTGCAGAAGCTGGAGGCGACCATCAGCGCAGGCGGTATGATCTTCCGGGCGGAAGAGATGAACACGGACATTTACAATTGTCTGGACAAGGTCATGGACCGGCTTTCCAGTCAGATGTCCCGGTTCAAGACCAAAATGGTCAAGCGCCACAAGGACCAGAAAGAGATTTTGTTCTCTGAGGTCCCCGATGTGCAGGAGGCGACGGAGGAGATCGCCGTCGTCAAAACAAAGCATTTTGCCATCCATCCCATGAGCACCGAAGAAGCGATCATGCAGATGGAACTGCTGGAGCACAGCTTTTTCGTGTTTCTGAACGAAGAAGCCAATGGCGTCAACGTGGTTTACAAAAGAAAAGACGGCTCCTACGGCCTTCTTGTCACCGAAAAGTGATTTTTTCCCGGGATCACAGCGGCGGGCAATGCCCGCCGCTTTTTTGATGGGTACATGCCCGGATAATACAATTCAGTGACAAATCGGGACAGGTCTTGTATTTGGCCAGCCTTTTCTGTAAACTGAAATATAACGATCGATCAGGAGCGCTCATGAACAGTTATATGGCCGGAATTTTATCAGGGATAGGATTTACCGACGTGGTGGACGTGGCCATCATCTCTTTTGTTGTGTACAGATTGCTGGGATTTATCCGGATGTCCAGAGCCCAGCAGCTGGCCAAGGGCCTGCTGATCCTGGTGATCGCTTCGTTTATTTCCGATACGTTCAATTTTTACACAGTCAACTGGATCCTCAGCAAGGTCCTGGACGTGGGTCTGATCGCGCTGGTGGTGGTCTTTCAGCCCGAGCTTCGCCGCGGCCTTGAATACCTGGGCAGAGGGAAATTCGGCTCCAAGCAGTTTTCCATCGACAAAGAGCGCATGAAAGAGACGGCCGACATCCTGGTTCGGGCCGTGGAGTATTTTGCTGCGACAAAAACCGGCGCCCTGATCGTCATCGAACGGGAAACGGCGTTGCTGGATATCGCGGAAACCGGGACGATCCTGGATTCCGCTCTCACGGAGCCTCTCATCGAAAATTTGTTTTACAAAGGCTCCCCTCTTCACGATGGCGCCGTCATCCTGCGGGACGACCGCATCTATGCGGCGGGCTGTGTGTTGCCTCTCACAGAGAACAATAATTTGAGCAAGGATCTGGGGACCCGCCATCGGGCCGGCATCGGCATCACGGAGGTGTCCGATGCGGTGGTCCTGATCGTATCCGAAGAGACCGGTATCATTTCCATGGCCGTTGACGGCAAGCTTTCCAGATTTCTTGATCTGAAAACGGTGGAAAAGATGCTGCTGAACCATTACATGAACAGACTGAGCCGCAGCAAGGCCGGCAAGGACCGGATCGTTCAGTTCTTTGGAAAGGGGAGCAATGGGTAATTCATCATGGCTGGATAAAGTGATATCGGTTGTGATCGCCCTGATCCTGTGGGTCTATGTGGTCAACGTGATCAATCCGCCTTCTTCCACGACAGTGACCGGCGTGCCGGTCCAGCTGCTGAACCAGGAGGTGCTGGCGGCTAGCAGCCTGGCCATTGCCGGCACGGACAGCTATGCCGTGGATGTGGTGGTGGAAGGAGCCCGGTCCGACATCATCGCGCTCCAGGCCGATCAGGTGACTGCTGTGGCCGACTTGTTCGGCATGAGCAAGGGACAGAATTACCTGGTGGTTTCGGTCAGTGTTCCCGAAAAGATCACAGTTACGGAAGTCCGGTCCGGCCGGATCCCGATGCTCATCGACGAGCTGGTAAGCGCGCAGAAGCCTGTGGACGTCATGATTTTGGACGAAATCGACGGATATGAGGCGGGCAGCATTTCTTCCGAGCCCAAGGAAATCAGTGTAATGGGCGCCAAATCCATTGTGGATCAGGTGCAGGCTGTGCAGGTCCGGATCTCTCAGAAAACCCTGGCGGAAGCGCCCTCGGTGTTTCAGCTTTCAGCCGTTGCCGTGGATGGAGAAGGAGAGACAGTCCATAATGTGCGCATGTCTCACGCCTATGTGGAACTGACGGCGGCGTTGTATCAAACCAAGACTGTTCCATTGGAAGTGCCGCTGGAGGGGACGCCTGCTCAGGGCATGGAAATCACACGAAAAGATATCCCCGAAGAGATCACCATCAAGGGAAGTCTGCAGGCGCTTCAGTCCGTGGCGGCGGTCGTGGCCGAGCCGCTGGATATCCAGGGACTGTCCGACGATGTTTCTTTGCCCCTGGTCCCGGTCCTTCCCGAAGGCATCGAGGTTGCCTCGGAAAGCCTGGAGCTTCAGGCCAGATTTACACTCTCCGCCGTGGCGGAAGCGCGCTTTACCTATGGACCGGAAGATGTCTGGGTTTATAATGTGCCCGAAGGGTATCAGGCCGAAGTGATCGCGGAAGAAATCACGGTGATCGCCCGGGGCGAGGCCGCGGTGGTCAATGTGCTCCAGAGCACCGACCTTCAGCCTGCCATCGACGGAGCGCTGCTGGAACCCGGCACACAGGATGCGGCGCTGACGCCGCGGTATACCCAGCAATTGGTGAAAGTGAGCATTTCACCTGCTGCAGCAAGAGTGAGGCTCCGCCTCGCCGAAAATCAGACGGAATAATCAATAACCGAAACGAGGTCACGATATGGGAAGATTGTTTGGAACAGACGGCGTGCGGGGCATTGCCAATTCCGAATTGACCGCCAACCTGGCGTTTAAACTGGGAAAAGCAGGCGCTTATGTGCTGAGCAAGGAAGATGAGCGGCCGGTGGTGCTGATCGGAAAGGACACCCGGATCTCCGGCGATATGCTGGAGGACTCGTTGAGTTCCGGCGTCCTGTCTATGGGCGGCAATGTGATCAAGGTGGGGGTGCTGCCAACGCCCGCCATCGCTTTTCTTGTCCGTTACCTGCATGCGGACGCGGGCGTCGTTATCTCGGCATCTCACAACTCCTTTGAACACAACGGCATCAAGTTCTTTAACAGCGACGGGTTCAAGCTGGATGACGATCTGGAAGAAGAGATCGAGGACATCATTACCCGCGACCTGGACGTATCCAGCCATATCACAGGGGATCGACTGGGTCGGGTCGTGGAGCAGAAGAACGATGCCATGGCCCTTTATGTGGACTTTTTAAAGCAGACGATCAGCGCGGACCTCCGGGGCATGGAGATCGCTGTAGACTGCGCCAACGGCGCCGCAAGTCAGGTGGCGGAAAAGGTGTTCACGGACCTTGGCGCAAAGCTTCATATCATTCACAACCGGCCTGACGGCGTCAACATCAACCGCAGCTGCGGTTCCACCCATCCAGAGGATCTGCAGGAGGCGGTCCGCAAGACCGGCGCTTCGGCGGGCCTTGCCTTTGACGGCGATGCGGACAGGCTCATTGCCGTGGACGAAAAAGGCAACGTGGTGGACGGAGACCGGACCATGTACATCTGCACCAAAATGCTGCAGGAAACCGGCGCTCTGCCCTTTGACCTGGTCACGACCACCGTGATGAGCAATATCGGATTCCATAAGGCGGTGGAAGCCTTGGGCCTGAAGACGGATGTGACCCAGGTGGGAGACCGCTACGTATTGGAACGCATGCTCAAGACCGGGTGCGTCATCGGCGGCGAGCAGTCCGGGCACATCATATTCCGAAACCACACTACCACCGGTGACGGGATCCTTTCGGCCCTGCAACTCCTCCAGGCCATGAAACTGGCAGGCAGGCCCCTGTCGGAGCTGGCGGAGGAAGTGACGCTCTATCCTCAGGTGCTGAAAAACGCAAAGGTCCGAAACGAAAATAAGAAGAGACTGGAAAAGGACAAGGAGATCGCCGAGGCGATCCGCGCCGTGGAAGAGAGGCTTCGCGGAGAAGGGCGCGTACTCATCAGGCCTTCCGGGACAGAGCCTCTGGTCCGGGTCATGATCGAGGGGAAAAATCAGGACGAGATCACGCTGCTGGCCGAAAATCTGGCTCGGCTGATTGCCCGGAATCTGGGCTGAGAATCGTGTTCGGCACTCTCAAAACTTAACATACATTTAACAGCAGCAAGCGTTGACTCTTAACCTTGCTGCTTTATATTTAACCTGTAAGCAGCATAATGTATGATTGAGAAAACAGGAGATAAAAAATGATGAAGAAAGTAATCGGAATCGGCCTCGCGCTGGCCATGGTTTTGGGACTGGCCGCCTGCGGCGGCGGAGCAGAAGACGGAGGGACGGAGCCCTCTCTGATCAGCATCGTTTCCCGGGAAGAAGGCTCAGGGACCCGTGGCGCATTTATTGAGCTGACCGGCATCGAAGAAAAAGATGCCAGCGGAAACAAAGTGGACCGGACCAGCGACATGGCCGAAATCAGCAACAGCACTTCAGTCGTGCTGGCTACCGTGATAGGCAACGAAAGGGCAATCGGTTATGTCTCCCTGGGATCCATGAGCGATGATGTCAAAGCCCTGGCCATCGACGGCGCCGAGGCTACCGTGGAGAACATCAAGAGCGGCGTCTATTCCATCGCCCGGCCCTTCCACCTTGCCACGAAGGGCGAAGTGAATCCCGCCACGGCAGATTTTCTCGCCTTTGTGCTGAGCGCCGAAGGACAGGCTGTGGTCGAGGCCAGCGGATATATCAGCGCAACGGACGGCGCACCCTATCAGGCTTCCGGCGCCGCGGGGAAAGTCCTTGTGGCGGGATCCTCATCGGTAACCCCGGTGATGGAAAAGGTGAAAGAAGCCTATGTGGCGCTGAATCCTTCCGCAGATATCCAGATCCAGCAAAGCGACTCCACCACCGGGATGACCTCCGCCATCGAAGGGATCTGTGACATCGGCATGGCCTCCAGAAACCTGAAGGACAGTGAACTGGAAGCCGGGCTGGAGCCGCTGGTCATGGCCATCGACGGTATCGCCGTCATCGTCAACCCCGAGAATCCCGTGAACGGCATGACCCTGGAGCAGGTCCGCAGCGTCTTTATCGGCGAGACGACAGATTGGAATGAAATAGGAGAATAACGATGAAGTCCTTTCGGGAACGCTTCATGAAAATCATCTTCCTGAGTGCTGCCTGCACGTCCATCGCGGCGGTAGCACTCATCTGCTATTTTATGTTCAGCAGCGGTCTGCCGACCATCTTCCGCATTGGTCCGGCGGACTTTCTGCTGGGACGCGTCTGGAAGCCTCTGAACGATCTCTATGGCATCTTTCCCATGATCGTGGGGAGCCTGTGGGTCACTGCCGGGGCCATCGTGACAGGCGTTCCGCTGGGATTGTTCACAGCGGTTTATCTCGCCCGGTTTTGCCCTTCCGGGCTTTATCGCGTTCTCAAGCCTGCCGTGGAGCTGCTGGCCGGCATCCCCTCCATCGTATACGGATTTTTCGGCCTGGTAGTGATCGTACCTTTGATGCAGGATCTGCTGGGGACAAACGGTAAAGGGATCATTACGGCATCGATCCTGCTTGGCATCATGATCCTGCCCACCATCATCGGTGTGGCGGAAGCAGCGATCCGCGCCGTACCGGAAAGTTATTATGAGGGCGCGCTGGCTTTAGGCGCCACTCACGAGCGCAGCGTCTTCACAGCGGTGCTTCCGGCTGCGAAATCGGGGATCCTGGCAGGGATCATCCTGGGCGTCGGCCGGGCCATCGGAGAGACGATGGCCGTGATCATGGTTGCCGGAAATCAGGCCGTGATCCCTGGATCCCTGGCTTCGGGAGTCCGGACCATGACGGCCAACATCGTGCTGGAAATGGGGTATGCCACGGATTTGCACCGTGAAGCCTTGATCGCCACTGCGGTGGTGTTGTTCGCTTTCATCCTGCTGATCAATCTGGCCTTTTCCTTTGTCAAGAGGAGGATCAAATAATGAATAACCGCAAAAGGCAAAGCCCCGCGCAAATGCTGACGTCGTACCGCAGGAGCCCCTCATCCCTGGCTCTTCGGATCCTTGTGACCTTGGCTGCCGCCGGCACCGCGCTGGTGCTTCTGACGATCATCGGCTACATCGTGTTGCAGGGACTTCCCCACATCAATGCCGGACTCTTTGCCTGGGAATATACCACGGAGAATGTGTCCATGATGCCTGCGATCATCAACACGATCCTGATGACGCTTTTGGCCCTGGCTCTGGCTGTGCCCGTAGGCATCTTTTCGGCCATTTATCTGGTGGAATACGCCCGGAGAGGCAACCGGCTGGTATCTCTGGTCCGCATCACTGCGGAAACGCTTTCAGGCATTCCCTCCATCGTGTACGGCCTGTTCGGATTTCTGCTGTTTGCCATATCCCTGGGCTGGGGGCTCACATTTTTAGGCGGAGCCCTGACTCTGGCTGTCATGATCCTTCCCTTGGTGATGCGCACAACGGAAGAAGCCCTGATCTCGGTGCCGGATATGTACCGGGAAGGGAGCTTCGGGCTGGGCGCCGGCAAGCTGCGCACCGTGTTTCAGATCGTTCTTCCCGCAGCGGTCCCCGGCATCCTGGCAGGCGTCATTCTGAGCATCGGACGGATCGTCGGCGAAACCGCCGCGCTGATCTTCAGCGCAGGGACCATCGCCGGCATTCCGGCTTCGTTGATGGATTCCGGCAGAACGTTGTCGGTGCACATGTACGCCTTGCTGTCCGAGGGCTTGTATATGGATCAGGCCTACGCCACGGCAGTGGTACTGCTGGTTCTGGTCATTGTCATCAATACGCTGTCGGCTGTCGTGGCCAGAGCTTTTTCCCGGAGGTAAAATCAATTGGATAAATTTGCGATAGAGAATCTCGACTTGTACTATGGTGATTTTCAGGCGCTCAAAAGCATCGATCTAAAGGTTCCGTCCAACCAGATCACCGCGCTGATCGGCCCTTCCGGCTGTGGAAAATCCACGCTCCTGAAGAGCCTCAACAGGATGAATGATTTGGTGGAAGGCTGCAGGATCACAGGTACTATCCGCCTGGACGGGGAGGATATTTTCGGCGCCATGGACGTGAACCTTCTCCGCAAGCGGGTCGGCATGGTGTTCCAGAAGCCCAACCCGTTCCCTATGAGTATTTACGATAATGTAGCCTACGGGCCCAGGACTCACGGGATCCGCTCAAAGGTGCTTCTGGATGAGATCGTGGAGCAGGCGCTTCGCGGGGCTGCCATTTGGGACGAAGTGAAGGACCGGCTCAAGAAGAGCGCCCTTGGCGTCTCCGGCGGCCAGCAGCAGCGGATCTGCATTGCCCGGGCCCTGGCGGTAGAGCCGGAAGTCCTTTTGATGGACGAGCCCACCAGCGCCCTGGATCCCATCTCGACTTCAAAAATTGAAGAGCTTGTGTTAGAATTGAAAGAAAAATACACCATCGTGATCGTTACCCACAACATGCAACAGGCAGCCCGGACGTCGGACAAGACGGCATTTTTCCTTCTGGGCGAAGTGATCGAGTTCGGCGATACGGAGCAGATCTTCTCCATGCCGGTACAGAAGAAGACGGAAGATTACATTACGGGGAGGTTTGGATGATGATGCGCAAGAGGTTCGACGAACAGCTGGAAGAACTGAACATTCAACTGATAGAGATGGGCGCCCTGTGCGAAGACGCCATCAATCTGGCTGTGAACGCATTCTTAAAACGGGACGTGTCGGAGATACAGGGCAAATTTCGTCTGGAAGAAGTTATAGACCAAAAGGAAAAGGACATTGAGGCACTCTGCCTTCGTCTGCTGCTGCAGCAACAGCCTGTGGCGTCCGATCTGCGGACGATCTCATCGGCCCTCAAGATGATCTCCGATATGGAGCGCATCGGCGACCAGGCCGAGGATATCGCAGAGATCACCAAACACATTGCGGATCGCGATGTGGTCAGCTCCACCCATATCGAGGATATGGCAAAGGCGACGATCAAAATGGTGACGGAAAGCGTGGAGTCTTACGTGCAAAAGGATTTCGGACTGGCGCAGGCGGTGATCGATTATGATGATGTGGTGGACGACCTCTTCAATAAGGTGAAGGAGGAACTGACCCGAATCATGCTGGCCGACCGTGACCGGGCTGAATACTGCATGGATGTGCTCATGATTTCCAAGTATTTTGAGCGGATCGGCGATCACGCTACGAATATCGCCGAATGGGTCCAGTTTGCGCTTACGGGGAAACACGCGGAGGAATCCTGATGATCTACATCCTGGAAGACGACAGCGCGATCCGTGAGTTGATCGTATATACGCTTCAGCACCAGGGTCTATCGGGCAAGGGTTTTGAGAAACCCTCCGACTTTTGGCAGGCCATGGTGGACGAGATCCCCAGCCTGATCATCCTGGACATCATGCTCCCTGAATCCGACGGGCTGGAGATCCTGCAGAAGATCCGGAAAAGTCCTGTCACCGGGCATCTTCCCGTGATCCTGCTCACGGCGAAAAGCAGCGAATACGACAAGGTGACAGGACTCGACCAGGGTGCGGACGACTACGTGGCCAAGCCCTTCGGCATGATGGAACTGCTTTCCCGCATCCGCGCTCTTCTCCGTCGTACCGATTCGGTATCCAGGCCTATCACAGAGTACAGTATCGAAAATCTTTATGTTTGCCCTTCCAAACACCAGGTCCGGGTGGACGGCGCGGAGGTGCGCCTGACGCTTAAGGA
>CALLHZ010000057.1 GCA_938009115.1 uncultured Clostridia bacterium
GAGATATCCACTCGTGACTGGAGTTCAGACGTGTGCTCTTCCGATCTATCAGCACCCCTGTCACAAATCCGCCCAGAAAGCCCAGCCAAACCAGACCAACCGCTTCTCTCCGGGTGATGGACAGGTCGGTTTTGCGCAGTTTCAGCACGACGAAAAGAAGGGGCACCGAAATCAGGTTGCGATAAAATGAAAGCGCAACAGGATTGCCGCCGCCCACGTAGGACATTTTTCCGGTGATGGTGGACACCCCATAAAAGAATGCGGCGCCCAGGGCAAAAATCAGCCCGGTGCGTTTGCTCATCGGCCTTGTTCCTTTATGCGTCCTCCAGAGAAATGGAGATCTGCTGAGCTGTCAGCTCGTCGGAGAATTCGTAACTGTCCGACAGGACCAGCGTTCCGATGTCTTCGATCTGTGGCAGGTCTTCCAACGTCTCAAAGCCGAATTGGGCCAGGAAACCCGGCGTAGTACAATACAGGATCGGCCGGCCGATCGCCGTGCTCCTGCCGCATTCAGCCACAAGCTCTCTGCGCATGAGTCCTTCCAGGACCCGGTCGCATCGAACGCCTCGAATGGAATCGATCTCGCCCTTGGTGACCGGCTGCCGGTAAGCGATGATCGCCAAAACCTCCAGAGCAGCCTGCGAGAGGCGCTTTTCTTTGACTGGCGTACATAAACGCTGGATATAGTCGTCATTTTCCGGATCGGTGCAAAGCTGGAAACGCTGGTCCATCTCCCGTATCCGAATACCGCTGCCCCGGGCTTCGTAATCGCCCATCAGATCGCGGAATGCGGCGACGATCTCCTGGGCCGGCAGATTGAAAAGCTCGGCGCAGACCTTCGCCTCCAAAGGATCTCCCCAAACGAACAGGAGCGATTCCAGGGCAGATTTGATTTTCTGGTTTGTTGGCATAGTTCCTCCTGAGTCAGCTGCTTTGGGAGCCATCCTCCCGCAGCACGATTTCCATGTCGCCGAACCGTTTCGGCTGCCGAACCTTGATCGCAGCCTGTTTTACCAGTTCCAGTATGGAAACGAATGTAAGCACCACGTCATAGCGGTCGCTTTGTTTGGCAATCAACTCAGAAAACCGAACCTTGGACTTCCGGCTGAAAAATGCCCGGATCTGGCCGATTTTGTGCTCGATGCTCATGCGCTGCCGCTCTACCCGCTCATAGTTCTGGCGGATCTCTTCCAACTTCTGCTTCCGAAAGAGGAAGGCGCGGAAAGCCCGCGCAAAATGCTCGATATCGGTGCGAAGCAATTCTTCCGCAGGGCCAGTATAGGGAGACAGATCCTCCTGCGGCTTGGTGTGAATATGCGCCGCCGCCTCTTCCTGTTCGGCAAAAAAGTCGGCCATTTCCTTGAAGCGCTTGTACTCCAGCAGCTGAGCCACCAGCTGGCTTCTGGGATCCTCCTCGCCTTCGGGGACGCCCTCCTCTTCGGAGCCGGGCAGGAGCATTTTTGACTTCAGTTCGATCAGGACGGCTGCAAGCACCATAAAATCCTGAGCCACCATCACATCCTGGTTTTTCATTTCCCGAATGAAGCTCAGATATTGGGCCGTGATCTCCGATACCCGGATGTCGTAAATGCTCATGCGGGCATGCTCGATCAGATAGACCAGCAGATCGAAGGGCCCTTCGAAGACATCCAATTTGACTTTATAGGCCATATCCACCTCGCAGTTTTCTAATTAACACCATATATTGTACCATAAATGCTTTTTTACCACAATAAAAAGGCGGCCGATGGCCGCCTCGCTGTAGGGGTTGGACCGGAAGTATCAATCCGTCTGGGCCGCAGAGGCCCGTACATCGCTTGCAGCCAGACGGGTCTCGAACGTATGTCCGTATCCCCGGTTGGAGAGCCAGTTTTTGATCACGCCTTCGTTGGAAACGCATTTCTCGGCAAAGCCGGTCTTGTAATCGCCCCGACTTACGCTCACCACGCCCTGATTGTAGGCCGACAGAGCCTTGATCACATCGCCGTTGAAGATCCAAAGGCGGTCCCGTATGTACATCGTCCCAAACGCCAGATTGACGTGGGGATTTTTCAGCTCCTCAAAGGAAATACCGTAGGCCGCAGCCGATTTCGGCATGATCTGCATCATGCCCACTGCGCCGGAGGGTGACTCAATGCTCTTCTGGAACGAAGATTCTGTTCGGGAAACGGCCATCAGGAAATCCTGATCCAGATCATAAACAGCAGCTTCGTGGCGGAACAGATACTCATAATAATAGGACTCATTGATGCTCAATTCCGGCCGGACACCGCGGATATAAGCAGCGCGTCCCTGAATATAGGAGGCATTGACGGCGCTGTAGTAATTGACGGCAGGAACAGCCGGATCGGTGCTGATATACAGACCGGTCACCTCATCATAATGGGCGTCCCAATCAAACATCACGCTGTTGCGGAATGCCGACAAAGGCAGATAGGGCACCTCTCCCACAAAGAGGATCTCCGTTTCCTTCAGTGGTAGGATCTCCGTGGATGGCGTGGGCGCCACAGTCTGTTCTGCAACTGAATTTAAAAGGCCCGCCATAGACCAAATGACCGGATCGATGATTTTACGCCATTTGGCGGAAAGTTCAGCGACTTCCGCATTGTCGAAGGTCTTGACGGCCGCCACGGTGTAACCGTAAGCAAGCAGGCCGGTCTGATCTTCCAAGTCGCATCCCCGATCCGCTTCTTTGACAGCCTGGCCGTTTGGCGCCACAGGCTGAAGCTGGATCAGGCGAGCATCCTTGTCTACACGCACCTGAAAACCCAGGGCGGCTCCCAGCGCCGGCGTGATCGGCACATAGGTGCTCCCCTGGCGAATGACAAAGGGATGGACCAGTTCGAAATTATTGATCAGGACCCCGTTCACATAAACGTCCCGGGCGATAAATGACAGACGGGTTTCTTCTTCTGCTGCGATAGGTATATAAGAAAAGAGCCATAAGGCAAGTGCAGTGGTCAGAGCCAGGCTTCTCCGCAGCAGTTTGCTTTTAAACATGCGTTTTCCTTCCTTTCATTGGAGAAGTAGAGATATTTTAACACATTCAAGGACTTTTGGCTAACGTTTCTGCAACATTCATGTTATAAATAGATGACAAGAAAGAAAGGAGCACCCCCATGCATCGCATTTTAGTCGTACTGCCCATGGACGAAGCGCAGCGCGCCCTCCTGGAGAGCAAGGCGCCGGAGGCGCAGTTCATTTATCAGGATCAGAAGACAGTGCCGGAAGAAGAAGTCCAAAAGGCGGATATTATTTTGGGTAACGTGCCCGAAGCCTACCTGAGCAATGCGTCGAAGCTGCGATGGCTCCAGCTGGATTCAGCCGGATCTGACAAATACGCTGCTCTTTCTCTTTTCCGGGAAGAAACGGCTTGCCTGACCAACGCCTCGGGATGCTATGGCGTCCTGATTTCTGAATACATGGTAGGCGCCGCTGTTCTTCTCAGTGTAGGATTTCATAAATACAGGGACCAGCAAAACGAACGGATCTGGCGAGACGGCCCCCAGGCCAAAACCATTTGCGGATCCCGAACCCTTGTTGTGGGCCTCGGCGATATCGGCAGCCATTTTGCCCGGAGCATGCACGCGCTGGGCAGCACGGTGACAGCCATCCGAAGGACTCAAGGGCCCCGGCCGCCCTTTGTGGAATCCGTCCACACGCTGGAAGAGCTTCCCGCTCTGCTGCCGGAGACTGACATCATCGGTGTCTGCCTTCCACAATCCAGGGAAACCATCCATGTCTTCGACCGTGAAGCTTTTAACGCAATGAAGCCGGGCGCTTTTCTCATCAACGTAGGAAGAGGCTCCGCCGTGGAGATCGAAGCCTTGCGCGAGGCCTTGAAAAGCGGTCGGCTGGGAGGCGCCATGCTGGACGTGTTTCAGCCCGAACCCCTGCCGGCAGATGATCCGCTTTGGGCCGAACCCAATGTCATGATCACACCTCACATCGCCGGACTGGATGAGCAGCCCGACGCCCACGGCAAGATCATCGCCTTGTTTATCCGCAACCTGGAGCACTGGATGAAGGGCGAACGGCTGGAGAGCCTGGTGGATCCGGAAACAGGTTATCGCAAAAAATAAGCAATAAAATAAGCAATAAAATAAGCGCCGCTCGTCGAAGGACGAACGGCGCTTATTTATTTTTCACAGTTCCTGCCAGGCGGGATCCCTGGGATCTTCGGCGAATCGCAACACCTGCTTTACGCCGTATTCGTTCACATAGCCGTATTCGACGGCCACTTCCAACAAGGCTTCCAGATCCGTAAGAGAATGGCTCTCCAAACCTGCGGCATCCAGGGTCTCTATGCCTGTTTTCATGTTGTAGGTAAAAATCGAAGCCACCCCCAGCACGATGCAACCGGCCTGCGTCAATGCGGCGGCGCTGTCCACGCAGCTCCGGCCCGTAGAGATCAGATCCTCGATCACCACCACCTTCTGCCCTGCCTCGCATTTCCCTTCGATGCGGTTGGTTCGGCCGTGATCCTTGGCGCTGCCCCGGACATAACCCATGGGCCAGCCCAGGATCTCCGCCGTCAGCGCCGCGTGGGCGATGCCGGCGGTGGCAGTCCCGAAAAGACCTTCACCCAAAGGATAATACTCCCGGACCAGATCCGCCAACCCTTGCTCCACATCCTTGCGAATGATGGGATAGGACAGGATCAGGCGATTGTCGCAATAGATCGGGCTCTGGATGCCCGATGCCCAGGTGAAGGGCTCCCCGGGGCGGAGAAAAACCGCGCCGATCCGCAGTAGATGCCCTGCGATCATCTTTCTTTGATTATCCATCGATGCCTCCCATAAATTCCCTCCGGCAGCGCAAGTAGGCTTCTAGTGGATCCTCCGCTCCGGTGACAGGCCGGCCGACCACAATAAAGTCCGCCCCGTATTCCGCAGCCAGCGCCGGTGTGGTGACGCGAACCTGATCGTCAGCTTTCGTATTGCCTGCAAAGCGAATACCCGGCGTCACCGTCAGGAATGCTGCGCCGAGGCTTTCTTTGATCGCCCCGGCTTCCCCGGGAGCGCATACGACGCCGTCCATGCCTGCTTCTTTTGCATTCCTGGCGTAATGAAGCACGGCCGCTTCCACGGTACCCGGGATCAGCAGTTCCCGGTTCATCACTTCCCGGGCCGTGCTGGTCAGCTGGGTGACAGCGATGAGCCTGGGACGGTCCTTTCCAAAAGCGGCAGCAGCCTCTGCGGCGGCAGCCATCATGCCGATACCGCCTGAAGCGTGGACATTGAGGATATCGGCGCCCAGCTTTGCCACGCTGGTCACAGCGCCCCGAACGGTGTTGGGAATGTCATGGAGCTTCAGGTCCAGAAAGACCTGATGGCCCCGTTCTTTCAACATCTCAACGATCCCGGGTCCTTCGGAATAAAACAGTTCCATGCCCACCTTGACAAAAGGCCGCGCGTTTCCCAGGCGATCCAAAAAACCAAGCGCCTTATTCTTGTCCTGAAAATCCAGGGCGATGATCACATCTTTCATAGGTTCCTCCTACTCTACTGATCTGCATCGATGGTGGAAACAGGGATGGTCATGTCTTCCAGCACGTTGAGCAGTACGTTGACGGTGGAAAGGCTGGTGAAGATCCCGATATTGTTCTCCACCGCTGTGCGCCGGATCATGAAGCCGTCTTCATGAGTCCCCGCAGTGATGTCCTGGGTATTGATCACATAGGTCACGTGCCCGCGGGTAAGGCTCTTGAGTATATCGTCGCTGCCTTCGCTGATCTTTCGCTTCAACCGCGTTTTGATACCGCTGCGCTTCAGGAAATTCGCCGTGCCTTCTGTCGCCTCAATGTTGAAGCCCAGATTATAAAAACGGCGGATCAGAGGCAGCGCCTTCTGCTTGTCCTTGTCGGCCAGGGTGACAAAGACCGTTCCGTAATTCTCGACTTTGATGCCGGAAGCCTGCAGCGCCTTGAACAGAGCCCGATTCAGGCTGACATCGTAGCCGATGGCCTCTCCCGTGGATTTCATCTCCGGAGAAAGATAGGCGTCGAGCCCCCGGATCTTCGAGAAGGAAAACGTAGGCACCTTGACGTACCAGCGGCGCCGGTCCTCCTGAAGGAAGGTGCCGTAGCCCAACTCCTTGAGCGAATGGCCCAGCATCACCTTCGTGGCCACGTTCGCCAGGGGGATCCCTGTGGCCTTGGACAGGAAGGGTACCGTGCGGGAAGACCTGGGATTCACTTCGATCACATAAACATTCTCGTTTTCATCCACGATAAACTGAATGTTGAACAGGCCCCGGATCCCGATGCCAAGCCCCAGCTTGTTGGTGTAGGCCACCAGCGTCTGCTTCACCTTGTCCGATATGGTAAAGGCAGGATAGACGCTGATAGAATCGCCGGAATGAACGCCCGTCTCTTCTACGTGTTCCATGATCCCCGGAATATATACATCCTTGCCGTCGCAGATGGCATCGGTCTCTAATTCTTTGCCGGCGATGTATTTGTCCACGAGCACGGGACGGTCCCGATCCACTTCCACCGCCGTGTTCAGATAAACCTCCAGATCCCGGTCGCTGCGAACGATCTGCATGGCTCGCCCGCCCAGCACATAGGAAGGCCGTACCAGGACAGGGTAACCGATCCGATTGGCGACGGCCAATCCGTCTTCCACATTGGTGACGGCGGCGCCCAGAGGTTCGGGGATCTCCAGCTGATGCATCAAGGCTTCAAAACGATCCCGGTCTTCGGCCCGCTCAATGGCCTCCACGCCGGTACCGATAATGGGCACGCCCAGGTCATGGAGCTGCCGGGCCACATTGATGGAAGTCTGCCCGCCCAGAGATACGATGACCCCCTCCGGCTTTTCCATCCACACCACGTTCATCACATCCTCAACGGTGATGGGTTCGAAGTAAAGCTTGTCCGCTGTAGTATAGTCTGTGGAAACCGTCTCGGGATTGTTGTTGATGATGATGGCTTCGTAGCCGCACTCCTTGATGGCCCAGACTGCATGCACTGTCGAATAGTCGAATTCCACCCCTTGTCCGATCCTGATAGGGCCGGAACCCAGAACAAGGATTTTTTTCTTGCCGGTGATGATGCTCTCGTTGGCCCCCTCATAAGAAGAGTAGAAGTATGGAACATAATCCTGCTGCACTTTTACGTTGTCCACGATCCGGTAGACCGGCAGGATCCCGCAATCCCGGCGAAATTTCAGCACATCGCTCAATTTCATGCCCCAGCTGCGGGCAATATAATTGTCGGACAGCCCCATGTTCTTGGCTTTTTGCAGGATCTTTGCATCCAATGGATGCTTTGCCAGCACGTCTTCGAAGGCGACGACTTCTGCAAACACTTCCACGAAAGAAACGACGATTCCGGTAGCCTCGCTGATCTCCCGGCAGGAAGCGCCTTTCCGCAGCGCTTCGCACAGGGCGAAGATCCTTTCGTCGGTGGGCGTGGCGATGATTTCCAGCAGCTCTTCCCGGGTTTTGTCCCGGTAAGCCTTCAATTCAAAATGGTCGGCGCCGATCTCCAGGCCACGTACAGCCTTCAACAGGATCTCCGAGAGGGAACGGCCCAGGCTCATCACTTCGCCTGTGGCTTTCATCTGCGTTGAAAGGACTCGGGAAGCGGACTGAAATTTATCAAAGGGGAAGCGGGCAACCTTAGCCACGATATAATCGATGGCCGGCTCCACGGAAGCAGGGATCCCGCTTACAGATATCTCATCCAGGCTGAGTCCCACGCCGATTTTGGCTGTTACCCGGGCAATGGGGTACGCTGTCGCTTTGGACGCCAGCGCCGAAGAACGACTGACCCGGGGATTGATCTCGATGAGGAAATACCGCTCCGTGCCTTCTTCCAAGGCGAATTGGATGTTGCAGCCGCCGGCGATCTTCAAATGCCGCAGGATCTTCAGCGCCGAAGTCCGCAGGATAGAGAGCTGCTGCTCCGACAATGTCTGGCAAGGAGCGAATACGATGCTGTCTCCCGTGTGGATTCCCACCGGATCGAAATTTTCCATGTGGCAGACGACGATGGCTTTGTCCAGGCTGTCCCGCATCACTTCGAACTCGATCTCCTGATAGCCTTTGACGCTTTTTTCGATGAGCACCTGGCGCACCGGCGAACGGTCCAGGGCATGCTCCATCATCGACAAAAATTCTTCTTCGTCCTTGGCAAAGCCGCCGCCGGTGCCGCCTAAGGTGTACGCGGGCCGAAGCACGACGGGATAACCGATGTCCCGAGCAGCTGCGATACCTTCTTCCACGGTGTGCACGATATGGGACGCGATCACAGGCTCCCCGATCTCTTCGCACATTTTCTTGAACAGCTCCCGGTCTTCAGCCTTTTTGATGGAGTCGATGCTGGTGCCAAGGATCTCCACCTGACATTCTTCCAGGATGCCCTTTTCCGCCAGCTGGACGCAGAGATTCAGTCCTGTCTGCCCGCCAAGGCCCGGAAGGATAGCGTCGGGCCGTTCAAAGCGGATGATCCTCGCTACGTATTCCAAAGTCAGAGGTTCCATATACACCTTGTCTGCCATCTGGGTGTCGGTCATGATGGTGGCGGGATTGGAGTTGATCAGGACTACCTGATATCCCTCTTCCTTCAGGGCGATGCACGCCTGGGTCCCCGCATAATCGAATTCGGCGGCCTGCCCGATCACGATGGGGCCGGACCCGATCACCAGTATTTTTTTGATGTCATTTCTCTTTGCCATTGTTTCCTCTTTTCCAGTGTCTCATGCACTAAGTTAAAAAGCTGTATTCCGATACACGATGGCACCATCGTATATTGTCAATAGTATGTCGCCGTACAATGCACAGCCTGCGAAAGGTGTTGCCCGGCCTTTGGACACAAAGGCTTCAGGGTCTACGATGATTTTGCGGTCCCTATCCACGACCGTCAGATCTGCCGGCTGTCCGATGCGGATTCCGCCGGGCAATCCCAGCAATTTCCGGGGGTTGAGGCTCATGAGCTCCACCAGCCGCTCCAGTCCGATGTGCCCTGCCCTGCAGAGATACGTATTGACGGCGGCAAAACTGGTCTCCAGTCCCGCAACGCCCATGGCGCTCCCCCGGAGCCCCAGGGCTTTTTCTTCTGCCGTGTGGGGCGCATGATCCGTAGCGATGATTTCCAGGGTACCGTCGCAGATCCCCCGGATCAGCGCCGCCCGGTCCTCGGCGCTTCGCAGCGGTGGATTCATTTTATACCGACCCTCGTCCTGCAGATCCTCATCGGAGAAAGCCAGGTAATGGGGCGCCGTCTCGCCGCTGACCGGTAATCCTTTTCGCTTCGCTTCCCGAATAGCTTCCACGGACTCCGCGCAAGAGACATGGCAGACATGATAGCGGCAGCCGGTTTCTTCGACCAAGGCGATATCTCTTCGCACCGGCTCATATTCCGAGGCGGAAGGGATCCCGGGAAGGTTTCTGGATCTGGCGTATGCTCCGTCGTGCACACAGGCGCCGGCAGGGATCAGTCGGCCGTCTTCGCAGTGGGCTGCGATCACTTTGCCCAGACGACGGGCTTCTTTCATCGCTTCCCGCATTCTTTCTGCATCCTGCACCCCGCGGCCGTCATCGGAAAACGCGGCGCAGTCTCCGGCCAGGGCCTCCAAATCAGCCAGCTCCGCGCCCTGCTGCTCCAGTGTAATGGCAGCATAGGGGATCACCTTGACCCTTGCATCCCGGTCAATGATATCCTGCTCCGCTTTCAAGTGAGCAGAAGAATCCGGCACTGGGTTCAAATTAGGCATGGCGCAAAGGAGGGTAAATCCGCCTTTCGCCGCTGCGGCGGTCCCGGTGGCAATGGTCTCTTTATAGGAAAAACCGGGCTCCCGAAGATGAACGTGGATATCGGCAAGGCCCGGCAGGATATATCGGTCGGAAAGCTGGATGATCTCTGCACCGTCGGAAGGCTCAATATCTTCGGCAACGGCGCACAGGATACCCCGGCGGATCAAAAGATCCGCCTTGCGAAAGCCGCCGTCCAGAAAAACCCTTCCGTTTTGGAGCACAAGATCTCTCATTCCCCAAATGCCCTCTCGATCACTGCCATTCTTATAAATACCCCGTTGCGAATCTGTTTAAAGATCCTGGAGCGAGGGACCTCTACCATGTCGTCATCGATCTCCACGCCCCGATTGAAGGGCGCAGGATGCATGACAATGGCGTTGTCCTTCATCTGAACAGCTCTGGCAGCATTGAATCCAAATTCTCTGTTGTAAGCAATTGGCGTCATCTGCATGCTTTCTTCCAGCCGTTCGTGCTGGATCCGGAGAAGCATCAGAATGTCCATGGTCTCCACTGCCTTGGAAAATTCGATGAAATCATATCCTTCTTCCCGGAATTCTTCCGGGCCGGACGTATAAACCTCCATACCCAGACGCCGCATGATCCCGATATTCGTGTGGGCGACTCTGCTGTGAAGGATGTCTCCGACGATGCAGATCTTTAAGCCTTCAAAACCTCCGAATTCCTGACGGATCGTCAACAGATCCAGCAGGCTTTGGGTGGGATGGTTGCCGGTGCCGTCGCCGCCGGAAAGAATCGGCACTTTGACACCGGTCAGCTGCTTGTAATACTCATTTTCCTTGTGACGGATGATCAGGGCGTCGGAGCCGATCTGCTCAAAGGTTTTTACTGTGTCGTAAAACGTTTCTCCCTTCTGCATGGAAGAACTGTCTGTGTTGAAGGTCAGCACTTTTGCGCCCAGACGATACGCCGCCATGGAAAAAGACTGTTGGGTTCGGGTGCTGGGCTCAAAAAAAAGGCTGGCAATGACTTTGTCCTCTGCCGCCCTGCTCGTTGCGCCGTTTACAAACGCTTCCGCCCTGTTCAGTATTTTATTCACCTCCGGGATACTCAGATCTGCCAGAGAAAACAAATTGGCCATATGCGCACCTCCTTCCCGCAATTTTTACCATTATAGCAAACTGACTCCTTCAGCACAATCGCAGTCTGAAAAAAATCCAAAAAAATTCCTGCCTCCGGTCTCATGGCGAGTTGCCGGAGGCAGGTGACTCAGTTTGGATCAGTGATATTGTTCCAGCGCCTTTTCGGTTTCCTTCCGCTTTTCGACAATGGCAGCCGCCAGCATCATGTCTTTCACTTTCATGAGCCGCGTCTGGTTGCCCCGCTCGTTTTCGTCCAGCTTCATGCGGATGTAGCGAATGGTCTCAGTGAGTCGCGGGATCATGACATACTCCAGGGCGTTGACCCGGCGCCGGGTCTTTTCGATCTCCTGGGCCATGAGGTCTGCCTGCTTTTCTTTGCCGGCAAGGATCAGCATACGGGGAAACACCCGGCTGAGGCTCTTGACGGCGCTGTCAAGCTCGCCGGAAGTTCCGGCAAAACCGTACGGATAAATATTGCCGCCATCCTCGTCTTCGGCCGTAAAGCTAAAGACCGGAACGTTGACGCTCATCACGTTTTTGCTGCCCACGTCGATGGACACGCCCTGTGTCGGATACATGAGCGCCTCGGACATCAGCTGGGGACTCATGACCGCGCTGGCGATGGTAAAGCTCCCATAGACTTCCATAAGCTCTCTTTCGACTTCCTCCCGGAGGGCCTTGTTCTCCCGGGCAAGCTCAAGGAACTGCTTCATGAGTTCATCCCGCTTGTCCTTCATCAGTTTGTGGCCCCGCTTGGCCACCACCAGCTTTTTCTTGAGGGAGGTGAGAACCATCCGGGTCGGGTTCACATTCATTCGTGCCATGGACCATTCCCTCCTTTACCGGTCGTGGTCTTCGTCGGATTCGCTCCCGGACGTTTCTTCGGGCGCCGGATCCTCAGAAGGGCCCACAGGCAGATAGCGGTCCAGATATTCGTCCCGCACCCGTTTCAGCTCTTCCCTGGGCAGGATACCCAAAAGCTTCCATCCCAGATTCAGCGTCTCTTCGATATCTCTTTCGGAATCGAAGCCCTGAGACACATATTCCTTCTCGAACTCGTCGGCGAACTTTGCAAAGAGCAGGTCCACTTCCGTGAGCGCTGCTTCACCCAGGATCGCCATGAGCTCCTTGCTTTGCTTTCCGCTGGAGTACGCGGCAAAGAGCTGATTCATGGTATCGGCGTGATCTTCCCGGGTTTTTCCGCGCCCGATGCCCTTGTCCTTCAGTCTGGAAAGGGAGGGCAGCACGTCGATGGGCGGTACGATGCCCTTCCGGTGAAGTTCACGGGACAGAATGATCTGACCTTCGGTGATATATCCGGTCAGGTCGGGTATGGGATGCGTTTTGTCGTCTTCGGGCATGGTCAGGATCGGGATCATGGTGATAGAGCCCTTGTGTCCCTTTTTCCGCCCGGCTCTTTCGTACAGCGTGGCAAGGTCCGTATACATGTATCCGGGATAGCCGCGGCGGCCCGGGACTTCTTTTCTGGCAGCGGATACTTCCCGCAGAGCCTCGGCGTAGTTCGTGATATCTGTCAGGATGACCAGGACGTGCATGCCCTTCTCAAAAGCCAGATACTCGGCAGCTGTCAGCGCGATACGCGGTGTGGCGATACGCTCGATGGCGGGATCGTTGGCCAGATTGGTGAACAAAACGGTACGATCGATGGCGCCGGTCCGTCTGAAATCGCTGATAAAGAAATCCGCCTCTTCGAAGGTGATGCCGATGGCGGCAAACACCACGGCGAAATTGCTGTCCCCGCCCAGCACCTTGGCCTGCCGGGCGATCTGAGCCGCCAGATTGGCATGGGGTAGTCCGGAGCCCGAGAAAATGGGCAGCTTTTGTCCCCGGACCAGGGTATTGAGGCCGTCGATGGCCGATACGCCGGTCTGGATGAATTCGGCCGGATAGTCTCTGGCCGCCGGATTCATGGGCAGGCCGTTGATATCCAGATATTTTTCCGGAATGATATCCGGCCCATCGTCGTTGGCGCGACCCAGACCGTCGAAGACCCGTCCCAGCATATCCTCCGAAACGCCCAGCTCGATGCCTTTGCCTAGGAAACGAACCTTGCTCTCGGCCAGGTTGATGCCTGCGGCGCTTTCGAAGAGCTGAACCAGCGCATTGGCGCCGTTCACTTCCAGCACTTTGCATTGACGCACTTCGCCGCCGGGCAGGATGATCTCTCCCAGCTCGTCGTAGGTGACACCTTCAACGTCTTTCACGAGCATCAAGGGGCCCGCTACTTCCGAAATGCTTTTATATTCTTTAATCATCTGCGCTCCCCCCTTTGCTGATCAGCTCGCGAACGTCCTCTTCCAGTTCTTCCGCGATATGACGATAATAAGTCTCCGCTTCCTCTTCCTTGACGTACTTGAACCGTCCGATGGACTCCCGGACCGGCAGGTGGATCAGCGCATTATAGCTGGCGCCCTGATCGATGGCATCGCGGCTCAGCTCGTAGAACTCAAGGATCAGCTTCAGCAGCATATATTGCTTTTCCAAAGACGCATAGGTATCGATCTCGTGGAATGCGTTCTGGTGCAAATAGTCTTCCCGGATAGATTTGCAGGCTTCCAGCTTCAGCCGGTCGGCAAAGGACAATGCATCCTGGCCTACAAGCTGAACGATCTCCTGAAGTTCCGCTTCTTCCTGGAGCATGCGCATGGTCTTCTGGCGAAGCGCCGGGAAATCCTTATTGACATTTTCCGCATACCAGGGCATCAGCCGGTCGATGTACAGCGAATAGCTGGTGAGCCAGTTGATCGCAGGGAAGTGGCGTGCATAAGCCAAAGCCGAATCCAGATTCCAAAACACTTTGACGATCCGCAGGGTAGCCTGAGAAACCGGCTCGGAAATATCGCCGCCCGGCGGCGATACGGCGCCGATGGCTGTCAGCGCGCCTTCGCGGCCCTCGGAGCCAAGAGCGACCACCCGGCCCGCTCTTTCGTAGAACTGGGCCAGCCGCGAGGCCAGATAGGCAGGATATCCTTCTTCGCCGGGCATTTCTTCCAACCGCCCGGACATTTCCCGGAGCGCCTCAGCCCAGCGGGAGGTGGAATCAGCCATAAGGGCTACGGAATAGCCCATATCGCGGAAATATTCAGCGATGGTGATGCCCGTATAAATCGATGCTTCCCGGGCCGCCACGGGCATATCCGAGGTGTTGGCGATCAGCACGGTCCGCTTCATAAGAGGCTCGCCGGACTTGGGATCCCGGAGCTCTGGGAACTCCATGAGAACGTCGGTCATTTCGTTGCCCCGCTCCCCGCAGCCGATGTAGACCACGATGTCCGCATCCGCCCACTTGGCCAGCTGATGCTGCACAACCGTCTTTCCGCTTCCGAAGGGACCCGGCACTGCCGCCACACCGCCTTTGGCGATGGGAAACAGCGTATCGACGACCCGCTGCCCGGTGATCATGGGCATTTCGGGTACCAGTTTTTCTTTGTAGGGCCTGCCCCGGCGGACCGGCCACTTTTGCATCATCGTCACGTCCGAAGTGCGGCCGTTGTCATCCTCCAGCACGCAGACCGTATCCTCCACGGTGAAGCTTCCTTTTTTGATCTCGGCGACTTTCCCGCTCATGCCCACGGGGACCATGACGCGATGGACCACGGTGACGGTCTCCTGGACTGTTCCGATCACATCGCCGGCCTGGACCAGATCGCCTTTTTTAACGGTAGGCTCAAAGTCCCATTTTTTATCTCTGGGAAGCGCCTTGACACTGATTCCCCGGGTGATATTGGGTCCGGCCTTTTCCAGCATGGCGTTCAGCGGACGCTGGATGCCGTCATATATATTTTCGATCAGTCCCGGTCCCAGCTCTACGGAAAGAGGCGCACCGGTGGTGACCACTTCCGCGCCGGGTCCGAGTCCTGCGGTCTCTTCGTATACCTGAATGGATGCGCGATCCTGGTGCATCTCGATGATCTCACCGATCAGCCCGTCCTTTCCTACGCGCACCACGTCGAACATATCAGCGTCCTGCATTCCGTCAGCGATGACCAGCGGCCCGGAGACCTTGACTACTTTACCTTGTTTCACTGCTATTTTCACCTGCCTTTTCTATTCTTGGTTCCCGTAGATGATATCGACGCCAACGGCGCGCTCCACCGCTTTTTTGGACCGTCCCACTCCGACTCCGTAGCTGCCGTCCATCCCGGGAATGGGAATGATCGCGGGAAGCTGCGAATCTTTGAATTTTTCAAACTCCTGAGACATGTCTCTGCAATAATTTTCT
>CALLHZ010000058.1 GCA_938009115.1 uncultured Clostridia bacterium
GAAAAAGCGGGCGGAAAGACCTCCTCCAGCGTATCGGCAAAAACCGACTACGTGGTCGCCGGCGAAGCAGCCGGCAGCAAATTGACGAAGGCGCAGGAGCTTGGCGTTCAGATATTGGACGAAGAAGCCTTTCTGCTTTTGATGGCCCGAGGCGGCCAAGAGGTATAACAGTAAATGGATCACGTTATTTTAAAGCCCGGCAAACTGGATGCGGACCTTCTGGAAAAACTGGTTTTTGACCACGTCAAGCATCGGCGGCAGGAAGTTCTGGTTCGTCCGGGGGTGGGAGAGGACTGCGCTACTCTGGACTTCGGACCCTACGAGTGTGTCATGTCCACGGATCCCATCACGGCGGCCATATCCGATATCGGACGGTTGGCAGTCCATATCACCTGCAACGACATTGCCTCCAACGGCGTGGAGCCTCTGGGCATCATGCTGGCGGTGATGCTGCCCCCCGGCACAACAGCCGGGGACGTGCGGCGCATCATGGAACAGGCTGCGGAAGTGAGCGAAGAATTGGGTGTGGAAATCATCGGAGGCCATACGGAAATCACACCGGCGGTGAACCGTCCGGTCATCGTGTCCACCGCAGTGGGACGAGCCCCGGCGGGCGGCTCCCAGAGGGCCTCCGGTATGCGTCCCGGCGACCTCATCTATATGACGAAATACGCTGGCCTGGAAGGCTGCGGCATCCTGGCCAGCGATTTTGAATCGGAGCTTGCCGGTGTTCTTTCTCCGGAAGAGCTGGCGGAGGCCAGAGATTATCTGAAGAGGGTCAGTGTGCTCAAGGAAGGCGTGGCCGCAGGCAAAGTTGGCACTGCAGGCATGCACGATATCACCGAAGGAGGTGTATTGGGGGCCGTGTGGGAACTGGCGGAGATCGCTGATGCGGGGCTTCTTCTCTATGAGGAGCAGATCCCGGTGACTGACATCATCCGAAAGATCACTGCGCATTTCGGCATCGATCCCCTACGGCTTATTTCTTCGGGGAGCATGATGATCATCGTTCACCCGGACCGGGCAGATGCGCTGGAGGCAGCCTTGGACGCCGTGGAGGTGTCCTATGCACGGATCGGTGAAGTTCGTCCGGGAGCAGAGGGGCGTCAGCTCCTCTTGCGGGACGGAAGCAGTAAAATCATCGATCCCCCGGGAAGCGACGAGTTGTATCGGGTCGTGCGATAGGTTTCTTGACTATACTGCCTGGAAACCATATAATACATTGTAAAGTGTTTAAGAGGATTGCCTTGGGATAGCTTCGTCGGCTGCGGTCTGGGTCCTGCGCAATAAGAATCTGTGAACCTCGTCAGGTCCGGAAGGAAGCAGCGATAAGCGGAATCTCTTATGTGCCGCAGAAAAGCCTGTTCCACGGGTCGGCGGGGCTAACCGAAGGCAATTCTTTTTTTAGAAAGGATGAATATGTACCAGGCGCTGTATCGAAGCTACCGGCCGGAGACTTTTAAAGAGCTGCTGGGCCAGGAGCACATCGTCCGCATACTGAAAAACCAGCTCGACACCGGGACGACGGGCCACGCCTATCTTTTTTGCGGCACCCGGGGAACGGGAAAGACGTCCACGGCCAGGCTTTTGGCCAAAGGGCTCAACTGCCTGGCCCCGCAGGGGCAGCGCCCCTGCGGCGAATGTGCCGCCTGTCGGGATATTGCCGCCGGCACCTTCGTGGACGTCGTCGAAATCGACGCAGCCTCCAACAACGGTGTGGACAATATTCGGGAACTGCGGGAAAGCGTCAATTATCCGCCTGCGGCCGGCCGCAGCAAAGTCTATGTGATCGACGAGGCCCACATGCTGTCGACACCGGCGGCCAATGCGCTGCTCAAGACGCTGGAGGAGCCTCCGGAACGCATCGTCTTTATCCTTGCCACCACAGAGCCTCATAAGCTTCCCGCCACGATCCTGTCCCGCTGCCTGCGGCTGGATTTTCACCGGGTATCCGAAGAAAAGATCCTGGAGCGCTTTGTTGAGATCTGCCGGGAGCGGGGGATCGAGGCCGGCGAAGACGCCCTTGCGCTCATCGCCTCCAATGCCGACGGCTCCGTCCGCGACGGCTTGTCGCTTCTGGACCGTTGCGCTGCGGGCGCCGGCGTCGTCACCCGGACGGATGTGCTGGAGCTCCTGGGCATGTGCGGACAGGAGGTTTTTCTGGATATCACGCAAAAGGTGCTGGACCGCCAGGTAGGCCAGGCGCTGCTTTTGCTCGACGAAATGCTGGCCCTGGGCAAAGAAGCCAATCAGTTTGCACGGGATTGGGTCGAACACTTTCGAAGCCTGCTGATCATCAAGTATGTGGAACGCCCCGAGCATGTCCTGAATCTTTCGGTGGAAAACATCCGGCGCCTGCAGCAACAGGCAGATGCGATTTCGCTTTCGGAGATCCAGCGTTGCATCATCGAGCTCTCCGCAGCCCTTGCGGAGGCCAAGTGGTCTCCCAAGCCCCGCGTGATCCTGGAGCTGGCCATCGTCCGTCTTGCCTCGCCGTCGGAAGAGCGGTCTCAGCCGCCTTCGGCTCCTTCTCCCGAAGAAAAGCCGGCCGCGCCGAAAGCGGCGGCTCCGGAGAAGACCCCGGCGGCTTCTGCTGAAAAAGAGGAAATTGAGCTTTGGCGGCGCGTTATGGCCGATGAACGGATATCCAAAATGACCCGCACCTGCGGCAGCGTTCTTCGGGAGATCACCGGGCATTTGTTTACCGTACAGGTCAGCAACACCATTCAGGAAGAACAATTCAGGAAGGAAGAAAAGCTGCTGGAGGAGATCCTGGCGGAGCATACCGGACGGCGCCTCAAGATGCAGCTTCTTCTTAAGGATTCGGAAATACAGGAATCATTCATATAGAAACCGGGAAAGGATCAAAAATGGGTAAAGGTATGAAGGCCGGCAAAAAGCCCGGCGGCAAAAAAGACAATATGCAGGCTCAGATGGCGCAGCTTCAGGTCATGCAGCAGCGAATGGAGGCGGTTCAGTCCGAGATCGAGGAAAAAGAGGCTGAGGCCACTGCCGGAGGCGGCGCGGTCAGCGTCACGGTCAACGGCAGGCATCAGCTGGTTCGCGTATCCATCCGGCCGGACGTATGTGATCCGGAGGATGTGGAAATGCTCCAGGATCTGCTTTTAGTTGCGGCCAACGAAGCCCTTCGTCAGATCGACGAGATCAGTCAGACGGAGATGAGCAAGGTCACCGGCGGCATGGGACTTCCGCCCGGATTGATGTAGGCTGAGCTGCAATGAAATATTACGCAAAACCTCTGACAAGGCTCATCGCCGAGCTGTCAAAGCTCCCCGGAATCGGGTACAAGAGCGCCCAGCGGCTGGCTTTTCATATCTTGTCGCTGTCCGAAGCGGAGGCCTCGGCCCTGGCCGAGTCCATCGTGCAGGCAAAGGAGAATATGAAATATTGTTCGGTTTGCGGGAACCTGACCGACGTGGATCCCTGTTCCGTTTGCTCCGACTCCGCCAGAGATCCCGGTGTGATCTGCGTGGTGGAAAGCCCGCGGGATGTGTCGGCTATGGAGCGGGTCAAGGAATACCGGGGACAGTATCATGTGCTCAACGGCGCCATCTCGCCCATGGACGGGATCGGTCCCGAAGAAATCAACCTCAAGTCTCTCATTCTCAGATTGCAGCAGAACGACGTCCGGGAAGTGATCCTGGCGACGAATCCCAATATCGAAGGAGAGGCCACGGCCATGTATATCGCCAGGCTGGTCAAGCCTTCCGGGATCAAAGTGACCCGGATCGCCCACGGGATCCCCGTCGGTGGCGATCTGGAATATGCAGATGAAGTGACCCTGTCCATGGCCATGGAGGGCCGCAGGGAATTATAGAAATTGGCCGATACGCAGGAGGAACTATGAATCGTGTGCTTATCAAAGGCGGCCGGATCATCGACAGCCGCCAAAAACTGGACCGTATCACCAACTTGCTGATCGAAAACGGGCGCGTGGCCGAAATCACGGATCAAGAACCGGCGGCGGACCTGGTTATCAATGCCAAAGGCATGATCGTCAGCCCGGGCTTTGTGGACCTGCACATGCACGAGGATCCCTTTGATCAAGGTTCCGGTGTCATGGGCCAGGATATTGCCAGATCCATGGCGCTGATGGGCGTCACGACCTGCATGGGCGGAAACTGCGGCGAGAATTTTTACCCGCCGGACCGCTACCTGGATCACATGGATAAGCACGGCAACTGTGTGAACATGGGTTTGTTTGCCGGGCACACTTATGTACGGGAAGCCTGCGGCGGCAAGGACAAGTATGCGGCGGTCACTCCCGAGATCCTGGACCGGATGGAGGAGATGACGGCAGAGCTGCTTGCCGGAGGATGTATGGGCGTATCTTTCGGCGTCAAGTATGTGCCGGGCACCTCCTGGGAGGAGATCATCCGGCTTTCAAGGCTTTGCGGGCCTGAAGACAGGCTGGTGACAGCGCACGTGCGCAAGGATGTCCACGGTGTGTTTGAAGCCGTGGAGGAAATGGCAAGGATCGCCCGGGAAGCCGGCGTGCGGGTCCAGGTCTCCCACGTGGGCAGCATGGGCGGATACGGGCAGATGGAAAAATTACTGCAGGATCTGGACCGGTACCGCAGCGAAGGCGTGGATATGTATTGCGACTGCTATCCCTACGATGCCTTCAGCACCACCATCGGCGCGACGACCTACGACGACGGTTTTCTGGAGGAATATCAGGCCGGGTATGACAGCGTGCAGCTGGTAGACGGGCGTTACGCCGGGCAGCGGTGCAGCAAGGAGATCTTCGACTGGGCCAGAGCCCATGAACCCTGGGCCAAAACCATCGGCTATTTCATGAAGCCGGAGGATATCGTCATGGCGCTGCGCCATCCCTACGTGATCCTGGCCAGCGACGGCCTGCGCAGCGGCGTCAAAGGCCATCCCCGGGCCGCCGGCGCATTTCCGCGGCTTATTTGTGAATATGTCAAGACGGGCAAGATCCCCTTGGGGGAAGCGCTTCGAAAAATGACGGACCTGCCTGCTCAGCGGCTGAATCTGCCCCGGAAAGGAAACCTGCGCGTCGGTTCGGATGCCGACATCACCATATTTGACTATGAAAAGCTGCAGGATCGGGCGACCTATGATGATCCGGCCCTGCCTCCCGACGGCATCGCCTGGGTCCTGATCAACGGCAGCGTCGCCGTGGATCACGGCAAGCTCGTGAACGAAACCCTGGGCCGCGCCGTTCGGTTCGGCCAATAACGGCGGAAGCAAGGCTTCCGGAGGAACCTGTCATGAAACAACACATCACGGAGCAGCTCGCTTCCCTGCCGGGACACAACGGCATGTACTTTAAAAATCTTATTACGGGCGAGACCATCGCTTATCAGGCGGAGGAATCTTTCCGACCGGCTTCGGTGATCAAGCTGCCGATTTTTATGCACATTTGCAGGCTGGCGCAGGAGTGCCGCGTCCTCATGGACGAAAAGATCCGGTGCCGCCATTCCGACAAGCTGGGTGGATGCGGTGCTCTTCGGGCCTTCACCGACGAGCCTGAGGTGTCTGTCGCAACGCTATGCGAGCTGATGATCACCATTTCCGACAACTCTGCCACCAATCTGCTGATCCGCAGATTCGGCATAGATTCATTGAACGATGCATTCAGAGAAATGGGCCTTTCTGTTACAAGGCTCAACCGTTTGCTGTTTGACAGCGAAGCGGCGGCCCGGGGTATCGAAAACGAGTTCAGCCCCCGGGAAGTGGGCGACCTTCTGGAGCAGGTCTGGCGGAGGAAATTTGTGGATGAGACCACGTCGATCTATGCGGAGGATATGCTTTTGAAGCAACAGATCAACCACAAGATCCCCGGGATCATCGGCGATGCGGCGCCGATCGCCCACAAAACCGGCGAGGACGAGGGGATCACCAACGACGTCGCGCTGGTTTACGCCAAAGAGCCCTTTGTGCTTTGCTTCGCGGGCAACGACACTCATGTTCCCGACTTTGAGAACTTTATTCGCAGGGCATCTTATGAGCTGTTCGAGGCCTGTGGAGGCAAACCATGATGACTTCGCCAGGCAGGGTGGCATTTACAATATTCGGTCTGGATGTGATGTGGTACGGCATCATGATCGCCTCCGGCATGCTGGCGGCGGTGGGCCTTGCCTGGCGGCGGGCACCCGGCGCGGGGCTGGACCGCGATCGTATCATCGATATAGCGCTGTACTGTATCCCTGCCGGAGCGCTGGGGGCAAGACTCTATTATGTGATCTTTGAATGGAGCTACTACGCCCAGCACCCCGCTGAGATCCTGAATTTCCGCTCCGGCGGTCTGGCGATCCACGGCGGCTTGATAGCAGGGATCGGGCTGGGCTTACTTCTTGCGAAGCGCTGGAAGCTGCGCATCCCCGCTTACATCGATCTCGTAGCGCCTTCCGTGGCCCTGGGGCAGGCCATCGGCCGATGGGGAAACTTTTTCAACAGCGAGGCTCACGGGGGGCCAACGGATCTTCCCTGGGCCGTGATCGTCAACGGGACTGCGGTGCACCCCACCTTCCTGTATGAATCCCTGTGGTGTTTTCTTCTCTGCGCGTTCCTTGTCTGGTTCGACAGACGCGGCCGGAAGAAATTTGAGGGACAGATCTTTCTGATGTACGCGGCTTTGTATTCGGCAGAGCGATTTTTTGTAGAGGGCTTGCGCACAGACAGCCTGATGCTGGGACCTTTCCGCCAGGCCCAATTGTTCAGCGCCGCAGTGATCCTGCTCTGCCTGATCATTTATGGATATAAGGAGAAACAACAGTGAAACTGGGAATCGTAGGGCTGCCCAATGTAGGAAAGAGCACCCTGTTCAACGCCATTACGAAAGCAGGCGCCGAAGCCGCGAATTATCCCTTCTGCACCATCGAGCCCAATGTGGGCGTAGTTACAGTGCCCGATGAGCGGATCAAAGTGCTCCATGAAATGTACCACGCGAAGCGGGCGATCTACACCACCATCGAGTTTTATGACATCGCCGGCCTCGTAAAGGGCGCGTCGAAAGGGGAGGGGCTCGGCAACAAATTCCTGGGTCATATCCGGGAGGTTGCCGCCATCGTTCACGTGGTCCGCTGCTTCGAGGATCCGGGCGTGGTCCATGTGGACGGCCGGATCGATCCGCTGTCGGATATCGAAGTGATCAATACGGAGCTGATCCTGTCGGATATGGAAGTGCTGGACCGGAGCATTCAGCGCATCCGCAAGAGCGCTAAAGGGGACAAGACCCTGTCGGCGGAGCTGGATCTTCTTCTTCGGCTTCAAAAGGTCCTGGAGGACGGAAGATCCGCCCGGACCCTGGCGGTGAGCGAAGAAGAGGCGGAGGTCCTGCGGGAGCTGAATTTACTGTCGAACAAGCCCATCATCTACGCCGCCAACGTGGCTGAAGACCAGGTCGCTTTGGCAGGCGAAAATCCTTTTGTCCGCCAGGT